>NZ_JBEZKG010000005.1:0-359791 GCF_040651535.1 Streptomyces sp. NPDC048420
TGGAAGCCCAGTAATGGGTGGAGGTGACCGGTACTAATAGGCCGAGGGCTTGTCCATATTTGCTCGCGTCCACTGTGTTAGTTCTGAGGCAACGAACGGTTGTCGGCTAGAGCTTGAACCACACAAAAGAAAAGTGTGCTTGTTCGCTCGAAACCATTAGGGTTTCGGTGGTCATAGCGTGAGGGAAACGCCCGGTTACATTCCGAACCCGGAAGCTAAGCCTTACAGCGCCGATGGTACTGCAGGGGGGACCCTGTGGGAGAGTAGGACACCGCCGAACAATATTTGGAGGACCCCTGGTCCCAGCGTTCAGCTGGGACCAGGGGTCCTTTTGTTTTTAGAATGCTTGCAGTGCCGAAGACAGGAGTCACCATGTCCACCAACTCTCCCGATGACCGACCGGAGCGCGACCAGCAACGACGGGACAGTGGTGACCGTGGCGATCGAGGCTACCGGGGGGACCGCGGCGGTTTCCGCCGCGACAACGACCGCGGTGGGAACGACCGCAGCGGCAATGACCGTGGTGGCAATCGCGGTGGTGGTTATGCACGCCGTGACGATCGTCGCGATGACAACCGCGGTGGCGGCAACGACCGTCGGAGCGATGACCGTGGTGGCTTCCGTCGTGACGATCGTGGTGGTGATCGTGGGGGGCGTCCTCCGTTCCGTCGTGATGACCGGCCGGCTGGGCCTCGCCGGGACGACCGTGATCGCGGGTTCCGGCGTGACGGTGACCGGCCTGCCTTCCGTCGTGACGACCGCGGGGACCGTGGCGAGCGCGTAGAGCGCCGCGGCGACGACCGTGGGGGCTTCCGCCGGGACGACAACCGCGGCAGCAGCTACGCTCCGCGCCGCGACGACCGTCGCGATGACCGGCGCAGCGACGACCGCGGGGGTTTCCGCCGTGACGACAACCGCGGCGGGGATCGTGGTGGCTTCCGGCGTGACAACGACCGCCGCGATGACCGCCGCGATGACCGCCGTGACGATCGCCGCAGCGACGACCGCGGTGGCTTCCGCCGCGACGACAACCGCGGTGCTGGTGGTGACCGTGGGGGCTTCCGCCGTGACGATCGCGGTGGTGACAACCGTGGTGGTGATCGTGGGGGGCGTCCTCCGTTCCGTCGTGATGACCGGCCGGCTGGGCCTCGCCGGGACGACCGTGATCGTGGGTTCCGGCGTGACGGTGACCGGCCTGCCTTCCGTCGTGACGACCGCGGGGACCGTGGTGAGCGTGTAGAGCGCCGTGGCGACGACCGTGGGGGCTTCCGCCGGGACGACAACCGCGGCAGCAGCTACGCGCCGCGCCGGGACGACCGTCGCGATGACCGGCGCAGCGACGACCGCGGCGACCGTGGTGGCTTCCGGCGTGACAACGACCGCCGCGATGACCGCCGTGACGATCGCCGCAGCGACGACCGCGGTGGCTTCCGCCGCGACGACAACCGCGGCGGGGATCGCGGTGGCTTCCGTCGTGACGATCGTGGTGGAAGCGGTGGACCCCGTAGGGACGACCGGGGTGGGCGGCCCGGTGGGTTCCGTGGGCGGGACGACCGGCGCGGTGGTGACGACCGGCGCGGCGGTGGCGGGCGCTTCCGCGACGAGCGGGACCGTGATCGCGAGCCGATCAAGCGGCTGCCGATCCCCGAGGACGTCACGGGCGAGGAGATCGACAAGGACGTACGGCAGGAGCTGCAGAGCCTGCCGAAGGGGCTCGCGGAGGATGTCGCCAAGAACCTGGTGATGGTTGCGCGGCTCATCGACGAGGACCCCGAGGGTGCCTACGGCTACTCCAAGGTGGCTCTGCGGCTGGCGTCGCGTGTCGCTGCCGTACGAGAGGCGGCCGGGTTCGCGGCGTACGCCAACCAGAAGTACAGCGAGGCGCTCGCCGAGTTCCGGGCCGCGCGGCGGATGACCGGAAACGTGGAGCTGTGGCCGGTCATGGCCGACTGCGAGCGGGGGCTCGGGCGGCCGGAGAAGGCGCTGGACATGGCCGGGGCGCCCGAGGTGCACAAGCTCGACAAGGCCGGGCAGGTGGAGATGCGGCTCGTCGCCGCCGGTGCGCGGCGTGACATGGGGCAGCTGGACGCGGCCATCGTGACCCTGCAGAGCCCCGAGCTGGCTTCGAACTCGGTGCAGCCGTGGACCGCGCGACTGCGGTACGCGTACGCCGACGCGCTGCTCGCCGCCGGTCGGGAGGGCGAGGCGCGGGAGTGGTTCGCCAAGGCCGTGGAGTCCGACAAGGACGGCAGCACGGACGCCTCCGACCGGCTCGCCGAGATGGACGGGGTCGAGTTCGTTGACGCCTTCGACGAAGCCGAGGCCGAGGCTGACGCCGAGGCTGAGGGTGACGTTGGCGTCGACCTCGCCGATAAGGCCGTAGACGACGAAGACGAAGAGGGCGACCTCAAGGACTGACGTGCACGGCATGTGACAAGGGGCGGGATCCCAAGGATCCCGGCCCTTGTTCGCGCTATACGTCCAGTGCGCGCAGGACCAGGCCCGACGCCGGCTTCGGGCCGAAGGACGTCGACTTGCGGGGCATCGTGACGCCCTGGCGGGCCAGGTCGCGGACGACCTCCTCGCGGACCGGGTGCATCAGGACCGCCGTACCACCGTCGCGTTCTGCCTTCTCGACGGTGGCGGCCGTGTCGTGGATGTAGGCGATGCGGGCGGGGTCGTCCTCGGGGATGTGCCAGACGTGGGCGAGGAGCGTGGCGTGCAGGACCGTGGCGTCCAGGGTGCGCCAGGCGGTGGGGCGGTCCGTGGGGACCGTGCGGGACAGGAGGCCCGGGTCGGGGCGGTCCACGAGGTGGAAGGCGCCGTCTCCGGCGAGGAGGAAGGCGTTGCCCGCGCAGGCCGTGTCGGCGAGGGTGTCGAGGGCCTCGGCCAAGGGCATGTCGAGGCGCCGTACGCGGAAGAGGCCGTCGAGGAGGGACAGGGAGCGGTCCACCGGGACGCCGTGCAGGAGGCGGTGGATGGCTCGGACGCGCAAGGGGTAGCGGGCCGTGTCGACGAGGAGGACCAGGCCGTGGTCCCAGGGGCTGGGGGAGGGGTGCTCCGCGCGTAGACGGCGGTAGGTCGCCCAGCGGTGGTGGCCGTCGGCGATCAGGGCCTGGTGCTGGGCCAGGTCCTTCTGGATGCGGGCCACTTCGGCCGGGTCGGTGATCGACCACAGGCGGTGGCTGTAGCCGTCCTCGGTGGTGGTGGCGAGGAGCGGGGGCTGCTCCGCTGTGCGTTCGACCATGGTCGTGGTGACGGACTGCGTGCCGTTGCCACGGTAGGTGAGGAGCAGGGGCTCCAGGTTCGCGGAGGTGGCTCGCATCAGGGCCGCACGGTCGGCGACCACATGGGGCATGACGTCCTCGTGGGGCAGGACCACACCCTCCGACGGCTCCGACAGACGCAGGATGCCGATGATCCCGCGTTGGAGGAGTCCGGCGCCGTCGTGCTGTTCGTAGACGTACAAGCCGGGTTCGGCGTCGGCGGCCAGGATGCCCTCGGCGAGCCAGCCGCGCAGGGTGCGGGCCGCCTGCTCGTTGCGCTCGGCCGGGGTCGTCGCCTGCGGGAGGATCAGCCGGACGATGTTGTACGGGTCGTTGGACTGGAGCTGGTGCAGGCCGTCGGGGCGGACCACGACGTCGTACGGCGGGGATGTCACGGCGGCAAGGCTGCCGACCCGGTCGGGGTCGTAGCGCAGGCCTCGGAACGGGGTGAGTTCCAGGCCTCGGCGCGCCGTTGCTTCCGGGTGACCTGCTGTGTTCATCCCGGCATCGTACGGGTGTCAGTGGCATGGGGGATGATCGGGGGAAAGCCGTCGAACGAGGAGCGATGCGGAATGAGCCAGGGCGCAAGGACGAGGCCCGAGGGCAGTGGGCAGGCCCTGAGCGAGGCGTACGACACCGCGCTGCTCGACCTCGACGGGGTGGTGTACGCGGGCGGGAACGCGATCGTGCACGCCGTCGAGTCGCTCGCCACCGCGCGTGAGGGGGGTATGCACCTCGCCTACGTCACAAACAACGCGCTGCGTACGCCCGATGCCGTGGCCGAGCACCTCACCGAGCTGGGGATACCGACGGAGGCCGACGATGTCATCACCTCCGCGCAGGCCGTCGCGCGGCTGATCAGCGAGCAGGTGCCGGCCGGGGCGCGGGTGCTCGTCATCGGTGGCGAGGGGCTGCGGGTTGCGCTGCGCGAGCGGGGACTTGAGCCCGTGGAGTCGGCGGACGACGGTCCGGCGGCGGTCGTGCAGGGCTTCGGGGGGCCGGATCTGCCCTGGGGGCGGTTCGCCGAGGCCAGTTATGCCGTCGCGCGTGGGGTGCCCTGGTTCGCGTCCAACACAGACCTGACGATTCCGAGCGGGCGTGGGATCGCGCCGGGCAACGGCGCGGCGGTGGAGGTCGTGCGCATCGCGACCGGTGCCGAGCCGCAGGTCGCCGGCAAGCCGTTGCCGCCCATGCACCGGGAGACGATCCTGCGGACCGGTGCGAAGCGGCCGTTGGTGGTAGGGGACCGGCTGGACACCGACATCGAGGGCGCGTTCAACGGCGAGGTGGATTCGCTGCTCGTGCTCACCGGCGTCACCGACGGCGCCCAGCTGCTGGCCGCCCCGCCGCAGCATCGGCCGACCTATGTGGACGCCGATCTGCGGGGGATGCTCACGGGGCAGCCCGAGGTCATCGAGGCGGAGGGTGGCTTCCGGTGCGGGGGCTGGACCGCGAAGGCCGGTAAGGAGCGGCTGGAAATCGACGGTGAGGGTGAGGTCCTGGACGGGTTGCGGGCGCTGTGCGCCGCGGCCTGGACGGCGGCCGGGGAGGGTGTGTGCGAGTTGGACGCGGGGAAAGCGCTGGCCAGGTTGGGGCTGTGAGGAGGGACCGGGTACGTTCGGGCCTCGGGATCGTGGCCGCTTGGCAGGGTAGGCTAACCTAACTGCGTGTTGGTCGACAGTCCTCCCGAACAGCGCGCGGAGACCGCCCCCGCGCCCCCAACCCGCCGGGCGATACGAGCTTTTGGGCTCCTCGTGTCCGTCGTGATCCTTGCGCTCGTCGCGGTGGCGAGCATCGCGGTCGGGGCGAAAGGGCTGTCCGTGGAGCAGGTCTGGCACGGGCTGTTCCAGGACACGGGGACCTACGGTGACGTGGTGGTGGCCGACCGGCTGTCGCGGACGATCCTCGGTCTGCTCGCCGGTGCCGCGCTCGGTCTGTCCGGGGCGGTCCTCCAGGCGCTCACCCGTAATCCGCTGGCCGACCCCGGGCTGCTCGGCATCAACGCGGGCGCGTCCGCCGCGGTCGTCACCGCGATCACCTTCTTCGGCGTCACCTCGCTCAGCGGCTATGTGTGGTTCGCCTTCCTCGGCGCGGCTGCGGTCGGCGCGCTGGTCTGGTTCCTCGGCGGCAGTCGGGGCGCCACCCCGGTACGGCTCGCGCTGGCCGGTACGGCGATCAGCGCGGCCCTGTACGGCTATCTCCAGGCCCTGATGATCACCGACGACCAGGCGCTCAACCGGATGCGCTTCTGGACGGTCGGTTCGCTGTCCTCGGCGAACAACTCGACCATCACGCAGGTGCTGCCGTTCCTCGTGACCGGCTCGCTCCTCGCCCTCGCGCTGGCCCGCCCGCTCAACGCGATGGAGATGGGCGACGACACCGCCAAGGCCCTTGGTGCCAACCTCAACCGCACCCGGGCGCTGGCCATGCTCTCCGCGACCGTGCTGTGCGGGGCGGCGACCGCCGCCTGCGGCCCGATCGTGTTCGTCGGCCTGATGGTCCCGCACATCGTGCGCTCCTTCACCGGCCCCGACCTGCGCTGGATCCTGCCGTACGCGACCGTCCTGTCGCCCGTGCTGCTGCTCGGCTCCGATGTCATCGGGCGGATCGTGGCCCGGCCCGCGGAGCTCCAGGTCGGCATCGTCACCGCGATCATCGGCGGGCCGGTCTTCATCTTTCTCGTACGACGGCGGAGGACGGCCCAGCTGTGAGGACCAACCGTGCCATCAGGACACCCGGTGGGCTCTCCGTCCGGCTGGACGTCCGGGCTACCGTCGTCGTCGCCCTGCTCCTGCTCGCCGCGCTCACCGCGAGCGTGGTGCTGATCGGCACCGGCGACTTCCCGATCCCCGCCGGGGACGTGCTCAAGACGCTGCTCGGGAACGGAAACGCCGGACAGGAGTTCATCGTCAACGAGTTGCGGCTGCCACGCGTGCTCGTCGGGCTCCTGGTCGGCGCCTCGCTCGGGCTCGGGGGCGCGCTGTTCCAGGCCATCTCCCGCAATCCGCTGGGCAGTCCGGACGTGCTCGGGCTCAGCCAGGGGGCGACGGCCGGGGCGCTCACGATGATCGTGCTGTTCTCCGGGAGCGCCGCCCAGGTGACCACGGGCGCACTCGTGGGCGGCCTGGTCACCGGGCTCGCCATCTATCTGCTCGCCTGGAAGCAGGGAGTGCATGGGTACCGGCTGGTCCTGGTCGGCATCGGCATCTCCGCGATCGTCACCGCGGTCAACGGCTATCTGCTGACCAGGTCCACGCTCACCGAGGCGGCCCAGGCCGTCGTATGGATGACCGGTTCCCTGAGCGGCCGGGACTGGGCGCAGGTCTGGCCGCTGCTGTGGCTGTGCGCGGTTCTCGTCCCGCTCGTCCTCGCCAACGGGCGCGGCCTCAGGATGATGGAGATGGGCGACGACGTCTCCAACGCCCTGGGCGTGCGGGTGGAGCGCGTACGGCTGTTGCTCCTGGTCGCCGCCGTCCTGCTCACCGCCGCCGCCACCGCGGCCGCCGGACCGGTCAGCTTCGTCGCGCTCACCGCGCCGCAGCTGGCCCGCCGTCTGACTCGCTCACCCGGCCCCAACCTGCTGCCGTCCCTGTGCATGGGCGCCACCCTCCTGGTCACCGCCGACTGGGTCTCGCAGAAGGTCTTCGGCGCCGACCAGCTGCCCGTCGGCGTGGTCACCGGAGTCCTCGGCGGGGTCTATCTGCTGTGGCTCCTGGTCACCGAGCGCAAGGCGGGCCGGATATGAACACCCCAAGGAGCACAAGGAGCACCGTGAATCGCCTGTCCGCCGACACCGTCACCCTCGCCTACGACCAGCGGGTCATCGCCGAGAAGCTGTCGGTGGAGATACCCGACCACTCCTTCACGGTGATCGTCGGCCCCAACGCCTGCGGCAAGTCCACGCTTCTGCGGGCTCTGTCGCGGATGCTCAAGCCCAGCCAGGGCAAGGTGCTGCTCGATGGGCAGGTCATCCAGTCGATGCCGGCGAAGAAGGTCGCTCGGACCCTGGGGCTGCTCCCGCAGTCGTCGATCGCGCCCGACGGGATCACCGTCGCCGACCTGGTCGGCCGCGGCCGCTACCCGCACCAGGGCATCCTGCGCCAGTGGTCCACCGAGGACGAGCGGGTCGTGCAGGAGTCCATGCGGCAGACCGGGGTCGCGGAACTCGCCGAGCGGTACGTCGACGAGCTGTCCGGCGGTCAGCGGCAGCGGGTGTGGATCGCGATGGCGCTCGCCCAGCAGACCCCGCTGCTGCTCCTCGACGAGCCGACGACCTACCTCGACATCCAGCACCAGATCGACGTCCTCGACCTCTGCGCCGAGCTGCACGAGGAGCAGGGCCGCACCCTGGTCGCCGTGCTGCACGACCTCAACCACGCGGCCCGGTACGCCACGCATCTCATCGCGCTCAAGAGCGGGAAGATCATTGCCGAGGGTGCCCCGAACGACATCGTCACGGCCGAGCTCGTCGAGGAGGTCTTCGGGCTGCGCTGCCAGGTCATCGACGATCCGGAGACGGGGACACCGCTGGTGGTGCCGGCCTCGCGGAAGGCGCGCGTGCGGGTTGAAGCTAAAGAAGCTTCCTGAGCTGGAACAGGTCCCGAAGGCCCGCCTCCAGTTTCACCCGGCCCGAGCCCCAGGCCTTGGCGAAGTTCAGCTCGCCGTTCACCAGGGCCACCAGGTCGTCGCCGGACATGGTCAGTCTGATCTGGGCCTTCTCCTTCGGAGGGCCTTGCAGGGTGTCGTGCACCGCGATCCGGCCGCCCGTCATCCGGCCGACGAAGGTGACGTCGAGATCGGTGATACGGCAGCTCACCGAGCGGTCCATGGACGCCGCCGTGGCGGCATCCTCCTCGGCGTTGCGCATGTTGTCGGAGAGCTTCTCGAGTGCGGCGCGGCACTCCTCTATCGTGGCCATCGCGCTCGACGGTACCCCAGCGGTTCGGGGTAGCGTCTGGGCATGAGCGACGCAGTTCCAGAGCCTTCACATGAGGCCGTGGTCGAACCCGAGTACGACCCCGCCGCCCCCGCGCCTCTCAACGTGCCCCGTACCCCCACCGGCAACGCCGAGGTCGACGCCCAGCTGGGGCGGCTGGGCGACGCCGACCACCTCGCCACCGACGGCCATCTCGAGGTGTACGAGGATGTACACCGGGGGCTGCGCGACGCGCTCACCGCGCTGGACGCGCGCCCGGGACCTCCGGCGCCCTCACCGTCGTATGACCAGAGGGTGCCCTCACCCTCGTATGGCACTAGGAGCTGAACCGAACGTGGCAGGAGTCGTACGCCTTCGGCTGGACGCGGAGCTGGTCCGGCGGAAGCTCGCGCGCTCGCGTGAGCATGCCGCGCAGCTGATCGCGGCCGGGCGGGTCACCGTGGGCAAGACCGTCGCGACCAAGTCCGCCACCCAGGTGGAGACCGCGGCCGCGATCGTGGTGCAGAGCGACGACAGCGATCCCGACTACGTGTCCCGGGGTGGGCACAAGCTTGCGGGCGCGCTTCAGGCGTTCGTGCCGCGGGGGCTCGTCGTCGAGGGGCGGCGGGCACTGGACGCCGGTGCCTCCACCGGGGGTTTCACCGATGTGCTGCTGCGGGCGGGGGCCTCGCACGTGGTCGCCGTCGACGTCGGCTACGGCCAACTCGCGTGGTCTCTCCAGAGCGATGAACGCGTCACCGTCAAGGACCGTACGAACGTACGCGAGTTGACGCTCGAAGCGATCGATGGGGAACCAGTGGATCTTGTCGTGGGGGATCTGTCCTTCATCCCGCTCGGCCTGGTACTGCCCGCCCTGGTGCGGTGCGTGAAGCCGGATGCCGATCTGGTGATGATGGTGAAGCCGCAGTTCGAGGTGGGGAAGGAACGGCTGGGCAGCGGGGGAGTCGTACGGAGCACGCAGCTGCGGGCGGAGGCCGTGCGGGGGGTGGCCGCGAAGGCGGCGGAACTCGGTCTCGGGGTGAACGGGGTCACGGCCAGTCCGTTGCCCGGGCCCTCGGGCAATGTCGAATACTTTCTGTGGCTGCGTGCCGGGGCGCCCGCCCTGGACCCGGCCGATGTCGACCGTGCAGTGGCGGAGGGGCCGCGTTGAGCCAGAACCGAGCTCGTACTGTTTTCCTGCTCGCCCACACCGGGCGGCCCGCGGCCATTCGCAGTGCCGAGCTCGTGGTGAAGGGGCTGCTGCGCTCCGACATCGGCGTGCGCGTCCTGGAGTACGAGGCGGCCGACCTGCCGCTGCCGCCAGAGGTGCAACTGGTCAAGGAGGCGACTCCGCAGTGCCTCGAAGGGTGCGAGCTGCTCATCGTGCTCGGCGGTGACGGGACGCTGCTGCGGGGGGCCGAGTTCGCCCGGGCGTCCGGGGTGCCCATGCTCGGCGTCAACCTGGGCAGTGTCGGGTTCCTCGCGGAGGCCGAGCGGGACGATCTCGACAAGGTCGTCGACCGGGTGGTGACCAAGGCGTACGAGGTCGAGGAGCGGATGACCGTCGATGTCGTCGTTCACCGGAACGGGGACATCGTTCACACCGACTGGGCGCTGAACGAAGCGGCTGTGCAGAAGGCCGGTGCGGAGAAGCTCCTTGAGGTCGTACTGGAGATCGACGGGCGGCCGGTGACGGGGTTCGGGTGTGACGGGATCGTGCTGTCGACGCCCACCGGGTCCACGGCCTATGCGTTCTCCGCGGGTGGGCCTGTGGTGTGGCCCGAGGTGGAGGCGCTGCTGATGGTGCCGATCTCCGCGCACGCGCTGTTCGCGAAGCCGTTGGTGACCTCGCCGAACTCTGTGCTGGCGGTGGAGTTGTTGCCTCATATTCCGCCGGGTGTGCTGTGGTGTGACGGGCGGCGGACCTTTGAGTTGCCTCCGGGGGCTCGGGTGGAGGTTCGGCGGGGGGCTGTGCCGGTGCGGTTGGCTCGGTTGCATCATGCGTCGTTCACGGATCGGCTGGTGGCGAAGTTCGCGTTGCCGGTCTCTGGATGGCGGGGTGCGCCGCATTAGCGCTCTGTAGGGGTGGCTTGGGGAGTTTGTGCGACTTAAGGCCGTGTGGCTGGTCGCGCAGTTCCCCGCGCCCCTGAACACCTGACACCCGCCCGAGTGACAAGGGCACCTCGCACTCGCCCGCCCCGACCTCGTAAGGTCTTCACCGTGCTGGAAGAGATGCGGATACGGTCGCTCGGAGTCATCGATGACGCTGTCGTCGAGTTGTCGCCCGGGTTCACGGCTGTCACCGGTGAGACGGGTGCGGGCAAGACCATGGTGGTCACCAGCCTGGGGCTGCTGCTCGGTGGGCGGGCTGACGCGGCGCTCGTGCGGATCGGGGCCGAGAAGGCGGTCGTGGAGGGGCGGATCACGGTGTCCGCCGGCGACTCCGTCGTCGTACGGGCCGAGGAGGCCGGGGCGGAGCTCGACGACGGGGCGCTGCTGATCAGCCGTACCGTTTCCGCCGAAGGGCGGTCCCGGGCGCATCTGGGCGGGCGGTCGGTGCCCGTGGGGGTGCTTGCCGAGCTCGCCGACGAGCTCGTCGCAGTGCACGGGCAGACCGATCAGCAGGGGCTGCTCAAGCTGACCCGGCAGCGCCAGGCGCTGGACCGGTACGCGGGCGATGCCGTGGCCGTGCCGCTTGCCAAGTACACCGAGGCCTACCGGCGGCTGCGGGCCGTCTCCGTCGAGCTGGACGAGATCGTCACGCGTGCGCGTGAGCGGGCCCAGGAAGCCGACATGCTCCGGTACGGGCTCGACGAGATCGCCGGCGTGGAGCCGCGGGCCGGCGAGGACGTCGAGCTGGCGGAGGAGGCGGAGCGGCTCGGGCACGCCGAGGCCCTGTCTTCCGCTGCCACGGCCGCACACGCCGCCCTCGCGGGCAACCCCGAGGACCCTGAGGGGATCGACGCGGCGACGCTCGTGGCCGGTGCTCAGCGGGCTCTGGAAGCCGTACGGTCGTACGACCCCGCGCTGGCCGCGCTCGCCGACCGGATCGGGGAGATCGGGATCCTGCTGGGCGATGTGGCCGGGGAGCTGGCGGGGTACGCCGACGACCTGGACGCCGATCCGCTGCGGCTGTCGGCCGTCGAGGAGCGGCGGGCCTCGCTCACCGCGCTGACGCGGAAGTACGGCGAGGATGTCGCCTCCGTTCTGACCTGGGCCGAGCAGAGTGCCGCGCGGCTCACCGAGCTCGACGGCGACGACGAGCGGATCGACGAGCTGACCGCCGAGCGGGACGCACTCAGGGCCGAACTGGGTGGGCTCGCGCAGGCGTTGACGGATGCCCGGACGGAAGCCGCCGAGAGGTTTGCGGCGGCGGTGACGGCAGAGCTGGCGTCTCTGGCGATGCCCCACGCGCGCGTGTCCTTCGCCATCCGGCAGACCGAGGACCCGGAGGGCGTGGAGGTCGGCGGGCGCGCGGTCGCCTACGGGCCGGCCGGTGTCGACGAGGTCGAACTGCTGCTCGCCCCGCACCCGGGTGCGCCTCCGCGGCCCATCGCCAAGGGCGCGTCCGGCGGTGAGCTCTCGCGCGTGATGCTGGCCGTCGAGGTCGTGTTCGCGGGGACGGACCCCGTGCCGACGTATCTCTTCGACGAGGTCGACGCAGGTGTCGGCGGCAAGGCGGCGGTCGAGATCGGGCGGCGCCTGGCGCGGCTTGCGAAGACCGCGCAGGTCGTCGTGGTGACCCACCTGCCCCAGGTCGCGGCCTTCGCGGACCGGCAGTTGCTGGTCGAGAAGACCAACGACGGGTCCGTCACCCGGTCCGGGGTGAAGGTGCTGGAGGGCGAGGAGCGGGTGCGGGAGCTTTCCCGGATGCTCGCCGGGCAGGAGGACTCGGAGACGGCCCGGGCGCATGCGGAGGAGTTGCTGGCCACGGCTCGGGCGGACGCTTGAGGGGTGCGTCCTGCTGTTGCCGTCGCCGGGCTCGGTGGGGCGTACGGCGACCTCGCCGGGGACCATCCGCGGGGGATCCGGGCGCACTTGGCTGCGCTGCGGGACGGTGAGGTCACCAGCGGGGCCGTCCCTCGCGCCCACGGGGCGGTAGCCGCACATTCAACACGGCCCCGTGCCTCTCAGCCTGCTTGGGCACCGCGCCCTCACTCTTGTGAGTGACCCGACTCGCCGCACGCACCCTTCCCCCGTTCTTCGCATGCACGGAACACCCGTACGTGCTGGCATCCTTGGCAGAGAACCCATCACGCGTAGGAAGCGCGCGGTACACCCCTCCGCTCGATACCTTCTGTACGTTTCCTCGTGACCGCCCGACCCGAACCAGGAGCCCCGGCCACGTGACCCCCGTGAGCAGCCACTCACCGCACGGCCAGTCGCCGCTGCGCACCGTGCAGGTGCTGGGCGGCGGCAATGCCGGCAGCAGCGCGCATGTGCGCTCCCTGACCTCGGGGCTCGTCGCGCGGGGCGTGCGGGTCACGGTGTGCGCCCCCGCCGAGGCGGATCGCGCCTACGACTTCTCGGGGGCCGGTGCCGAGCACGTGCATGTGCCTCGGAGCAGTGACCCGACCTCCGTCGCCATACTGCGGGCGGCCTGCTCGGACGCCGACCTCGTGCACGCGCACGGGCTGCACGCCTCCTTCCGTGCCGTGCTCGCGCTCAGCGGGCGGCGGACTCCGCTGGTCGTCACCTGGCACGACCGGGCGTACGCCGAGGGTGCGCGGGCCCATTTCGTGCGCCTGCTCGAACGCCGGGTCGTGAAGGCCGCGTCCGTGGTGCTCGGATCCACCTCCGCGCTCGTGGACCGGGCGCGCCGGACCGGTGCCCGGGACGCGCGGCTCGCCGCCGTCGCCCTGCCCGTGCCGCGCGGGGCCGTCGAGCAGGAGGACCCCGACCGGCTGCGGCCGAAGGTGCGGGCCGAACTCGGGGCCACCGGGCGCCCGTTGCTGATCGCCGTCGGCTCCCTGGACAAGCACCGGGGTTACGAGACGCTGCTGGACGCCACTCGCGCGTGGCGTCTCCTCGACCCCGTGCCGCTGGTCGTCGTCGCGGGGGAGGGGCCGCTGCGGACGGTCCTGCAGAGCCGTATCGAGGACGAGGGGCTGCCCGTCCGGCTGATCGGACGGCGAGACGACGTCTCCGACCTGCTCGCGGCTGCCGATCTCGCGATCCTGCCGAGCCGTTGGGAGGCGCGGGCCGTTCTGGCCCACGAGGCCTTCCACGCGCGCGTGCCGCTCGTCGCGACCGCGGTCGGCGGCGTCCCCGAACTCGTCGGCGACGCGGCCGAACTCGTCCCGTACGGCGACCCGGAGGCCCTCGCGGCGGCCGTCGTACGGCTGCTCGGCGATCCCGAGCGCCGGGAGCTGCTGAAGGAGCGGGGTGTGCGGCAGGCGGCGACCTGGCCGACCGAGGACGAGACCGTTGCGCAAGTGCTCAGCGTCTACGACGAGTTGACGCAGCATCTCCCACTCATCTGAAAGCCTCTGAAAGCTACGGCACGTGCCTGCGTGCTCGTAGTGCCAGGCTCAACGCCAGTACCGTCTGCGGGTCGTCGAGGTCGGTGCCGAGCAACTCGCCGATGCGGGCCAGGCGGTTGTAGAGGGTCTGCCGGTTGAGGTGGAGTTCGCGGGCCGTCTCCGCCTTGCGGCCCGCGTGGGCCAGATAGGTCTCCAGGGTCGGCAGCAGGGGTGGCTTGGAGCGGTGGTCGTGGGCGCGCAGCGGACCGATGGCGCGGTCCACGAAGGCAGCGAGGTCCGGGTGGTCGCGCAGTCGCCACAGCAGCAGGTCGATGTCCAGGCGACGGGCGTCGTACCAGGGCCGGTCGGACAGGCCCTGTGCCGCGGTCGCCGTCTCCGCCGCGTGGCGCAGTCCCGCCGAGGCCGCCGCCCAGCCGCCCGCGACTGCGACGACCACGACCGGGGGCTGGGCGCCGGGCCGCTCCATACCGGCCCGCTCCACGCCCGCCTTCAGGGCCACCGCGACCCGGTCCGCGACCGTCGGCCGCTCCGAGTCCGAGCGCAGACCGAGCAGGACGAGCACACGGCCCTCGACGGGTCGTACGCCCAGCAGGACCGGCACACCGACCGAGGCCAGCTCCTCGGAGACGGCCCGGGCGAGCACCGCCCAGCCGCCGCCCGAGGAGCCGAGGTGCATCACCACGGGCAGCAGCGGGCCGGTGCCCGGCTTGAATCCCAGCACACGCGCCTGTGCGGGCGCGTCCTCGGCGGTGATGCGGCCCTCGGCGAGATCGGTCAGGAAGTCGCCGCGGCCGCGTGCCGCCAGCTCCTCCTCCTGACGAGCCTGCATCAGGACCACGGCGAGGATGCCCGCGGCGCGTTCGGCCGCCATCCGGTGCACAGGGCCCAGCGGTCCCCGCACCGGCAACAGGACCAGCCGCGCCCGCACCGACCCCGTACCGGGCCCGCCCCCGGGTACGTCCACGAGGACCGAGCCGGAGGGCGGCGCGTCCTTGTGGTGGCCGCGCAGGCCCTCCCAGACCTGGAGCGGGTCCGCGCCCTCGGGACCGGCCCCGGCGGCGTACAGGAGCTGGCCGTCCGTCGTCTCCAGGAACACCGGGTTGCCGCTGAAGTCGGCCAGGATGGCGAGCACCTGCGGGACACCGCCGCCGCCCAGCAGGGCCTCGGTACAGCGGCGGTGCACCTCCTCCGCGCGCTGCAGCAGCGCGTAGTGGCCGTTGACGATCTCGGTGTGGATCTCCTCGGTGACGGCCACGAACGGCACCTCGCGGTGCAGCTGGACGAGCGGCAGACCGGTCGCGCGGGCCGTGTCGACGAGGGTCGCGGGCAGTCGGCTGAAGCGCGGGCCGAGCTCGACGACCAGGGCCGCGATGCCGCGCTCGGCCAGGGTGCGCACGAACGCGCGCTGATCGGCGGGACGGGTGCCGAGGCCGTAGCCGGTGGTCAGCAGCAGCTCCCCGCCCTTCAGCAGGGACGCGATGTTCGGGACCTCGCCCGCGTGCACCCAGCGCACGGTCCGGTGCAGCCGGTCCGCGCCCGCGAGGATCTCCGGGAGCCCGCTGCGCAGACCGGGCAGCTCCAGAGCGCGCTGCACGGTGATGCCGGCGCCCTGGGTGTCGAAACCGCTGTTCGTGCCGCTGTCCATGAGCCGGACGCTACCCGAGGCGTGCCCGGTGCCGTGTCGGGGTAGCGGCCCGGGCATGGACTTCAGCGTGGTGGCCGTGGCACGGGAGGACGACAGTGCGGTCGAGGAGCCGCTCCGGGTGGCGGCGGTCGCCGACCGGCTCGGATACCGGGAGGTGTGGGCCGGGGAGGGGCCGACCTGGGACGCGTTCGTGCTCGCCGCGGTGATCGGGCGGGACACCGAACGGGTCGCGTTGACCGCGGGGCCGGTCCCGGTGTCGGTGCGCGACGCGTACACCTCGGCCCGGGGCGCCGCCTCGGTCGCGGCCCTCGTCGGCCGCCCCGTCGGCGTGGCCCTGGGTACGTCCAGCAAGCGGGTGGTGGAGGGCGTGCACGACCGGCCCCGGGCGCGGCCCGCCGCCGTACTGGAGGAGCAGGCGGCAGCCGTACGACGGTTTCTGCACGCTTCTCCGGGCGAACCGGTCGTGCCCGGCAGCCCCTTCTGCCGGCGGCTGCCGCCGCCCGGAGGGCCGCTCACGGTGGCCGCGTTCGGGCCCCGCGCGATCGCCACGGCCGCCGCGCACGCCGACCGGATGCTGCTGGACGTGGTCTCCCCCGAGCAGGTGCGGGGGTTGCGTGCGGAGCTGGACGCGGCGGCCCAGAAGGCGGGCCGTACGGCGCCCACGCTCGCCGCGTGGCTGCCGGCGGCCGTGGACCCCGAGCCGGAGTCGCTCGCGCAGGTGCTGGGCAGCATCGCCGGATACCTGACCGTGCCGGGGTACAGCGAGGTCTTCGTCGAGGCCGGGTTCGGGGACGCGGTGGAGCTGGCCGCGAGCGGGGCCGACCGGGAGACCTTGGTGCGCGCCCTGCCTGCCGAGGCCGCGGGCACGGTCGGGCTGGTGGGCGACCTGGACGCCGTACGGGCGCGGATCGGGGCCTATGCGGAGGCCGGGCTCGACGAGATCGCCCTGGTGCCCGCGACGGCCGGGGATCCGGGCGGCGAACGGACGCTGACCGCGCTCAGGCCGGCCTGATGTTGTGGTTGAAGCGGAACACGTTGTCCGGGTCGTAGCGGCGCTTCAACTCGGCGAGGCGGCGGGTGTTCTCGGCGCCGACGCCGGCCTCGACGCGGTCCGCGCCCTCGTCGCCGATGAAGTTGAGGTAGACCGCGCCGGTGCTCCACGGCCTCGCGTCGGCCCGGACGTCCCGCACCCACTGGATGCCCCGCTCGTCGTCGGCCGGGTCCTCCCACATCCCGAAGGGGTGCAGGCCCCAGGGCGCGTCGCGGTAGGGCACCGGCCACTCGTGCGGCCCGCCGGCGATCGCGCCGCCCAGGGGGAAGAGGGCGTTGATGGTTCGGGTCGGCACCGGCATGGAGTTCGCGCGGGAGCAGTACACGTCCACGTATTCGTCGGGCAGGCCCGTCAGGTACTCCGCCGACCAATAGTTCCGCATCCCCGGCGGATCGTCGATCATGCACTGGACATCGGTGTACGGCATCGCCCCGACGACCTCGCCCTCGTGTGGCAGCGCCAGCAGCGGCTCGGCCACCTTGCGCATGTCCGCCTCGGTCCCGGCGTACGTCAGCAGCGCACCGCACAGCAGGGTGCCGACCAGGTGCGGCGGGACGAACTCCTCGGGCGGGCCGGTGAGATAGAGGATGCCGCCGCTCGCCTCGTCCGGGCCGTGGGCGATCAGCTCGCGGTAGGTGCGGACGACTTCGGGGCCGAACTCCGGCAGGTACAGCAGCAGGGCGATGGAGAACGCGGGCAACTCGTGCAGTTTCAGGGTGATCGCGGTCGCGACGCCGAAGTTGCCGCCCCCGCCGTGCAGGGCCCAGAACAGGTCCGGGTGCTCGTCGGCGTTCGCGTGGACGCGCTCGCCGTCCGCGGTGACCAGTTCCACCCCGAGCAGGTTGTCGACGGCGAGCCCGCACCAGCGGTCCAGCCAGCCGGAGCCGCCGCCCAGGACGAACCCGCCGACGCCGGTGGTCGAGGCCCGGCCCCCGGTGGTGGCGAGGCCGTACGGCTCGCAGGTGCGGTCCAGGTCGCTCATCGTGGCGCCGCCCGCGACCCGCACCGCCCGGGCGGCCGGATCGACGGTGACCGCGCGCATGTGCCGCAGGTCCACGACCACCCCGCCGTCGTTCACTGCCATGCCCGCCACGCTGTGCCCGCCGCCGCGCACCGCGATCGGCAGGTCGAGGTCACGGGCGAAGCGCACGGACCGTACGACGTCGTCCTCGTCCACGCACTGCGCGATCACCGCGGGCCGGCGGTCGATCATCGCGTTGAAGACGATCCGGGCCTCGTCGTAGCCCGGATCGTCGGGGGCGAACACGTCGCCGGCCAGATCCTCGCGCAGCGCGGAGAGTGCCGCGCCCGCCTTCGACGGGGATGCCATGGGGCGCCCCCTTCCGTGCAGGGGCTGTTGGATCCCAGCCTAGGCGGGCGTAACGCTCAGGTCCTGTTCAGCCGCCGTACGCCCCCGACGCCGTCAGGCGCAGGGCCGTGTCGATGAGCGGGACGTGGCTGAAGGCCTGCGGGAAGTTGCCGACCTGGCGCTTGAGGCGCGGGTCCCACTCCTCGGCGAGCAGCCCGAGGTCGTTGCGCAGGGACAGCAGCTTCTCGAAGAGCTTCCTCGCCTCGTCCACCCGGCCGATCATCGCGAGGTCGTCCGCCATCCAGAACGAGCAGGCCAGGAAGGCACCTTCGTCGCCGGGGAGGCCGTCCACGTTCTCGTCGCCGCTGGAGGTCGGGTAGCGCAGGATGAAGCCGTCCGGCGTGGACAGCTCGCGCTGGATCGCCTCGATGGTGCCGATCACGCGCTTGTCGTCCGGGGGCAGGAAGCCCATCTGCGGGATGAGGAGCAGGCTCGCGTCCAGCTCCTTCGATCCGTACGACTGCGTGAAGGTGTTGCGCTCCTTGTCGTAGCCCCTCTCGCACACGTCCCGGTGGATGTCGTCGCGCAGTTCGCGCCACTTCTCCAGCGGGCCGTCCGCGTCTCCGGACTCGATCAGCTTGATGGTGCGGTCGACGGCGACCCAGGCCATCACCTTGGAGTGCACGAAGTGGCGGCGCGGGCCGCGCACCTCCCAGATGCCCTCGTCCGGCTCGTCCCAGTGCTGCTCCAGGTAGCGGATCAGCTTGAGCTGGAGCAGGGACGCGTAGTCGTTGCGGGACAGGCCCGTCATGTGGGCCAGGTGCAGGGCCTCGGTGACCTCGCCGTAGACGTCGAGCTGTAGCTGGTGCGCGGCGCCGTTGCCGACCCGGACCGGCGCGGAGTTCTCGTAGCCGGGCAGCCAGTCCAACTCGGCCTCGCCCAGTTCCCGCTCGCCCGCGATGCCGTACATGATCTGGAGGTTCTCGGGGTCGCCGGCGACCGCTCTGAGCAGCCACTCGCGCCAGGCGCGGGCCTCCTCGCGGTAGCCGGTGCGCAGCAGCGAGGACAGGGTGATGGCCGCGTCACGCAGCCAGGTGTAGCGGTAGTCCCAGTTGCGGACGCCGCCGATGTCCTCCGGGAGCGAGGTCGTGGGGGCCGCGACGATGCCGCCGGTGGGGGCGTACGTCAGCGCCTTGAGGGTGATCAGGGAGCGGATCACCGCCTCGCGGTAGGGGCCGTGGTAGGTGCAGTGCTCGACCCACTCGCGCCAGAAGTCCTCGGTGGCCTCCAGCGACTGCTCCGGCTCCGGCAGCGGGGGCGGCTGCTTGTGCGAGGGCTCCCAGGAGATGGTGAACGCGATCCGGTCACCCGGGGCGACCGTGAAGTCCGAGTACGTCGTCAGGGACTTGCCGTACGTCTCGCAGTCGGTGTCGAACCACACAGAGTCCGGGCCCGCCACGGCGACCGTGCGCCCCTCGTGCTTGTGGACCCAGGGGACGACACGGCCGTACGAGAAACGCATCCGCAGGGCCGAGCGCATGGGCACGCGGCCCGAGACGCCCTCGACGATCCGGATCAGCTGGGGGGCACCGTCACGCGGGGGCATGAAATCGGTCACCCTGACGGTGCCGCGTGGGGTGTCCCACTCGGATTCGAGGATCAGGGAGTCGCCGCGGTAGGTGCGCCGGGCAGCCGTGGGAGGCTCCGCGTCGGCCGCGTGCGCCGGGCCGAGCCGCCAGAAGCCGTGCTCCTCGGTGCCCAGCAGGCCGGCGAAGATGGCATGCGAGTCGAAGCGGGGCAGGCACAGCCAGTCCACCGTGCCGTCCCGGCAGACCAGGGCTGCGGTCTGCATGTCTCCGATGAGTGCGTAGTCTTCGATGCGCCCGGCCACGTGCAACTCCAGTCGAACGGCCACGTCACCCCCTCAGGGAAAAAGGGGGCTGTCGCTTGGTGCGGTCAAGGGGGTCGTTGTAATGCGTCGTTGAGCGGTGAAGCAAAACAGTCCTGCTGCTGTGAGGCAAAACGACAACTGTTGCTCAACGAACTGACGAGCTCTCGTTGTTCCGGGTCTTACGGGTGGGGGTGGTCCCGTGTTTCCGGCCGGGCTCGGCAGCGAGTGTCCGAGCAGGATACGACGCACGTAGATGATCTGTGTGCCGCTCCGGGCAACGCGGGTGGGCCGAACGGGTGAGCAACGGGTGAGAAACGGGTGTCCTCGTGTGCGTCCGTGTCGGCGTGTGTGCGGAGCGTGGCCGGAAGCCATCTCCCCGAGGCGCTGATACCCTGGTAGCCCGTGGACCGGTGGGCGCCTGACCCCCGAACCGCACCTCAAGATCGCGACCACGGGAGCCCCCTCTTGGCCATGACCGCTGCTTTTCGAAACAGCACAGCCACGACGACCAAGCACATCTTCGTCACTGGGGGTGTCGCCTCCTCGCTCGGCAAGGGACTGACGGCCTCCAGCCTCGGCATGCTGCTCAAGGCGCGGGGCCTGCGCGTCGTGATGCAGAAGCTCGACCCGTACCTCAACGTCGACCCGGGCACGATGAACCCCTTCCAGCACGGTGAGGTGTTCGTCACCAACGACGGCGCCGAGACCGACCTGGACATCGGCCACTACGAGCGCTTCCTCGACCGTGACCTCGACGGTTCCGCCAACGTCACCACCGGCCAGGTGTACAACACGGTGATCGCCAAGGAGCGGCGCGGCGAGTATCTCGGTGACACGGTGCAGGTCATCCCGCACATCACCAACGAGATCAAGCATCGCATCCGCCGCATGGCCACGGACGAGGTCGACGTCGTGATCACGGAGGTCGGCGGCACGGTCGGCGACATCGAGTCGCTGCCGTTCCTGGAGACGGTCCGCCAGGTCCGGCACGAGGTCGGCCGTGACAACGTCTTCGTCGTCCACATTTCCCTCCTGCCGTACATCGGCCCGTCGGGAGAGCTGAAGACGAAGCCGACCCAGCACTCGGTTGCGGCCCTTCGGAACATCGGTATCCAGCCGGACGCCATCGTGCTGCGCTGCGACCGCGAGGTGCCGACCGCGATCAAGCGCAAGATCTCGCTGATGTGCGACGTCGACGAGGCCGCGGTGGTCGCCTGCCCCGACGCCCGCTCGATCTACGACATCCCGAAGACCGTGCACGGCGAGGGCCTGGACGCCTACGTCGTCCGCAAGCTGGACCTGCCGTTCCGGGACGTGGACTGGACGACCTGGGACGACCTGCTCGACCGCGTCCACAACCCCGACCACGAGATCACCCTCGCCCTGGTCGGCAAGTACATCGACCTGCCCGACGCCTACCTCTCGGTCACCGAGGCGCTGCGCGCGGGCGGCTTCGCCAACAAGGCCCGCGTCAAGATCAAGTGGGTCACCTCCGACGACTGCAAGACCCCGGCCGGCGCCGCGGCGCAGCTCGGTGACGTCGACGGCATCTGCATCCCGGGCGGCTTCGGCGACCGCGGTGTGCTCGGCAAGGTCGGCGCGATCAAGTACGCCCGCGAGAACAAGATCCCGCTCCTCGGCCTGTGCCTGGGCCTGCAGTGCATCGTGATCGAGGCCGCGCGCAACCTCGCCGACATCCCGGACGCCAACTCCACCGAGTTCGACTCGGCGACCGGCCACCCGGTCATCTCCACCATGGCCGAGCAGCTCGACATCGTCGCCGGCGAGGGCGACATGGGCGGCACCATGCGGCTCGGCATGTACCCGGCCAAGCTCGCCGAGGGCTCCATCGTCCGTGAGGTGTACGACGGCAAGGAGTACGTCGAGGAGCGTCACCGGCACCGGTACGAGGTCAACAACTCCTACCGTGCGGAGCTGGAAAAGAAGGCGGGCATCCTGTTTTCCGGGACCTCTCCCGACGGCAAGCTCGTCGAGTACGTCGAGTACCCGCGCGAGGTCCACCCTTATCTGGTGGCGACCCAGGCGCACCCCGAGCTGCGTTCGCGTCCGACCAGGCCGCATCCGCTGTTCGCCGGTCTGGTGAAGGCCGCGGTCGAGCGGCAGAGTTCCAAGTAACACGACAGTTGTACGGTGGCCGGGGCACGCGCATTCAAATGGCGAGTGCCCCGGCTTCTTTTGCGCACGTGGGGAAGGACAGGGCATGACGATCAAGGACACCCCGGAGGAGTGGGAGATCCGGGCGACGGAGACCCCGTTCGTGGGCAACAAGACCTCCGTCCGCACGGACGAGGTGGTCATGCCCGACGGCTCCGTGGTCCGCCGCGACTACCAGGTCCACCCGGGTTCCGTGGCCGTCCTCGCCCTCGACGACGAGGACCGGGTCCTGCTCATCCGGCAGTACCGGCACCCGGTACGGCAGAAGCTGTGGGAGATCCCGGCGGGGCTGCTGGACGTGCCGGGCGAGAACCCGCTGCACGCGGCTCAGCGGGAGCTGTACGAGGAGGCGCACGTCAAGGCGGAGGACTGGCGGGTGCTGACGGATGTCTACACGTCGCCGGGGGGCTGTGACGAGGCGATCCGGATCTTCCTGGCGCGGGGGCTGTCCGAGGCCGACGGTGAGCGCTTCGAGGTCGAGCACGAGGAGATCGATCTGGAGTACGCGCGCGTGCCGGTTTCGGAGCTGGTGCGGGGGGTGCTGGCGGGGGAGTTGCACAACGACTGCCTGGTGGTGGGGGTGCTGTCGTTGGTCGCCGCGCGTGCCTCCGGCGGGTTGGACGGGTTGCGTTCCGCTGAGGCGGAGTGGCCTGCGCGGCCGTTCGAGGTGTGACAGGTTTCGGATCGCGCCATAGGCGTAGGCGGTCCGTTGCGGAGTGCTGGTCGCGTTGTGGCTGGTCGCGCGGTTCCCCGCGCCCCTGAGTAGGTCCTACGATCTGTTGATCCGATCGGGGGACTTCGTATTCGTCACCGTCGTGCTCCACCAGGAACGTTGCAGAGCGTGAACTAGGCTTTTGGTGCCCGAACCGGGGTCACCGGCGGGCTTTTGCGCGTGCGGTGGGACGGGAGTGTGGCCCGTGACGGATCAGGCGGTGGACTCAGGCGGCCTGCGGCTGTCGAGTGAGGGACAGTTCCTGGGGCGGACGCGGGAGTTGAAGGAGCTGCTCGCCGACATCGAGCGAGCGGGACTCGACACGATCTCCGGCAAGAAGGCACCCCGCGCGCGCGTGCTGCTCATCGCCGGGCGGCCCGGGTCCGGGCGGACCGCGCTCGCCGAGGAACTCGTCCGGACGGTTACTGACCGTTACGACGACGGGGTGCTGCGCGCCCGGCTCGGCGCGCCCGACGGAACCCCCGTCCCGGTCGAGAACACCGCCCGCGAACTGCTCACCGCCCTTGAGGTGACGGCGCCCGCCGGGGCCGGCGAGGACGACCTCACGGCGGTGCTGCGCGAGGCACTGGCCAGCCGTCGCGCGCTGATTCTGCTCGACGACGCGGTGGCCGCGGAACAGGTGGACGCCCTGCTTCCGGATACCCCGGAGTGCCTGGTCGTGGCCGTTTCCGGGGGCCCGCTGACCGGCATCGCGGATGTGCGTCCGTGCACCCTCGGCGGGCTCGACACCAAGTCCGCGCTGGAACTGCTGACCCGGCACACCGGGTCGGTCCGCATCACCGTCGACCCGCGCGCGGCCGAAGGGCTCGTCGAGGAGTGCCAGGGCCATCCCGCCGCGCTGATGCTGGCCGGGGGCTGGCTCGCCGCCCGTCCGAAGGCCGCGGTCGCCGATCTGGCCAAGCAACTGCATGCGGAGAGTGACGAGGGCAGTCCGCTCAGCCGGGTCTTCAAGCTTGTCTACACCTCCCTGCCCACGCCCGCCGCCCGGATACTGCGACTGCTCTCCCTCGCCCCGGCCGGCCTCGTCGACCCGCACACCGCCTCCGCGCTCGCCGGCTGCTCGGTGGGTGGTGCCCGCTCCACCCTCGACGACTTCGTGGCCCTGGGCCTGCTGCACGCCGTGGACTCGCCGCTGCCGCAGTACGAGGTCCCCGGCTGTCTGCACCCCCTGCTCAAGGCCCTCGCCGGCAGCCAGGACCGCCCGGCCGAACTCCAGCTGGCCCGAGCCCGCATGCTGGAGCGGACCGTACGACTGCTCCAGTCCTCCCGTGCGATCACCGAGACCGACAACCCGGACGCCCGCGAGAAGCTCCAGGGGATGCCCCGCTCCCTGCGCTTCCCGAGTCCCAGGGCCGCCGAGGACTGGCTGCGGGTCCGCCGGCCCGCCCTGCTCGCCTCGGCCCGCCTCGCGGTCGCCGACGGGGAGCTGGACACCCTGGCCCGGCGCCTGATGTCGCAGCTCGTCCGCACGATGGTGGCGCACTTCGGGACCAGGGCGGCCGCGTCCGACCTCTACGACATCCACGGTCTCGTCCTCGACGTGGCCGAGCGGCGCGGGCTGTCCCGCGAGAAGGCCGCGGCCCTGCTGAACCTCGCCGACCTGGACGCCCAGACCGGCCGGACCCGGGAGGCACTGGCGCGCTATCGGGCGGCACTGGACGCCGGACGGGAGGCGAACGACCCGTATGCGACCGGCCGCGCGATGGAATCCGTAGGCGGCGCGCATCTGGAGCTCGGGGACTACGACCGGGCCGCCGACTGGTTCGGCCGGGCCCTGGCCCAGCGGCTGGCCCGGGACGAGCGTCCGGAGGCCGCCCGGCTGTACGGCCGTATCGCCGCCGCACACACCTACGCGGGCCGTTACGGCGAGGCGGTCAGGAACTGGCGGGCCGCGCTCGCCGGGCACCGCAAGAACGGCGATGTCGCGGCCCACGCACGGGCGTTGAGCGAGCTCGCCCGGGTCCAGGAGTACGCCGGACACCCCGAGGAGTCGCTGCGCACCTGCCAGGAGGCCGTGGACTGGGCGCGGCGGGCCGAGGACGTACGGCTGCAGGCCGCGCTCCAGTTGCGGCTCGCTGACACGCTTGACCACCTGGGCGATCCCGCCGCCGCCCGGCTGCACCGGGGTGCCGCCGAGCGGCTGCTGGGGGAGGAGCTTTCCCAGGAGGAAGCCGGGGCGGAGCAGGCCGAAGACCCGAAACATGATGCTGATGCCTGCGAAATCCGTAGTACACCCGCTGAAGATTGATGCAATGAAAGGCTAGACAGCGGGAACACCTTCATTAGACTGGCTCTGCCGCACCTTCTCCTGCGGTGCATCCTGGTGTGCTCACGCATGGCCGGGTATGTGATGTATTGCCCCACACCCTCTGAGCCAAGGACCGTGATCCACGTGAAGGTCGGCATCCCCCGCGAGGTCAAGAACAACGAGTTCCGGGTGGCCATCACCCCCGCCGGTGTGCACGAACTGGTGCGCCACGGCCACCAGGTCGTCATCGAGCGGGGCGCCGGGATCGGCTCCTCGATCCCGGACGAGGAGTACGTCGCCGAGGGCGCTCAGATCCTGGACACCGCCGACGAGGTGTGGGCCACCGCCGACCTGCTGCTGAAGGTCAAGGAGCCGGTCGCCGAGGAGTACCACCGCCTCCGCAAGGACCAGACGCTCTTCACCTACCTGCACCTGGCCGCATCCAAGGAGTGCACCGACGCCCTCATCGAGTCCGGAACCACCGCCATCGCCTACGAGACCGTCGAACTGCCCTCCCGCGCGCTCCCGCTGCTCGCCCCGATGTCCGAGGTCGCGGGCCGGCTCGCCCCGCAGGTCGGCGCCTACCACCTGATGCGCTCGGTCGGCGGCCGCGGTGTCCTGCCCGGCGGTGTCCCCGGCACCCAGCCCGCGCGGGCCGTCGTCATCGGCGGCGGGGTCTCCGGCTGGAACGCCACCCAGATCGCCGTTGGCATGGGCTTCCACGTCACGCTGCTCGACCGCGACATCAACAAGCTCCGTGAGGCCGACAAGGTCTTCGGCACCAAGGTCCGGGCGATCATGTCCAACGCCTTCGAGCTGGAGAAGGCCGTCCTGGACGCCGACCTCGTCATCGGCGCCGTCCTCATCCCGGGCGCCAAGGCCCCGAAGCTGGTCACCAACGAGCTCGTCTCGCGGATGAAGCCCGGAAGTGTCCTTGTCGACATCGCCATCGACCAGGGCGGCTGCTTCGAGGACTCGCGCCCGACCACCCACGCCGAACCGACCTTCCAGGTCCACGACTCGGTCTTCTACTGCGTCGCCAACATGCCCGGCGCGGTGCCCAACACCTCCACCTACGCCCTCACCAACGCGACGCTGCCCTACATCGTCGAACTCGCCGACCGGGGCTGGGTGGAGGCGCTGCGCCGGGACCCCGCGCTCGCCAAGGGGCTCAACACCCATGACGGCAAGGTCGTTTACCGGGAAGTCGCGGAGGCCCACGGTCTGGAGCACGTGGAGCTCGAGTCGCTGCTCGGCTGAGCCCCTGACCTCGGCAGAGAGCTAAGTCACCTTTTCGTAAAGGCGATACGTCAACAAGGCGCGTCAACGAGGCACATGCGGCCGGACCTTGCCCCACAAGGTCCGGCCGCATGTGTGTATGGTCACTTTGCGACTCTCGGTCAACTCGCGTCGAACGTAACCCTTGAACCGATTCGTACACCGGCGAAACCTGCCGTGCGACTGCCGTACGCCCTTGACAGCGGGATGTTTCATTGCCGACACATCCTGCCGGGTCCGGCGGATTGTGTTGCTGTGAACACCCGACACGCCATAGAGTCGCCAACCGTCGGCATGGTGCCACGCTGACCTTGTCTAGAAGTTTCCTGGTCACCAAGGAGGTAAGACGACTTGTGAATGAGTCGACATTTCTTCCCGGGGGTGGTCAACCAGGAATGCCCGCCGAGGCCATGGGCCCCGCGGGGTTCGAGGCTGTCGGCTCCGTAGCGGTGCGCACCTTCGCAGCCCATCAGAGTCCGCGCACCGTGCGGACAGCACACCAGAGCATGGATGGCCATCACGTGAACGCCATGGCCGGCGACGGAAGTGGCGCGCCCCACAACCACTTCGCCGACTACGACGAACTGCCCGAGGGGCACTTCTACGACCCCGACGCCGAGTACGAGCCCGATCCGGAGTACGCGGCCACGCTCGCGCCCGACGCGGCCCGCCAGCGCCGTGAGCGCGTGGGTCCGACCGGACGCCCGCTGCCGTACTTCCCGATCCCGGGCCCGCTGACCGACCACGGCCCCGCGAAGATCATCGCGATGTGCAACCAGAAGGGCGGCGTCGGCAAGACCACGTCGACCATCAACCTGGGTGCCGCGCTCGCGGAGTACGGCCGGCGCGTGCTGCTCGTGGACTTCGACCCGCAGGGCGCGCTGTCGGTGGGTCTCGGTGTCAACCCGATGGAGCTCGACCTCACGGTCTACAACCTGCTCATGGAGCGGGGCATGGCGGCCGACGAGGTCCTGCTGAAGACCGCGGTCCCCAACATGGACCTGCTGCCGAGCAATATCGACTTGTCGGCGGCGGAGGTCCAGCTGGTCTCCGAGGTCGCCCGCGAGTCGACATTGCAGCGGGCCCTGAAGCCGCTCATGGCCGACTACGACTACATCGTGATCGACTGTCAGCCCTCGCTCGGCCTCCTCACGGTCAACGCCCTGACGGCCGCGCACAAGGTGATAGTGCCTCTGGAGTGCGAGTTCTTCGCGCTGCGTGGTGTCGCACTGCTGACGGAGACCATCGAGAAGGTCCAGGAACGGCTCAACCCGGAGCTGGAGCTCGACGGGATCCTCGCCACGATGTACGACTCGCGCACGGTCCACAGCCGCGAGGTGCTGGCCCGTGTGGTCGAGGCGTTCGACGACCACGTCTACCACACGGTCATCGGCCGCACGGTCCGCTTCCCGGAGACCACGGTCGCCGGTGAGCCGATCACCACATACGCCTCCAACTCCGTCGGCGCCGCCGCCTATCGCCAGCTCGCCAGGGAGGTGCTCGCCCGGTGTCACGCCGAGTGAGTCTGCCGGGGGCCGACGAACTGTTCCGTACGACAGGGGGGATGGCGCTCCAGGCGTCCACTCCCCGGCGGGGGGCCAACGGCGAGGCCCGGGTACCGGCTCCCGCGGGGGAGTCCGACGGGGTCGCGGCGTCGGAGGACGCGCCGCAGTCCGTGCCCGCGCAGGGCGGGGACGGCGACGGCGCCGAGCATGTGGCGGCCGACGCCGACGGCTCCGAGGAGGGCGAGTCCCGCAGCCGGGCCGCGGAGCGCTCCGCGCGTGGTCGAGGGGCGCAGGAAGGTTCTGCCTCCGATGCCGGGCAGCCCCGGGGCAAGCGGGGGCGGTCGCCCTCGCGGCGGCCCAGTGGGCGGGAGCGGCACGACGAGAAGATCACCGTGTACGTGTCGGCCGAGGAGCTGATGGATCTGGAGCACGCGCGTCTGGTGCTCCGGGGAGAGCACGGGCTCGCGGTGGACCGGGGGCGGATCGTGCGTGAGGCGGTCGCCGTGGTGCTGGCGGATCTGGAGTCCCGTGGGGACGCGAGCATTCTCGTACGCCGGCTGCGTGGGCGGTAAGCGGTAGCCTGCGGGGGTTATGACCTCGAACGATGTTCCCCTCGGTGCCGGCGGCTCTGTCGGTCGTCGGCGTGTGCTCGGCCGGGGGCCGGGAGCCGAGTCGGTGGCTGAGGTCGAGTCCGGGCCTCAGGCCGGTGGGCCGTTGTACCCACCCGTTCCGCCCAGCGGAACGCCTGCCCACAACGGCGGCGAGGTTGAAGAGGAGCCCCCGGCTGCCGAACCCCAGGAAGACGCCTCCGACGGTGTCTTCAAGGTGCGGCTCGCCAACTTCGAGGGGCCCTTCGATCTGCTCCTCCAGCTGATCTCGAAGCACAAGCTGGACGTGACCGAGGTGGCGCTCTCCAAGGTCACCGACGAGTTCATGGCGTACATCCGGGCCATGGGGCCGGACTGGGACCTGGACGAGACGACCGAGTTCCTTGTCGTCGCCGCCACTCTGCTCGACCTCAAGGCCGCCCGGCTGCTGCCCGCCGCCGAGGTGGAGGACGAGGCCGACCTCGCGCTCCTCGAAGCGCGGGACCTGCTCTTCGCGCGGCTGCTTCAGTACCGCGCGTACAAACAGATCGCCGACATCTTCAACCGGCGCCTCGACGAGGAGGCCCGGCGGTACCCCCGTACCGTCGGACTCGAACCGCACCACGCCGAGTTGTTGCCCGAGGTCGTCATCAGTATCGGGGCGGAGGGGTTCGCGAAGCTCGCCGTGAAGGCGATGCAGCCCAAGCCCAAGCCGCAGGTGTATGTCGACCACATCCACGCGCCGCTGGTGAGCGTCCAGGAGCAGGCGGGGATCGTGGTCGCGCGGCTCAGGGAGCTCGGTGAGGCCAGCTTCCGCCTGCTGGTGGAGGACGCCGACGGCACCCTGACGGTCGTCGCGAGGTTTCTCGCGCTCCTTGAGCTGTACCGGGAGAAGGCCGTCGCGCTGGACCAGGAGACCGCGCTCGGGGAGCTGATCGTGCGGTGGACCGGCGGTGCGGGGGAGACCGAGCCGGTGGTGACCGACGAGTTCGACCGACCGCCCGAGCCGCCCAAGGAGGAGAAGGCGTGAGCGAGGAGACCACGGAGGACCCGGCGGGGCTGCTGTCCGTCGCCGACCTCGACCTCAAGCCGGCCCTGGAGGCCGTCCTCATGGTCGTGGACGAGCCCGCGACCGAGGAGCACCTGTCGAAGATCCTGGAGCGGCCCAAGCGACAGGTCACCAGGGCGCTGCGGGAACTGGCGGGCGAGTACGCCGCCCAGGGGCGCGGGTTCGAGCTGCGGCACGTCGCGAACGGCTGGCGTTTCTACTCCCGGGCGGCGTACGCCCCGGCCGTGGAGCGCTTCGTCCTGGACGGGCAGCAGGCCCGGCTCACCCAGGCGGCGCTCGAGACGCTGGCGGTGGTCGCGTACCGCCAGCCGGTGAGCCGCAGCAGGGTCTCCGCGGTGCGCGGAGTGAACTGTGACGGTGTGATGCGCACCCTCCTCCAGCGGGGGCTGGTCGCGGAGGCGGGCACGGAACCCGAAACAGGTGCGATCCTGTACGTGACGACGAACTACTTCCTGGAGCGGATGGGCCTGCGCGGTCTGGACGAGCTCCCGGAGCTCGCGCCCTTCCTCCCGGAGGCGGAGGCGATCGAGGCCGAGACCCAGGAAGCCGTACCGTCGTTCGATCCGGACGCTCCGGATTCCGAGGACGCAGACCACAACTAGACGGAAATTTGATGCGAAGCAGCAGCGGCAGGAACAGCAGCGGAAACAACGGCGGGAGCCGTGGTGGCAACAGCGGCGGCCGCGGCGGGAGCAGCGGTGGGCGCGGCGGAAGCGCAGGTGGGCGCGGTAACTACCGCGGCGCCGGCAACGACCGCGACGACAAGCAGGGCGGCCGGCCGAAGAAGCCCCGCCCCGAGGAGCGCCGCTACGACGTGGGCCCCGGCGGCACCCACGAAGGACCGAAGTCCGGGCGTGGTGCCTCCGCGCGCGGCGGCGCCAAGGGCGGGCCGAAGCAGGGCCAGGGCACCGGGCGCGGCCGTACGGCTCCGGCGAGTTCGCGTGAGTACGACGCGCGGGCCGAGGAGCGGAACCGGGAGCGGTACGCGGGCAAGAAGGACGTGAAGCCGCCCAAGACCTTCCCGGGCGCCGAGCAGGAGGGCGAGCGGCTCCAGAAGATCCTCGCGCGCGCGGGTTACGGCTCGCGGCGGGCCTGCGAGGAGCTCATCGAGCAGGCGCGGGTCGAGGTCAACGGCGAGATCGTGCTGGAGCAGGGCAAGCGGGTCGACCCGGAGAAGGACGAGGTCAAGGTCGACGGACTGACCGTGGCGACGCAGTCGTACCAGTTCTTCTCGCTGAACAAGCCCGCCGGTGTCGTCTCCACGATGGAGGACAACGAGGGCCGGCAGTGCCTCGGGGACTACGTCACCAACCGTGAGACGCGGCTCTTCCACGTGGGGCGGCTGGACACCGAGACCGAGGGTGTCATCCTGCTCACCAACCACGGCGAGCTGGCCCACCGGCTGACCCACCCCAAGTACGGCGTGAAGAAGGTCTACCTCGCGCACATCGTGGGCCCGATCCCGCGTGACCTGGGCAAGCAGCTCAAGGACGGTATCCAGCTCGAGGACGGGTACGCGCGCGCGGACCACTTCCGGGTCGTCGAGCAGACCGGCAAGAACTACCTGGTCGAGGTGACCTTGCACGAGGGGCGCAAGCACATCGTGCGCCGCATGCTCGCCGAGGCCGGGTTCCCGGTCGACAAGCTGGTGCGGGTGGCCTTCGGTCCCATCACCCTGGGCGACCAGAAGTCGGGCTGGCTGCGACGGCTGTCCAACACCGAGGTCGGGATGCTGATGAAGGAAGTCGATCTGTAGGCACGACCCACACGCGTGTGCGGCCGGTTCCGGGCAACTCCGGGACCGGCCGATGCGTTTTCGCCCTCCTGGCGGTCTGTATTCGTGACATCCGTGGTGGAGGGAGTGGCGATGGACGCGAGGGCAGGGACGCGGGACGAGGTGGGTCCGGCCGCGCTGGAGGGCCGTGTGCGGCCTTCGCGGACGGTCGTGCTTCCGGGGGTCCAGGAGACCTTCCTGGGGCTCGTGAGGGGCCGTTCCTGCGATCTGGCGGAGGTGCTGTCATGAGCGCGGGGGAACTGCTGGAGCGTTCGCTCGCGTACGCACTGGGCAGCGTGGCGGGGGCGGAGTCGGTGGCTCTCGGTCGGGGCACGCCGTGCTCGGAGTGGAATCTGGGGGAGTTGCTCGGGCATCTCGACGACTCCCTGGACGCGCTGTACGAAGGGCTGACCGGTGGGCGGATCGGCCTGTTGCCGCACGCCGACCGGGTCTGCGGCTTCCGTACCCGCGCGTGTGCCGTGCTCGGGGCCTGGGCCGCCGGGCCGCCGGAGGACGTACTGGTGGGCGAACGGCCGCTGGACGTGCGGGTGATGGCCGCCGTCGGCGCCGTCGAGATCACCGTGCACGGCTGGGACGTGGCCCGGGCCTGCGAGCGGCCGCGGCCCATTCCGGAGGGGCTCGCGGCCGAACTGCTGTCCGTCGCGCAGTGCGTGGTAGGGGAGGAGGACCGGGGCGGGCGGTTCGCGCAACCCGTCGCCGTACCGTCTCGCGCGCGTGCCGAGACACAGCTACTCGGATTCCTCGGGCGGCGCCTCTAGGGGCTTGTCGAACCCCCTCGCCCCCTTTATAGTCGTAGTGACTATTAGTCATGCTGACCATAAAGGGGGTGGGCGCGCGTGGACTACGACAAGTACGCCTACGAACCCTTCGCCGTCACCGTCGACCTCGCCGTCCTCACCGTCGCCGAGGGCGCACTGCACGTGCTGCTCGTCGAGCGGGGACAGGAGCCCTACGCGGGACGCTGGGCGCTGCCCGGCGGGTTCGTGCACCCGGACGAGTCCGCGGAGACCGCGGCCCGGCGTGAACTCGCCGAGGAGACCGGCCTCTCGGACGTCTCCGGGCTGCATCTGGAACAGCTGCGGACCTACAGCGAGCCCGACCGCGACCCCAGGATGCGGGTCGTCTCCGTCGCCTTCGCCGCACTCCTGCCCGACCCGCCCGAGCCGCACGGCGGCAGCGACGCGGCCGAGGCCCGCTGGGTGCCGTACGGCAGCACGGGACCGCTCGCCTTCGACCACGACCGGATCCTGGCCGACGCCCACGAACGCGTCGGCGCCAAGCTGGAGTACACCTGCCTCGCGACCGCGTTCTGCCCGGCCGAGTTCACTCTCGGCGAGCTCCAGCAGGTGTACGAGACCGTCTGGGGCACCGCCCTCGACCGGCCCAACTTCCGCCGCAAGGTGCTCGCCACGCCTGGCTTCGTCGAAGTCATCCCGGGCGTCGCGCGTCTGACCGGCGGCCGCGGCAAGCCGGCCGCGCTGTATCGCGCGGGACCTGCCAAGACCCTGCATCCCCCTCTCCTACGACCGTCCCCGGAAGGACGCCCCGCATGACCACCATCCTCACCAAACGCGCCGCCACCGGAACACTCGTCGGCCTCGCCCTCGGAGACGCCCTCGGCTTCCCGACCGAGTTCCATGACGTGCCGTCGATCCTCGCCAAGTGCGGGCCATGGCGGGAGATGGAGCTGCCGACGCCCGCCTTCGTCACCGACGACACGCAGATGACACTGGCGTTGGGGAGGGGGCTGAGGTCGGCGATGGACCGAGGTGTGCTCGGGCCCGAGATGGCCGAGCCGGTCCGCCGCGAGTTCATCGCGTGGAACCGCTCCCCGGAGAACAACCGCGCTCCCGGCAACACCTGCCTCAGGGCATGCGACCTGCTGGAACGCACTGATCTGCTGTGGCAGGACGCCAGCCAGATCAACTCCAAGGGCTGCGGCGCCAACATGCGCGTCGCTCCCGTCGGGCTCGTCCCAGGACTGAGCGTCGAGCAGCGCGCCGGTGCCGCCCAGCTGCAGGCCGCGCTCACCCATGGGCATCCCACGGCGCTCGCCGCCTCCGACCTCACCGCGCAGGCCGTACGACTGCTCTCACAGGGAGTCGCGCCGGACGACCTGGTCGGCATGCTGCGGTCGTACGCCCTGGCGAACCGGGGCCGGTACCACGAGCGCTGGCTGGGCGATCTGTGGACCCGCAGCCAGGACCCGACGCCCGGGCGGTTCATCGCGCGCGGCTGGGACGACTGCCTGACGGTCCTGCACCTGCTGGACGCCGCCGTGCGGACCGTCTCGCCCGAGGAGGACCCGTGCCGGGCCACCGGGGCCGGATGGGTGGCCGAAGAAGCCCTGGCCACGGGGCTGTTGTGCTTCCTGCAGTTCCCGGACGAGCCGCTGACGGCCCTGCGACGGGCCGCCTGCACCTCCGGGGACTCCGACTCGATCGCCTGTCTGACGGGCGCCTTCGCGGGCGCCCACCTGGGAGCCGACGCCTGGCCGCGGGAGTGGGCCGACCGCATCGAGTACGGCAGTGAGCTGGTGACGCTCGGGGCGCTCTGGGACGCGTAGGACCTCCGGCGGATCAGTCCCTAGGCGAGCTGGATCGAGTCGCCGCTGACGGTGATCTGCTTCTCGGGCAGCGGCTTGTTGGCCGGCGGGTTCGCCACCGAGCCGTCCGCGATGTTGAACTTGCTGCCGTGGCAGGGGCAGTTGATGGTGCCGTCGGAGACACTGGTCACCTGGCAGCCTTGGTGGGTGCAGATGTCGGAGAAGGCCTTGAACTCGCCCTCCTTCGGCTGGGTGACGACGACCTTCTCGTCCTTGAAGATCTTCCCGCCGCCCACGGGGATCTCGCTCGTCTTCGCCAGTTCGGTGCCGGCGGACGCCTCCACCGAACTGGAGCCGGAGTCGCTGTTCTCGTTGCCGTACTCGCCGCAGCCGACGGTCAGCGTGGCGGCGCCCGTCGCGAGAAGGACCGTGCGACGGGTGGGGCTCTGCGTCATGTCGTCACTCCGAAGGTGCGGAAGAACCAGAGGGCGGACGTCAGCCAGAGAATCGTGAGCGCGGTGAAGACGAGCCCGCCGACGATCGGCAGCAGCCAGCCGGGAAGTCGCTCCGAGCGGAGCAGCAGCATCTTGGCACTGAAGACACCGAAGAAGAAGCAACCGAAGAGGGAGTGCCACAGAACGCGTGATTCGTATGACTGGTAGCCGAGCGCGTACAGACAGTGCACCGCGACCGGCACCGCGACGAGGAACGCCACACGGCCGGACCAGCGGTGCAGGGTGGACGACCAGCTCGGGCCCGGCAGTTTGCCGTACACCATCAGCGCCGAGACGAGCTGCACCAGTGCGAAGAGGAACGCGGTCGTCGCGAGCCACGACTTCACCGCGCCCGTGCTGCTGAAGCCGGCGAGGTTGAAGGCGGTGCCTGTCGGGTCGTGGACCTTGCCGTAGGCGCCGAGGGCGACCGCCACCGCGGCGGCGACCAGGGCCGGGATCAGATAGCGGGCCGCGCCGGGGCGGCGCTCGGGTTCGGGCGAGGGCCAGCTCTGGGTGGCCGCGTTCGGGTCGACGGTCATGATCGGCTCCCTCGGGCGGAGGTCAGGGGGTTACCGGACGGGCCGTGAGCTGCTGTCCGTCGACCGTCACCGCACCGGTCTCCGGGTCGATCTCGGGTGCCGGGGAGGGCTTGCCGTCGCGCTTGAGGATGCCGACCTGCTCGCCTTCCGGCAGGACGATCCAGCCGCCCTCGATCTTCGCGCCGGCCACCGTGCTGTTCGCCCGGTACAGGCCGGACGGCTTCTTCGCCTTGTCGACGGTGAAGGCGTAGCTCCCGCTGCCGACGTTGGCCGTGCCGCGGATCGCCTTGGTGCCCTTCACCGTGCCCTCCAGGCTCGCGCCGCCCTTGCCGGTGAGCTTCAGGCTGCCGTCGTCCTGCACGGCGCCCTGCAGCCACGACTCGACGTTCTTGCCGTCGCAGACGTACGCGATCGCCTTGTCGTCGCGCACGGTGATCGCGACAGCGGAGGAGTCGTCGTCGGTACGGCCCGCGTAGACGCCCTCGGGCACGGGGGTCGCCGACGGCGAGGGGCTGGGCGGCGGGGTCGTCCTCGGCGGCGCGGCGCTCGGAGACGCCTTGGTGCTCGGCGACGGCTTCACGGCCGCCGACGTCGGCTTCTCACCCGTCGTGGCGTTGAGCGAGAGCATGAACAGGCCGACCAGCAATCCCGCGAGCAGCGTGAGCAAAGGTCCGGAACGCTTCATCTGAGGGGCCTCCCCCGAGGCGAGTTTCCTGCCATCAGAGCGGACTCCCGGCCCCGAGTCCAGAGGCGCACAGGCGTGTTTTCACCCCAAGTAGCGGGACTGTGACGTTCGGGTGACATTGGCGCGGTCTGGGAAGCCATCTCAGCGGGCGGGCGCCGTGCGCCCCCGCCGTGCGGGCTGACTAGGCTGGTTGTGCAGAGAGCCGGTTGGTACATCAGCAAGGAGCAACGTCGTGGCGGTACGAGCGGTCCGGGGCGCCGTCCAACTCGAACAGGACGAGGCCGGACACATGGACGAGCAGGTCGGGGCGCTGCTCACCGCCATCATGGAGCGGAACGACCTGACCGCCGACGACCTGATCAGCATCTGGTTCACGGCCACGCCCGATCTGCACAGCGACTTCCCGGCCGCCGCCGCCCGCAAGCTCGGCATCGTGGACGTCCCGCTGATCTGCGCGCAGGAGCTCGACATCGAGGGCGCGATGCCCCGCGTGGTCCGGGTTCTCGCGCACATAGAGTCCGACCGGCCCCGCGCCGACATCGCGCACGTCTACCTCGGCGCCGCGGCCGCCCTGCGCAAGGACATCGCGCAGTGAGGACCGCACTCGTCATCGGAACCGGGCTCATCGGCACGTCCGCCGCACTGGCGCTGGCGGCGCGCGGAGTCACCGTCCACCTCGCCGACCACGACCCCGAGCAGGCCCGCACCGCCGCCGCGCTCGGCGCCGGTACGGACGAGGCGCCCGAGGGGCCCGTCGACCTCGCGATCGTCGCCGCGCCGCCTGCGCATGTGGCCGGGGTGCTCGGCGACGCCATGCGGCGGGGGGTCGCCCGCGGCTACATCGACGTGGCCAGCGTCAAGGGCGGGCCGCGCCGGGAGCTGGAGGCGCTCGGGCTCGACCTGTCCGCGTACATCGGTACGCATCCGATGTCCGGGCGTGAGAAGTCCGGACCGCTGGCCGCCTCCGCGGACCTCTTCGAGGGACGGCCCTGGGTGCTGACGCCCACCCGGGACACCGACACCGAGGTCCTGAACCTCGCCCTGGAACTGGTCTCGCACTGCCGTGCGGTGCCGGTGGTGATGGACGCCGACGCCCACGACCGCGCGGTGGCGCTCGTCTCGCACATGCCCCATCTGGTGTCCAGCATGGTCGCGGCGCGTCTGGAGCACGCCGAGGAGGCCGCCGTACGACTGTGCGGTCAGGGGATCCGGGACGTGACCCGGATCGCCGCGTCCGACCCCGGGATGTGGATCGACATCCTCTCCGCGAACCCGGGGCCGGTGGCCGATCTGCTCACCGATGTCGCCGGGGACCTGGAGGAGACGGTGCGCGCGCTGCGGGCGCTGCAGTCCGCCGACGAGGCCAAGCGCGGGGAAGGCGCCTCCGGGATCGAGAACGTGCTGCGGCGCGGGAACGCCGGGCAGGTGCGGGTGCCCGGCAAGCACGGGTCCGCGCCGCGGGCGTACGAGGTCGTGGCCGTGCTCATCGACGACCAGCCCGGACAGCTGGCCCGGATCTTCGCGGACGCGGGGCGGGCCGGGGTCAACATCGAGGACGTACGGATCGAGCACGCGACCGGGCAGCAGGCGGGTCTGGTGCAGCTGATGGTCGAGCCGTCGGCCGCGCCGGTGCTGTCGGCGTCGCTGCGGGAGCGGGGCTGGGCGATCCGGCAGTGATCCGCCGGATCATCCGTCTGTAAGACGGGGTCCGGGGAGCCAGTAACCTTGTGCGGGGCACAGTCGCGCCCCCACACCACTCGCCAGACCGCACCCGAAAGGTGTCCCCCCGTGGAAAACGGCGCCGCCCAGCCCGTGATTGTCGCCATTGACGGCCCCTCCGGCACGGGCAAGTCGAGCACCTCGAAGGCTGTCGCCGCGCAGCTGGGGCTGAGCTACCTGGACACCGGGGCCCAGTACCGGGCCATCACCTGGTGGATGGTGACCAACGGGATCGACATCGAGGACCCGTCCGCGATCGCCGCCGTGGCCGGGAAGGCGGAGATCGTCTCCGGGACCGACCCGGAGAACCCGACGATCACGGTCGACGGGACCGACGTGGCCGGACCGATCCGCACCCAGGACGTCACCTCCAAGGTCAGCGCGGTGAGCGCGGTGCCCGAGGTACGGGCCCGGATCACCGAGCTCCAGCGGTCGCTCGCCGCCTCCGCCGAGAAGGGGATAGTCGTCGAGGGACGCGACATCGGTACGACCGTGCTGCCGGACGCCGACCTCAAGATCTTCCTCACCGCCTCGCCGGAGGCCCGCGCCGCCCGCCGCAGCGGTGAGCTCAAGAGCACCGACGTGCAGGCCACCCGCGAGGCCCTGATCAAGCGGGACGCGGCCGACTCCAGCCGGAAGACCTCGCCGCTCGCCAAGGCGGACGACGCGGTCGAGGTGGACACCACCGAGCTCACCCTCGCGCAGGTCATCGAGTGCGTCGTGACTCTCGTCGAGGAGAAGCGGGCCGGGAAGTGAGCAGGGACTCTTCTGGCACGGCTCCTTCGGAGAAGGGTGCTGAGGTCGGGCGGCGGATCGGCGTCGGCCTGATGTACGGGCTGTGGAAGCCGCGGGTACTGGGTGCGTGGCGGATGCCCGCGACCGGGCCCGCGATCCTGGCCGTGAACCACTCGCACAACATCGACGGCCCGATGGTCATGGGCGTGGCGCCCCGGCCGACGCACTTCCTGATCAAGAAGGAGGCGTTCGTCGGGCCGCTGGATCCGTTCCTGCTCGGTATCGGGCAGGTCAAGGTCGACCGGTCGGGCGCCGACCGCACGGCCATCACCCAGGCCCTGGACGTCCTGTCGGCCGGTGGTGTCCTCGGGATCTTCCCGGAAGGCACCCGTGGCGAGGGCGACTTCGCCGCGCTGCGTGCCGGGCTCGCGTACTTCGCCGTACGCAGCGGAGCGCCGATCGTCCCGGTCGCGGTCCTGGGAAGCTCCGACCGGCCCGGACGGTTGATAAAGGCGCTGCCTCCGCTGCGCAGCCGCGTCGACGTCGTCTTCGGCGACCCCTTCGAGGCCGGCGACGGCAGCGGACGGCGGACGCGCAAGGCACTCGACGAGGCGACCGAACGCATCCAGAAGCAGCTGAGCAGTCACCTGGAAAACGCCAGGCGTCTCACCGGGCGCTAGGCGACACTGAGTAGTGGATCAAACGGACATACTCCGGCAGGTCCACCGACCACCACGATAAACGACGAGGTACGGACTTCATGAACGACCACATCCACTCCGAGGGCTCGGGCGAGGAGCACGACCACGGGGCGCTTGGCGATGCCGAGTACGCGGAGTTCATGGAGCTCGCCGCGGAAGAGGGCTTCGACGTCGAGGACGTCGAGGGCGCCATCGAGGCGGCCGGTCACGGGCCGCTGCCCGTGCTCGCCGTCGTAGGCCGCCCGAACGTCGGCAAGTCGACCCTCGTCAACCGCATCATCGGGCGCCGCGAGGCCGTCGTCGAGGACAAGCCCGGCGTCACCCGCGACCGCGTCACCTACGAGGCCGAGTGGGCGGGCCGCCGCTTCAAGGTCGTCGACACCGGCGGCTGGGAGCAGGACGTCCTCGGTATCGACGCCTCCGTGGCCGCGCAGGCCGAGTACGCGATCGAGGCCGCCGACGCCGTCGTGTTCGTCGTGGACGCCAAGGTGGGTGCGACGGACACCGACGAGGCGGTCGTACGGCTGCTGCGCAAGGCCGGTAAGCCCGTGGTCCTGTGCGCCAACAAGGTCGACGGGCCGAGCGGCGAGGCCGACGCCTCGTACCTCTGGTCCCTCGGGCTCGGTGAGCCGCACCCTGTCTCCGCGCTGCACGGCCGGGGCACCGGCGACATGCTCGACGCCGTCCTGGAGGCGCTGCCCGAGGCGCCCGAGCAGAGCTTCGGCACCGCCATCGGCGGCCCCCGCCGGATCGCGCTGATCGGCCGCCCGAACGTCGGCAAGTCCTCGCTGCTGAACAAGGTGGCCGGTGAGGAGCGGGTCGTCGTCAACGAGATGGCCGGCACCACCCGTGACCCGGTCGACGAGCTGATCGAACTCGGCGGTGTCACCTGGAAGTTCGTCGACACGGCCGGTATCCGCAAGCGGGTCCACCTCCAGCAGGGCGCGGACTACTACGCCTCGCTGCGCACGGCCGCCGCCGTCGAGAAGGCCGAGGTGGCGGTCATCCTGATCGACGGCTCCGAGTCCATCTCGGTGCAGGACCAGCGGATCGTGACCATGGCCGTCGAGGCGGGCCGCGCGATCGTCGTCGCCTACAACAAGTGGGACACCCTCGACGAGGAGCGCCGCTACTACCTGGAGCGGGAGATCGAGACCGAGCTCGGCCAGGTGGCGTGGGCCCCGCGGGTCAACGTCTCGGCGCGCACCGGGCGGCACATGGAGAAGCTGGTCCCGGCGATCGAGACGGCTCTGGCGGGCTGGGAGACGCGTGTCCCCACCGGCCGGCTGAACGCCTTCCTCGGTGAGCTGGTCGCCGCCCACCCGCACCCGATCCGGGGCGGCAAGCAGCCGCGCATCCTCTTCGGCACCCAGGCCGGCACCAAGCCGCCGCGGTTCGTGCTCTTCGCCTCCGGCTTCATCGAGGCGGGCTACCGGCGCTTCATCGAGCGCCGGCTGCGCGAGGAGTTCGGCTTCGAGGGCACCCCGATCCACATCTCTGTGCGGGTGCGCGAGAAGCGCGGCGCCAAGAAGAAGTGACGCAGACATGAGGAAGGGCGGTCCCGGCCGGGACCGCCCTTCCTCATGCGTCGAACGCCTCAGATGCCTCTGCGCGGACTGGGTGGCAGCGCCGCCGGGACGTGGTGCATCCCGTTGTGCTGCTGCCCGATGTGTCCCACCCGCTGCCACTGCGACTGCTGGCGGGCGCTGAACGCCCCCGCGCTGTAGGCGCTGTACGAGCTGCTGAACGAGCCCGAGGCGTGGGGGATGTTCCCGAACGCGGTGAAGCCCAGCTCCTCCTCGCCGCTGCGGTCGCCCGGCAGTGAACGGAAGGTCTTGACGTACTCGGAGTAGAGCGCGTCGTAGATCGGCGTGGCCGATGGTCCGCCGGGAAGCCGGCGCGGAGCGTCGTATGCGTGCACGTATGTCCAAACGACACCGGGACTTCAGGGATGCGGGTGCGCCCTGAGGGGTGCCCTCACGTGCCCGCGAGGGGCATGGCCGCCGCGACCAGCTTGCCGTTCGCCGCCGCCTTGTCGAGGGCGTCCCGCAGCAGGTCCTCACGCGGCTGCCGTCCGATGGATCCCACCGGCGCGGCGAACATCAGCACCTGCTGGTGCTTGTTGGCGGCGGCCCGCCAGCTCTCGGTGACCTGGAGCGGCTGGTGCGCCTGCCACCAGGCCACCGGCTGGCCGCCGTTCGCCGAGGGCTGGAGCACCGCGTGCAGCTGGCCCACGGCCAGCAGTACCGACCAGCCGTGCAGCACCGACGGCGCCGACTCGATCGCGGTCAGCGGCATGAAGCCCTGCTCGATCAGCAGCGGCAGGAAGTCGTCACCGAGCCCTGTCGCGCCCGGCCGCACGATCGGGCCGGTCGGCTCCACGACCAGCGCCGGGTGCAACTCCCCGGCGATCAGGACGAGTCCACTGGTCACCCCGAGCACCGCCTGCTCGGGTACGACCTTGTCGGGGTCCAGGTCGACGGTGTCGCCGGTGATGGACTTCACCGCGCCCTGGAGCTGCTCCTCGGTGACCTGCACGACCTGCGAGGGCAGGCAGGACGCGTGGGCGAAGGCCAGGACGGCGGTCTCGTCGCCGATGAACAGGACGGTGCTGGTGCGCTCCTGTTCGGAGTCGCCCTGGGTGCGGCAGGACGTGCAGTCGTAACTGCCGGGGGCGTTCTCTCCGGCGAGCAGCCGGTCGGCTTCTTCGTCGCCGATCTCGGCGCGAACCTCGTCGCTGACGTCGAGCATGCGCGGCACGGGTGACTCCCTCGGGAAGCGGTGCCCGGGTGGGTCCCGGGCTCATGAAGAAGACAACGGGTGATCTGTGGCGGGAGTCACGCCCCACGGCGAACGGAATCGCACCATCCAGCGCGCAGGGTCACCTCAGATACGGAATCGGGTACTCAGTGTCAAGTCGTTGGAAATCCAAGGAAGTTGGTTGCGTGAAGTGGGTCACAGATCAACGAGGCGGCTGGTCGACAAATCAGGAAATCGGCGAATGTAGTGGGTGGCCGGAAATTGCCGATACCCACGGTAACGGCCAATTGGCCTGGTGCGACGAGGAGTTGGTTGCTGACGCCTCCACAGGCTCTCTACATTCCTCCGCCGTGTGCAACGAGCACCGCTCGGGAACGTCCGCCGGCGCACCAGCCAGCTCACCGCACCACCTTCCGGCGGACGGGGCGGAGCGCGACCCGCCCGGCCCATGTGCCGGGAGCGCGTTCCGTCTTGGGGGACCCCGGGTCCGTAGAGAGGGAACCAGATGTCCGAGTGTGCCTATACCACGCGAGACAGCGCTCGTAAGACCCGGACCACCGCGGCCCTCGCCGGGGCCGCCCTGCTCGCCCCGCTCGGGTTGCTGGCCGCGGCCGGCAACTCCGCGGCGGCGGACGGCGGAGTGTGGGACCGCATCGCCCAGTGCGAGAGCGGCGGGAACTGGCACATCAACACCGGAAACGGCTACTACGGAGGACTCCAGTTCTCCGCCGGCACCTGGCGTGCGTACGGCGGTACGGCCTACGCGCCCACCGCCGACCAGGCCACCAAGTCCCAGCAGATCTCCGTCGCCACCAAGGTCCAGCGCGCCCAGGGTTGGGGCGCCTGGCCCACCTGCTCGGCGCGTGCGGGGGCCTACGGCAGCGCGCCCGCCGGCTCCTCCGCCGGCTCGACGGAGAGCTCTTCCTCGACTGGTTCTTCATCGGCTGCCCCCACCAAGCCGTCGAAGTCGCCGGCCCGGACCGAGAGCCACACCAACCGCAGTGCGTCCCGAGGCGACTACACCGTCCGCCCGGGCGACACGCTGAGCAGGATCGCCGCCCGGTACGGGACCAGCTGGCAGCAGGTCTATGCGGCCAACAAGGCCGTCATCGGCGCTGATCCCGACATGATCGTGCCCGGGCAGCGCCTCGAAATCTGAGAGCTCCCCACTGTCGCGGGCACGGGGCCCCGTGCGGTCTTCCGACCGGGCGGGGCCCCTGGGCGCACAGCGGGCTCTCTCAGGCTCGCGCCGACCGCAGTTCGGCCGCTTCACCGCTGAACACGACCGTGCCGCGGCGCAGTTCGTACACGATCGCCGTACGGCCGTGCAGCGCGGGTGGCAGCCGCTGTTCGGCCACGACCACGCACGCGTCCAGGGCGCTCAGGAGTTCGTACGTGCGGGCGGCGACCGTGGGGGACATGCCCTGCGCGGGTTCGTCGACGAGGACCACGCGTGCACGTGCCAGGAGAGCTCGGGAGATCGCGAGCATGCGTTGCTCGCCGCCGGAGAGGGTGCCGGCGCGGCGGGGGAGCAGGCGGGCCAGCTGCGGGTAGGCGTCCAGGGCCAGGTCGGGGGCGGGCGCGGCGAGTTCGAGGTTCTCGCGGACCGTGAGTGAGCCGAACACCGCCTGGCGCTCGGGGACCAGGCACAGTCCGCGGCGGGCCCGTTCGTACGCCGGCAGTTGGGTCACGTCGGTGCCCTCCCACACCACGCTGCCCTGGGTGAGCGGCACTGTTCCGGCCAGGGCGCGCAGAGTTGTCGTACGGCCGGAGCCGTTGCGGCCCAGCAGGACGGTGAGGCCGGGGGCCGGGGCGGTGAGGGTGATGCCGTGCAGGGCCTCCAGGGGGCCGTAGCGCACGCGCGCGTGGCGTAGCGAGATGGCCGTTTTCATGGCGGGCTTCGCTGTCATACGGCGGTCTCCCGGGCGTCGAGGGTGTCCAACACGTGGGCCGGGGGGCCGGAGGCGATGATGCGGCCGGCGGTCATGACGTGGACGACGTCCGCGAGGTCGGCGACCAGGTCGAGGTCGTGCTCGACGACCAGGAGGGCGGTGCCGTCCGCTGCGAGGGCCTTGAGGACGCGGGCCAGGGCGGCCACCTCCGCGGTGTCCAGGCCGGCGGCGGGTTCGTCGAGGAGGAGGACGCTCGGGGTGCCGGCGAGGGCTCTGGCGAGTTCGACCCGGCGGAGGGTGCCGGTGGGGAGGTCGGCGGCGGGGGCGTTCGCCAGGGGGCCGGTGAGATGCAGGAGTTTCAGTGCTCGGTGCACTGCGGTGGGGTCTTTGATGTGGCCCTGTTCTGCGCCTACCTGGATGTTCTCGGCCACGGTGAGGGTGGGGAAGACGGCCAGTTGCTGGAAGGTGCGGGCGATGCCGAGGCGGGTGCGGGTGTGGGGGGAGAGGTGGGTGATGTCTCGGGTGCCGTAGCGGACTTGGCCTTGGGAGGGGCGGAGTGTTCCTGCGAGGCAGTGGAAGAGGGTGGACTTTCCGGCGCCGTTGGGGCCGATGATTGCGGTGATTCTGCCGGGTGGGACCGTGAGGTCGACTCCGTCCAGTGCGGTGAAACCGTCGTAGCGGGCGTGAAGGTTGTGGGTGGTGAGGAGGGGTGGGGGTGGAGCGTCGTCGGCGGCTTGCGGTGCGGGGGGCCTTCGGCGGCGGGGCGGGGTGAGTCCGGGGCCGTCGGGATCGGTTCTGTGGGGTGCCATGGGTTCGGCACCGCCGAGAACCGTCGTCGGGGTGCTCGCCGTTGCGGCGGGGAAGAGAGCGTGCAGGCGACTGCGTGCCTCAATCCCCTTAGCCGTCAGCCTCGCCCTCCGCCGTGGCCGCAGCCCCCGCAACGCCTCGTACGGGCCCCCCGGGAAGCGGCCGACCAGGACCGCCAGTACGCCGATCAAAGCCGCCGCCACCCCTCCCCGCGCCCCCGCGTCCAGGCCGACCAGGAGGGCCGCCGCGGTCAGGGCGCCCAAGGTGCTGTCGGCGCCCAGGACCACCACCGCGGCGAACCACAGCAGGCCGCGGACGGGGTCGTAGGCCGTGGGGTCGAAGGCGCGCAGGCCCATGCCGAGCATTCCGCCGCCGAGGGCCGCGAGGGCCGCGCCCGCCACGAACGCCAGGAGCTTCAGGGAGGGGACCTGGACGCCGGCCGCCGACGCGCCGGACTCGTGGTCGCGCAGGGCGGCCAGGGCTCTGCCCGTGCGGCCTCTGCGCAGGGCGTGGGTGGTGAGGAGGGCGAGCGTCAGGAGGGCCAACTCCAGGACGTAGTAAGCGCGGTCGCCCTCGAAGCCCGCGGGGCGGTCCAGGGACAGTCCCGATGTGGCGTACGGCTGGGCGAAGACGAAACGGCTCACTCCGACGCCGATCGCGAAGGTCGCCAGCGCCAGCGCCAGGCCCTGACGGGTGATCGCCGGCCAGCCGGTCAGGAGGCCCAGGGGGGCCACCAGGACCACGGCCGTGGCGAGCGCGGCCAGTTCGGGAAGCTGGGGCAGGCCCGGGAAGCGGCCCGCCGTGAGGAGAGCGGTGAAGAGGGCGCCCAGGCCCGCGTAGGCCGCCTGGCCGAGGGAGATCTGACCGCCCCTGCCCGTCACCACCACCAGGGAGAGCAGCACCACGCCCAGTGCGGGCACCTGCACCGACGTGTGCAGGTCCGAGCCCGCGAAGCCCAGGGGGAGCAGGAAGAGGACCGCCGCCACGATCCAGGCACCCGTCGGGGTCGGCACGCGCGCGGTGGCCGGGCGGGGGAGCGCGTCCCGGGTGCCGATGCGGGGCAGGGCCAGGGCCGTGATCAGCAGGGCGACCACGAAGAGGTTCGCGCCTACCGCCTGGAGCAGCGGTTCGGCCCGGCCGGACGGGTGCAGTCTCGTCAGCTGGCTCTGGGCCACCCCGATCGTCAGCGCGACCAGGACCGCCACCGGCAGGCTCCGCATCCGCGCGGCCACCGCGACCGCGACCACCTCCATGACGAGCAGCGGGAGGCCGTACGGGTCGAGGCGGACGTAGGGGGCCAGGAGCACGCCCGTCAGGCCGGCCGTGAACGACCCGAACGCCCAGCCCGCCGCCGCCACCCGGTCCGCGTCGATCCCGCCGAGGACGGCCAGCCCGCGGTCGTCCACGACGGCCCGCAGCTCCCGTCCGAAACGCGTCCAGCGGACCACCGCGCCCACCCCGGCCGCCAGGACCAGGACGACCCCCAGCTGTCCCCAGGGGTCGGCCGGCACCAGCTCCGGCGCGTCGTCCCGGGCACCCTGGCCCCACAGCAGCGCGGCCCCGCCCACCAGCAGCACGAAGACCCCGATGGAGGCCACCAGGGTCTGTGCCGGATCGCCGCCCAGGACCGACAGGGGTCGGAAGACGAAACGCTCCAGCACCACGCCGAGCGCCGGTGCCAGGAGCAGAAGCGTCACCGCCGCCCCCGCCCACAGCGGCCAGCCCCACTCGACCACGCACTGCCGCAGCACGTACGCGCACACCATCGCGATCGCCCCGTGCGCGAAGTTCAGCACCCCGGTCGCGCGGTATGTCACGATCAGGCCGATTCCGGTGAGCGCGGCCGCGCTGCCCACCGAGAGACCGGCGAGAGTGAGGTCGTAGGTCAGCGACGACATCAGTCGGTCTCTTCGACGGGCTCGCAGATCGGGCAGGGGCCCAGTTCGCCGCTCGCCAGGAGCTTGGCGTCCACCGGGACGGACTCCACCTTCCCGGCGACCAGCGGGCAGTCCGCGCGGTGCCAGAGCGTGCCGCCGGGCACCATGAGGAGGTCCCCGCTGACCGCCAGGGGCGCGTCGGCCGCCGTCCCGGGCTCCTCGGCCTCGGCGGGCTCCGCGGCAACCAGGAGGCCGTACAGCTCCTCCACGCGCGCGGCGGCGAGCACGCCCCGGCCGTGGGTGAGGAGCACCGCCCCGGCGACGATCAGCGCGGCGCCGGGCACCGTGCAGGAGGCGAGGTAGGGCAGCTGCCGCTCGGCGTAGCGCTCGCCCGAGACGCCGTACCAGCCCAGCACGCACAGCACCGCACCCGCGGCGAGCGCGGCCCAGCCGGCCCAGAGGACGGGGTGCACGGTCCGCAGTCGGGCTGTCCGCATCTGTGGCTCCCACATGTCGCGTGCCTGTCCATGTAAGCCAATCGCTTGCACTATGCCTTCTGGAAGCTGACCCTGAAAGCTCCGGGCGCGCTTGGTCCGGACCGACACCCGGTGGTGAGCCAGATGGTTCTCGGGAGCGACCGCAAGTGGGGGAACGGCAGCCGGGGGCTGGTGGCGGTGCTGTTCGTCCTCGCCACGGCTCTCACGGCGTGCAGCGACGACAGCGGCGGCGGCAGCGAGAGCGCGCCCCCGACGCCCACGGTGGAACGGACCACACGGTCCCCCAGCCCCTCCCCGAGCGGGCCCGCCGACCGCGCGGCGGCCGAGAAGGAGATCAAGGAGAACTGGCGGAAGTTCTTCGACCCGAAGACCCCGACGAAGGAAAAACAGGCCGTTCTGGAGAACGGCGACGACATGGGGCCGGTGCTCAAGGCCTTCAGTGGTGACCAGCGGGGCGGGCAGGTGGCGGCGCAGGTCACCAAGGTCGAGTTCAGGAAGGCGACCGAGGCGACCGTGACGTACACCCTGCTCCTGAACGGGGCCACCGCCCTGCCAGACGCCTCCGGAACGGCCGTCGAACAGGACGGCACCTGGAAGGTCTCGGTCAACACCCTGTGCGCGCTGGTCCAGTTGAGCGGCAATGCCACGGCGTCGGCGCTGCCGGGCTGCTGAGGCCGTCCTCGCGGTCCTGCTGCTCGCGGTGGGCACGGCATGCGGCAGCCGGCTGCCGGAGAGCGACTTCGAGCAGCGGGAGCGGTCGGCCCCCGCGCAGGACAGCGGCCCGATCCGCGTCGGCATCGTCACCAGTGCCACCAGCCCGGTCGGCGGCAGCGCCTTCACCGGCCCGCGCGACGGAGCCAAGGCCTTCTTCGAGCGCCTCAACGCGCGCGGGGGCGTCGAAGGACGCGAGGTCGAGGTGCGTGAGTGCGACGACGGCGGCAGCGGGGTCGGCAACAACACCTGTGTGCACCGGCTGATCGACGAGGACAAGGTGGTCGCCCTGGTCGCGACCACCGCCCTCGACTACGCCGGCGCCTCCCGCGTCTCCCACGCACGCGTGCCCGACATCGGCGGCCAGCCCATCGGTCCCGCCTACGACACCTGGCCGCACCTCTACGGCATCTACGGCAGCCTCGCGCCCCGCGACGGCACCACCGGCTGGGGCGGGAAGCAGTACGGCGGCACCGAGGTCTACCGCTACTTCAAGCGCGAGCACGGGGCCCGAACGGCAGCCGTCGTGTCGTACAACCAGGCCGCCTCCGCCGCCTACGCCCGGCTCGTCGAGCAGGGCCTGAAGGCCGAGGGGTACAAGGTCGTCACCGAGCAGGTCGACTTCGCGCTGCCCAACTTCCGTGCCGTGGCGGCCGACCTGAAGGAGCAGGGCGCCGACCTGGTCTTCGACGCCGTCGACAGCCATGGCAACGCCCGGCTGTGCGAGGCGATGGACCAGGCCGGGGTCGAGGTCACCGCCAAGGTCACCAACGTGCAGAACTGGGTGTCCACCGTCCCCGACGACTACAAGGACGCACCTCGCTGCCGCAACGCTCTCTGGGCGACCGGATCCAGCCGCAACCACGAGGACACCGGAAACGCGGCCGTACGGGAGTTCAGGGACGCGACGAAAGGACTCAGGACCCACTCCCAGTGGCAGCTGGAGGGCTGGGCCGCCGCGATGTGGTTCACGGACGCGGCGAAGTCCTGTGCCGCCCGGGGCGTCACACGCGCGTGCGTCGACGCCTACATGAACCGCGGCCAGGGCTACACCGCCGGCGGACTGCTCGTCCCCGTCAGGTTCGAGCGCCTCGCCGAGCCGCCGGGGTCCCGGCGCACCTGTCTGTCCGTGGCCCGCTGGAAGGACGGCCCGGGCTGGGTCTCCCAGGGCGACATGGACAGCACCTGCTTCGACGTTCCGCAACTGCCCTATCAGCAGTGAGTCACCGACAAGAGGCAACCAAAAGGCGCTTCTGACGGTCTGACCGGACACCATGAACCACGGGAGGACCATGCCCGCAGGGCGCGACGTATTGCTGCGCGCCGACTGCGTCGCCGACTCCGCGGGCGGACTGACCTTCGACGTCACCGCCGGCGGGGCGAGCAGTACGGCCCATCTGGTGCTGCGCCGACGCGACCGGCATGAGGAGGTGGGGCTCCCGCTGGCCCCGGTCGCCGACGGCAGGCTGCGCGCCGCCCTGCCCAGTACCGTCGCCCTGCCCGAGGGCCGCTGGGACGCGTACGCGCGCGTGGCCGACGGCGGACCGCTGCGCCTCGCACCCGGCGCCACCGACCTGCGCGCGCTCACCGCCCGCACCCCGAGCGGCTCCCGCGGACACGTCGCCGTCCGCATCCCCTACGCCACCCGGCAGGGCCACCTCACCGTCCGCAGCTGGCTGCGCGCCCCGCACGCCGAGGCGGCCGAGCCGCACGTCGAGCGCGCCGGACTGACCGTACGCGGCCGGCTGTACGGCGCTTTCTTCGCCGCCGACGCCTACGCCGAAGTGCGCCCCCGGCACTCCCCGGGCCCCGCCCGCCGTACCGAAGTCACCGTGGACGAGGCCCGGTTCGCCTTCTCGGTGGCGTACCCGCTGCTCGGACCCGGCGTCTGGGACCTGTGGCTCAGGCCGCACGGCGAGACGGGACCGCGGGTGCGGATCGCGCGGCTGCTCGACGACATCGCCGACAAGAAGCCCGTGTTCACCTATCCACGCGTGCGCGTGCGGACGCCGAACGGGCCGGTGGAGGCCGGGCCGTACTACACGCGGGACAACGACCTGTCGGTGTCCGTCACCGCAGTGAGCTGAGGAACTCCCCGCGGTGACGGACGGCGATTCCGCCGCCTCAAGCGCGAGCAAGTGGCTTGCGGACAGTCTCTGTCCTCGATGACTGGCAGACTCGGCAGCATGTTGGAGACCTCGGCGCGACTCCTGCGCCTGCTCTCGCTCCTCCAGGCCCACCGCGACTGGTCCGGCGCCGACCTCGCCGACCGCCTCGGCGTCACCCCGCGTACCGTGCGCCGGGACGTGGACCGGCTGCGCGAACTCGGCTACCCCGTCAACGCCAGCCCCGGCACCGGTGGCGGCTACCAGCTGGGCGCGGGCGCCGAGCTGCCGCCGCTGCTCCTGGACGACGACGAGGCCGTCGCGGTCGCCGTGGGCCTGCGCACAGCGGCGGGGCAGGGCATCGAGGGCATCGGCGAGACCTCCGTACGGGCCCTCGCCAAGCTGGAGCAGGTGCTGCCGAGCCGGCTGCGCCGCCGGGTGGGCGCGCTGAACGCGTTCACCGTGCCGATGCTGCGCGGCCCGCAGCCGAACGCCGTCGACCCGGCCGTCCTCACCGAGCTCGCCCACCTCTGCCGGGACGCCGAGCGGCTGCGCTTCGAGTACAGCGACTACGGGGGTGCCGCCAGCCGCCGTACCGTCGAACCGCACCGCCTGGTGTGCAGCGAGCGGCGCTGGTATCTGGTCGCCTGGGACCTCGACCGCGACGACTGGCGGACCTTCCGGGTCGACCGGATCACGCCCAGACCACCGCACGGCCCCCGGTTCGAGCCGCGTCCCGCGCCCGCCGAGGATCTCGCGGCATACGTCTCGCGAGGCGTCTCCACGCGCGCGTACGCCTCACACGCGGTCGTACGGCTGCTGGTGCCGCTCGAGAAGGCTGCTGAGCGGATCTCGCCGAGCGCCGGAGTGCTGGAGGCGGAGGGGCCCGACAGCTGCGTCCTGCGCACCGGGGCGTCGAGCCTCGACGTGATGGTGATCCATGTGATGCTGACGGGCTTCGAGTTCGAGGTGCTGGAGCCGGCGGAGCTGACCGAGGCGATCAGGGCCGCTCACGACCGGCTTGCTCGCTCGCTTGCTCGCTCTTCGGCTCGGGCTGCGAAGCCTGCGCCGCGTACTCCGGATGGTGCAGGTCGAACGCCGGTGCCTCCGAACGGATCCGGGGCAGTGTCGTGAAGTTGTGCCGGGGCGGCGGACAGGAGGTCGCCCACTCCAGGGAGCGGCCGAAGCCCCACGGGTCGTCGGTCTCCACCTGCACGCCGTACTTGGAGGTCTTCCAGACGTTGTAGAGGAACGGCAGCGTCGAGGCGCCCAGCAGGAACGCGCCGATCGTCGAGACCGTGTTGAGCGCGGTGAAGCCGTCCGCGGCGAGATAGTCCGCGTACCGGCGGGGCATGCCCTCGGCGCCCAGCCAGTGCTGGACCAGGAACGTGGTGTGGAAGCCGACGAACAGCGTCCAGAACTGGATCTTGCCGAGCCGCTCGTCGAGCAGCTTCCCGGTGAACTTCGGCCACCAGAAGTACAGCCCGCCGAAGATCGCGAAGACGACCGTGCCGAAGACGACGTAGTGGAAGTGCGCCACCACGAAGTAGGTGTCGGAGACGTGGAAGTCCAGCGGCGGCGAGGCCAGCAGGACTCCGGTCAGGCCGCCGAACAGGAAGGTCACCAGGAAGCCCGTCGCCCACAGCATCGGCGTCTCGAAGGACAGTGAGCCCTTGATCATCGTGCCGGCCCAGTTGAAGAACTTCACGCCCGTCGGGACGGCGATCAGGAAGCTCATGAAGGAGAAGAACGGCAGCAGCACCGCGCCGGTGACGAACATGTGGTGCGCCCACACCACGATCGACAGACCGGTGATGGACATCGTCGCCGCGATCAGCGTCAGATAGCCGAAGAGCGGCTTCCGGCTGAAGACGGGGATGATCTCCGTGATGATGCCGAAGAACGGCAGCGCGATGATGTACACCTCGGGATGCCCGAAGAACCAGAACAGGTGCTGCCACAGCAGCGCACCGCCGTTGCCCGCCTCGAAGACCTGTGAGCCGAAGCGCCGGTCCGCCTCCAGGACCAGCAGCGCGGCCGCGAGCACCGGGAACGCCATCAGGATCAGGATCGACGTGAACAGGGTGTTCCAGACGAAGATCGGCATCCGGAACATCGTCATGCCGGGTGCGCGCATCCCGATGATCGTGGTGATGAAGTTGACCGCGCCGAGGATCGTGCCGAAGCCGGCCAGCGCCAGACCCATGATCCACAGGTCGGGGCCCACGCCGGGCGAGTGCTGGGCGCTGTTGAGGGGTGCGTAGGCGAACCAGCCGAAGGCGGCCGGACCGGACGGCACCAGCAGCGACCCCATCACGACCAGACCGCCGAACAGGAAGAACCAGTACGACAGCATGTTCAGCCGCGGGAAGGCCACGTCCGGGGCGCCGATCTGCAGCGGCATCAGCTCGTTGGCGAAGCCCGCGAAGCTCGGGGTCGCGAACAGCAGCAGCATGATCGTGCCGTGCATCGTGAACAGCTGGTTGTACTGCTGGTTGTCCATGATCTGCAGCCCCGGCCGGGCGAGTTCGGCTCGCATCAGCAGGGCCATGACGCCACCGACCAGGAAGAACACGAACGACGTGATCAGATAGAGGTGACCGATCTTCTTGTGGTCGGTGGTGGTCAGCCAGTCGACGACCACTCGCCCGTGCGCCTTGGTCCGTACAGGTCGTGCCGTCGCGTGCACGGTCTGCGTCCCCATCGCTCGCCCCTTCGCTCGGCTCACGCCATGATGCTCGCGCCGTCGTGCGCGGCGACAGGGGGCGTAAGGGGGTTCTGTGCCCGAACCGTGTATTTCTTATGCGGTGTCAGCTGCCGCTGCCCTGTCCGGAAACGGGTGGGCAAAGGGGCCCGCGACGGTTCTCGGACAAGCCTTCTCGCGGGCCATTCGGAGAAGCGGTGCGACACGCGGGAATTGCGTTCGAATACCCGCGGAAGGACTAGGGAAACGCTCGTCCGTGTGACGGAGCGCGAGGGAAACGGGTGTCGTGATCCTGTGACAGAAGCGTGACAGGAGGGGTGCGGGGCCCGGACTTCCGTGGCCGCCGGGCAGGGCCTAGCGTGGCGGTATGGCACCCATTCCGACACCGTCCGCCGAACCCCAGGACAGCCCCGACGCCTACGTCGGCCTCGACTCCGCCGCCGCCGAGCGGACCGCGCGTGAGCGGGGCTGGTCGACGGTCCGTTCGCTGCCGCCGGGGGCGATCATCACGATGGAGTACCGCGCGGGCCGGCTGAACTTCGAGGTGAAGGACGGCCGCGTGGCGCGGGCCTGGAAGGGCTGAGTCCCGCCGCTGAGTCGCGCCGTACGAGGACGAAGGCCCCGGTTCCGTTCGTGGAACCGGGGCCTTCGTGCGGGGTGGTGGTGCGTACCGGCCCCTGACTCTCGCTGTTCGGCCTGGTCAGCCGCCTGTCAACGGCCGGGTGGTCGGCGAGGCGGCGCCCCGCACGATGCGGTCCGACTGCGGTGGGCGGCGACTGCCGACCGGGGTGACCGGGGTGCGCTCCGAGCGGGCGGTGTGCGGGCCCGGGGCCAGGTAGACGGGCGACCTGGGGGTACGGGCCGGAGTGGTGGCCTCGCGGGCCGCCCTCTCGTTCTGCGGTGCGGTGAGGGGCTTGAGCCGGGCGGGCGCAGGTGCCGTGACGGGGGTGACCGGGGCCGGGGCCCTCATGCCGCCACGGGCCCGCCAGCGGTCGCGCAGATCGAAGGCGTAGACCTCGGTGCGGGCGATCCACGGCTCGAACCAGGGGAGCGCGAGCAGGATCAGCAGACCCGCGACCCAGCCCAGCAGGACGTCGCTCAGCCAGTGCGTACCGAGGTAGACGGTGGCCATGCCGACACCGAGGGAGGTCACCGCGGAGACTGCGGACAGCCAGCGGCGGGCTCTCGGGGTGGAGGCCAGATACGCCAGGATTCCCCAGGTCACCACGGCGTTGGCGGTGTGGCCGCTGGGAAATATATCGCCGCCCAGACCCATCTCGTTGGAGCCGATGACGGTCGCGTAGTGGGGTCCGAGCCGTCCCATGCCGTACTTGGCGGCGCCGACCGTGATGTTGAGCAGCAGCAGCGAGGTGGCCAGGGTCAGCAGCGGGCGCAGGGTGTGCTGCCGCCAGGAACGCCAGCCCAGCCAGGCCGCGACCATCACCGCGGTGGGGCCGCGCTGGCCCAGCACCACGTAGTAGTCGACGAACCAGTGGATCGAGGCCCACTGCTGGTACGGGCGGAAGAACATGACCTGCCAGTCGAGGCGGACCAGCCACGACGTGGTCACCACCAGCCAGACGATCGCCAGGTAGAAGGCGAGGGCGGCGACCACCAGAGCGGTCCGGTGCCGGCTCGCTCTCGGCACGCTGAGGTGCGCCGGCCGTTCCGACTCACGGTCCAGCCTGGCGAACACCCGGTCCAGACGGGTGGGGTTTCGTTCGGTACGCACTCAATCGACGTTACAGCGAGTGAGCTCAGTTCCCTGTCGAATCAGCGGCTTTGTGATGACGATGTGATGTGGGATTCCTCTCAGGAGGGGGTTTATTTCCAAGGATTCCGCAAAGGCGGCCGGCTGCGTCCTTCAATTCCTTTGATCATTCCGGGTACCGGTTTTATGGCCCTTATGAATTCGTTCACCGAATCATGGGGCGGAATTCTCCGCCCGCTCATCGACGGTCCGGGGGCGATCACGGCGGGCCCGAGCCGTTCAGCCAGAAGGCGCCGTACAGGGCGGAAGCGGTCGCGATCGAGGCCACGATCACGGCTGACCTGCGGGTTCTTGCACGCGCGAGGGTCAGGGCGAGGGGGAGGAACAGGGGGAAGGCGGGCATCAGCAGGCGCGGCTTCGAGCCGAAGTAGCTCGATGCGCACAGGGCGAGTGCCGTGACGACCCCCGAGTACACCAGGAGGGGCAGCGGCTGGCCCTGCCGCACGCAGGTGACGTACAGCCACAGGACCAGCCCGACGCCGACGATCAGCCCTACTCCGGCGAGGGCCGACGGGAACGACGTGAACTTGTCGGCGACGAAGCGCGCGAAGGCGTACCCGCCGTCGAACCCGTTCCGCCAGCCCGCCTGGACGTCGAGATAGCCGAGCGGCCCTTTGCCGGTGCGGTACCCGACCCACAGGACGTAGGCGGCGGCGCCGAGGGGGGCGAGGGCCATGCCGAGCGCGCGGCGGAGGCGGGGGGCTGGAACGCCGGGGGCGTGTGCGGGTGCGCGGGCGCCGTGCGGCCGGGGTGTGCTTCGGTCCGACCCGAAAGGGGTGGAACCAAGGGTGAGCGGGTCCTGCGGGTCGCTGCGTGTGCTTGATCGTGTGACCGTCGGTTCCTCGGGCGAGGTGCCCGGGGTGCGGTCGGTCGACGTGGCCGGTCCCTGTAAGGGCTCGTTGCCGTGCCGTCGGTCCCGTACGAACGCGGCCGTCCCCGCCACCCACACCGCCGCCACCACCGCCAGGCCCACCGGACGCGTCAGGCCCGCCAGGGATGCCAGGACGCCCGCCGTCACCCAGCGGTCGGTCAGCACCGCGTACAGGGACCAGGCCGCCAGCGCCGTGAACAGCGACTCGCTGTACGCCATCGACTGGACGATTCCGACGGGCAGGACGGCCCACACGAGGACCGCGCAGAGCCCCACCCGGCCGCCGTACACGTGGTCCGTCACCGCGAAAATGCCCCAGGCCGCGGCGAGCGAGGCGAGCGAGGAGATCACGAAGCCCGCGTCGGCGTACGACAGCGGGGTCACCGCGGCCGGCAGCCGCTCCAGCCAGGGCAGGAGCGGGAAGAAGGCGAGGTTCGAGTGCACGTCGCCGTTGGGGAGCCGCACCTCGTAGCCGTAACCGAGTTCGGCGACCCGCGTGTACCAGAGCGCGTCCCAGCGTGCCGTCAGCAGGGTGTACGCGCTCTTGTCGCGCGCCGCGCTCCACAGGGCCAGGGTGATCAGGCCCAGGGCGCGTACGGCCGCGTAGCCGAGCAGCGCCGGGGCGGCTCGGCGCAGGGCCGGTTCGGTGCGCGTTCCAAGATCGGTCACGGGTCCGATTATCGACCGGGCGCCGAACCGGCAGGGCCGCCGATACGTGGAAGGAGGTGAGCAGAGTGGTGTACGCCACACGAGTTCTGTCCGAAGTCTGAGAGGTCCGCCACTGGGCGTACGCGCGAACTCGCGTACGCTGACGTGTCACCCGCCGTTCGCTGCGCGGGCCGGAGACTCCGCTCCTCTCCGGCCGAGATCATGGGGAGCCCCCACCCCGTGTGCCCGCCGAACGCGAGGGAACATCTGGGAGGTACGTACATGTCCGGGACGACCACGGCCGCTGCGATGCTGCGCCGTCGGGCGGCCGGGGCCGGTGCAAACCGCTGGGTCGTCCTCGTCGTCCTCTGCGTCAGCCTGCTCCTGGTCGCCCTCGACGCGACCGTGCTGCACGTCGCGGTGCCGGCCGTCACCGAGGACCTCAAGCCCGGCGCGATAGAACTGCTCTGGATCGTCGACGTCTATCCGCTCGTCTGCGCCTCGCTGCTGATCCTCTTCGGCACACTCGGCGACCGCGTGGGCCGCAGAAGGGTCCTCCTTCTCGGCTACGCCCTCTTCGGCGTCGCCTCCGGTCTCGCCGCCCTCGCGGACACCGCCCAGGTGCTGATCCTGGCGCGGGCGCTGCTCGGCGTCGGCGGCGCGATGATCATGCCTGCGACGCTGTCGATCCTCCGTCAGGTCTTCCCCGACCGGCGGGAGCGGGCGCTCGCGATCGGTATCTGGAGCGCGGTCGCCGCGGTCGGCGCGGCGGTCGGACCGCTGCTCGGCGGCTTCCTGCTCGAACACTTCTGGTGGGGGTCGGTCTTCCTCGTCAACATCCCGTTGATGCTGGTCAGCCTGCCGATCGGGCGACTGCTGCTGCCCGAGTCGAAGGGCAACGGGAAGGGCCCCTGGGACGTCGTCGGCGCGCTGATGGCGGCCGCCGGACTGTTCGCTCTCGTGCTGGGCGTGAAGCGGCTCGGCGGCGGCGATTTCGACGCGTTCACCGCGGTGCCGCTGGTCGTGGGCGGGGTACTGCTGGTCCTCTTCGTGCGAAGGCAGCGGCGGCTCACGCATCCCCTGGTCGACCTGCGGATGTTCGCGCGCCCCGCGTTCAGCACCTCGATCGGCTGCATCGTGCTGGCGATGCTCGCCCTGGTGGGCCTCGAACTGATCGCGGCGCAGTATCTCCAGCTGGTCCTCGACCTGTCCCCGCTGGAGACCGGTCTACGGCTGCTGCCGCTGACGATCGCCGCGATGGGGGCGGGTCTCGCCGGGGCGCGGCTGTTGCGGCGGTTCGGGCCGCGCCGGATGGTGAGTGCCGGGTTCTGTCTCACCGCCGTGGCCGTGCTGCTGCTGACCGCGATGGGCGATGCCGACAACACCGGGCTGCTGCTGTCCGGGTTCATCCTGCTCGGGTTCGGTCTGGAGACGACGCTCTTCGGGGCGTACGAGTCGATGCTCAGCGAGGCGCCGCCGGAGCAGGCGGGCGGGGCCGCGGCCATCGGCGAGACCTCGTACCAGCTCGGGGCGGGCATCGGGATCGCGCTGCTCGGCAGTGTGATGAACGCGGCCTACGCGCCCGGGCTCTCGGGTGTGCCGGGTGTCCCGGGGCCGGCGTCGAAGGCGGCGGGCCACTCCCTGGGCGAGGCCTACGAGGTCGCCGGACGCCTCGGCGGGCCCGCGGGCGTGGCCCTGCGCAGGGCCGCCCGGGACTCCTTCGTGCACGGGCTGCATGTGACCTTGCTGGTGAGCGCGGGGTTGTTGGTCCTGGGCGCGGTGATGGCACTGCGGCTGCCGCGCACGATGCAGTGCGGTGAGGCCCCGGCGGCGGTGGAGCTTCCGGCGCCGAGGGAAGTGGCGGAGTCGCGGGTCTCGGCCTGAGCGGCAGTCTGGATGTGCGGGACACCGCGCTGTACCGTCGGCCACGGAAGCTTTAATTAGCGCTGCTAGTTTCGAGCCGCTCGTCTGTCGGAGGATGTGCCATGCCCCCGTTCGACCCCGCCGACCCCCTCGGTGTCGACGACCTGCTGGAGCCCGAGGACCTGGCGATCCGCGAGACCGTGCGGAGCTGGGCCGCCGACCGTGTGCTGCCGTATGTCGCCGACTGGTACGAGAAGGGCGAGCTGCCCGGCATTCGTGAACTCGCCCGTGAGCTCGGGGAGATCGGCGCCCTCGGGATGTCGCTCAGCGGGTACGGGTGTGCCGGTGCCTCCGCCGTGCAGTACGGGCTCGCCTGTCTGGAGCTGGAGGCCGCCGACTCCGGGATCCGGTCCCTCGTCTCCGTGCAGGGCTCCCTCGCGATGTACGCCATCCACCGGTTCGGCAGCGAGGAGCAGAAGCAGACCTGGCTGCCGCGCATGGCCGCCGGTGAGGTGATCGGCTGCTTCGGGCTCACCGAACCCGACCACGGCTCCGACCCCGCAGGCATGCGGACGTACGCCAAGAGGGACGGCACGGACTGGGTCCTGAACGGGCGCAAGATGTGGATCACCAACGGGTCGGTCGCCGGGGTGGCCGTGGTGTGGGCGCAGACCGACGACGGGATCCGTGGGTTCGTGGTACCGACCGACACGCCGGGTTTCTCGGCTCCGGAGATCAAGCACAAGTGGTCGCTGCGGGCCAGCGTCACCAGTGAGCTCGTCCTCGACGACGTACGACTGCCCGCCGACGCCGTACTGCCGGAGGTCAGGGGGCTCAAGGGGCCGCTCAGCTGTCTGACGCACGCCCGGTACGGGATCGTGTGGGGGGCGATGGGGGCGGCGCGGTCCTGTTTCGAGACCGCCGTCGACTACGCGAAGACGCGCGAGCAGTTCGGGCGGCCGATCGGGGCCTTCCAGCTCACCCAGGCCAAACTCGCCGACATGGCGGTCGAACTGCACAAGGGGATTCTGCTCGCCCACCATCTGGGGCGGCGCATGGACGCCGGCCGCCTGCGTCCCGAGCAGGTCAGCTTCGGCAAGCTCAACAACGTCCGCGAGGCGATCGAGATCTGCCGTACGGCGCGGACGATCCTCGGGGCCAACGGGATCTCCCTCGAATACCCCGTCATGCGGCACGCGACGAACCTCGAGTCTGTGCTGACGTACGAGGGCACCGTCGAGATGCACCAGCTGGTGCTGGGCAAGGCGCTCACCGGACTGGATGCCTTCCGTTAGACCCTGCTGGCGGGCAGGGCCGGCGAGCGGCCCTGCCTCAGCTCTGGTTGAAGAAGCCGTCCGTGCGGTGCTGCGCCGGATCGCCGTTCACGATCTCGGTGTTGGCGGGGGTCAGCAGGAACACCCGGGTGGAGACCCGCTCGATGGAACCGCGCAGCCCGAAGATCAGCCCGGCCGCGAAGTCGACGACACGCTTGGCGTCACCGGCCTCCATCGCGGTGAGGTTCATGATGACGGGGACGCCGTCACGGAACAGTTCGCCGATGGCGCGGGCGTCCCGGAAGCTGTCCGGGGTGACCGTGCCGATCCGCCGGCCCTTCTCCTCGGCGACATCCGAGGCCACCTTGACCCGCGGGTCGGTGACCCAGGCATCCCCGGGCTCGGTCCCTTCGGAGTATCCGTCGTCGTCGTAGTAACGCTCGTCATCGTTGTCGTCAACGAGGCCCAGCCAGGCACTCGCTTTGCGCACCGATCCCATGGACGCCTCCTCTCACAGCGGTCTCTCTTGCTTCTGTATCCCTATGGTCATCCATGATGCGGATCGCGCGCCAAGGGGATAGCCGCCGCGCGGGGGGTTTGTGACGGTACTGGTGCACAGCGAATACGTCGAGAGGCCAGGTACCCCAAGGGTCGTGTCCCATACGGCTGCTGACTGTGAGTGAAATATGATTCTTCACGGCGTACGGGTGATGGGCGGAGCGTACGGGTGAACGCCCGACCGGTACGATGCCGCCGCCCAACACCGCACTGACCACGGGGGATCGTCATGTTCGGAATCGTCAGGCCCTGCCGCCACCGGCTCGGAGAAAGCCTCAAGAACCAGTGGATGGCCCATTTGTGCGGGCTGTGTCTCGCTCTCCGTAAGGACCACGGTCAGTTCGCCCGGGTCGTGACGAACTACGACGGTTTGCTGATATCCGTCCTGACGGCGGCTCAGTCCGGAGAGGAATCCGGCGGAAGGCGTAGGGCGGGGCCGTGTCCGCTGCGGGGAATGCGGACCGCGTCCGTCGCCCAGGGAGAGGGCGCGCGGCTCGCGGCGGCCGTATCGCTGGTGCTGGCCTCGGCCAAGGTGCGCGACCATGTCGCCGACGGGGACGGGATGCTGGCGCGCCGGCCGGTGGCGGTCGCGGCGCGCCGGGTCGCCGACGGGTGGGGGCGGGCCGGGGAACGGACCGGGCTGGATGTCGGATTCGACACCGGAGTGCTGGTCGACGCCGTGGAGCGGCAGTTCGGTGTCGAGGCGCTGGCCGGACCCGGGACGCCGATCCTGACGGTCACCGAACCGACCGAGACCGCTACGGCGGCGGCTTTCGCGCATACGGCCGTGCTGGCCGGGCGGCCCGGGAACGCGGGCCCGCTTGCCGAGGCCGGGGGGTTGTTCGGGCGGCTCGCGCATCTCCTGGACGCCGTCGAGGACAGGGAGGCCGACGCGGCGGCGGGGGCGTGGAATCCGCTCACCGCGACGGGGACGTCCCTGGAGGAGGCGCGTCGACTCGCCGACGACGCGGTGCACGGGGTGCGGCTCGCCTTGCGGGAGGTCGAGTTCACCGACTCCGAGTTGGTGCATGTGTTGCTGGTGCATGAGCTTCGGAACTCCGTGACGCGGGCGTTCAGTGCACCGCCGGAGCCGCCGCGGCGAGCTGAGCGGCGGGGGTTGGTGGCGGGGTGTGCGGTCTGGGTCGGGCTGGCCTGTACGTGTCAGATGTGCTGCGGGACGTTCGAGGATCCCTGGAGTCGGCAGCGGCGGGAGGGGGCGTGCAACGGGGCGGACTGCGGGGACTGCTGTGATTGCTGCAGCTGTTGTGGGGACGGGTGTGATTGCTGCGATTGCGGGTGCGACTGCTGAATCGTCGCCGTGCGCGGGTGCGTGGGGGCTGGTCGCGCAGTTCTCCGCGCCCCTGGTTGGCTACAGCTCTGGTGGTGAGATCTCTGACTTCGTTATCGCTGACCCTGTCGTGCCCCATTTTTTGAGGATCTCGGCGTAGGTGCCGTCCTCGATCAGGGTGTTGACCGCTGCCTGGAACGCCGGGGTCAGCTTGGTGCCCTTCTTGAAGGCGAAGCCCACGTCCAGGCGGTGGTACTCGTTGAGGAACTTCACGCCCTGCTGGTGGGCCACCGCGTAGCGCAGCCCGTTGATCGTGGACATCACGACGTCGCTGCGGCCCTGCTGGAGCGAGGACCAGATGGCGCCCTGTTCGTTGTAGGTCTGGACGTCGTACGGCTTCTTGCCGGCCTTGGTGCAGAGGGACTTGCTGTCCTCCAGCGTCGCCTCGAACGTCGTGCCCGCGCCGGTCGCCACGTTCAGACCGCACAGCTGGGTCAGATCGGTGACCTTGGTGAGCTTGCTGTCGTCCCGGGTGGCGAAGCCCTGGCCGTCGTTGATGTAGGTGACGAAGTCGATCGTCCTGCGGCGCTCGTCGGTCACGCCGAAGTTGCCGACGCCGAGGTCGTACTTGCCGCTGTCGAGGGCGGGCAGGATCGCCTCGAAGCTCGCCTGCTCGGTCTTCAGCCGGATGCCGAGCACCTTGGCGACCGCGTTGGCGAAGTCCACGTCCTGCCCTGCCAGAGTCTTGCCGTCGTCCAGGATCGAGGTGCCCGGCGGCTGGCCGGAGACGCTGACGGCGAGGGTCAGGCTGGTGGTGCCGGAGGGCAGGAGCTTCGCTGCGGCCTGGTTCTTCGCGATCGCGGAGACGACATCCGCGGTGGGGATCGCGTCGGACTCGGCGGAGGCAGTCACGGCGTCGTCGGTGCCGGAGCCGCAGGCGGTCAGCAGGAGCGTTCCCGCGGTGATGGCGGCAAAGGGGAGGAAGAGTCCTTTTCGGGCATGCGTGAGTGTGCGCATGGTGCGGTGGTCTCCTGTGAGCAGGCAGCGCTGGGTGAGGGGAGGCGCGTGTGAAGGCGGGGAAAGCAGAAAAACCAGAAAGCCAGAAAGGGGGAGAACACGAAAAGGCGCCCTACGGGATCAGGGCGCGCAGTGGGTCAGCTCAACAGGAAGAGGACCACACGCGACCGAAGTCGATGTGGGAGCGCTTGACCAGCCACTGCTGTGGATGCATGGGGTAAGTGGAACAGGCATCCGGTGGGGCGTCAACTGACTTGAGACGTACGGCTCACAGTATGGACAGCATTGACAGGGCGGGGAAACGCACCCGTAGTCTCAAGGGGCGGCCCTGCTGAGGGGCTCGGCCGCACATGTGTGAAGGCACCCGTCCGAGTTCGAAGAACGACTCGATGCCACGGAGCCCTCGCATGTCCTCCGAGACCCTCGCCAAAGCCCCCGCCGCCCCGGACGTACCGGAGCCCGCGGATTCCCTTCGCATCGTCCCGCAGCGCCGTCTCGGCCAGTGGACGGCCGCTGTCGCGGTCCTGGCGCTGCTCGGCCTCGCCGTCAACTCCGTACTGCGCAACCGGGCGTTCCAGTGGAACGTCGTCGCGGACTACTTCACCTCGGCCGCAGTGCTGCGCGGACTGTGGCTCACGCTCTGGCTGACCGCGGTGGTGATGACGCTCGGCTTCGTGCTCGGCGCGCTGCTCGCCGCGGCCCGGCTGTCGTCCAACCCCGTTCTCAGAAGCGTCAGTTGGGGCTATGTCTGGCTGTTCCGGTCGATCCCGATCCTGGTGCAGCTGCTGCTCTGGTTCAACATCGGGGCGCTGTACCCGCAGATCCTCGGGGTCAGGACGGTCGACCTGCTCGGCCCGGTCACCGTCGCGATCATCGGCCTGACCCTGCACGAGGCCGCCTACGCCGCCGAGGTCGTGCGGGGCGGCATCCTGTCCGTCGACCACGGGCAGATCGAGGCCGCGCAGGCACTCGGGCTGAGCCGGTGGCGGCGCTGGTGGCGGATCGTGCTGCCGCAGGCGATGCGCTCCATCGTGCCCCCGGCCGGGAACATGCTGATCGGCACCCTCAAGGGCACCTCCATCGTCAGCGTGATCGCCGTGCAGGACCTGCTCTACTCCGTGCAGCTCGTCTACCACCGCACCTACCAGGTCATCCCGCTGCTGATGGTCGCCACCGTCTGGTACACCGTCGTCACCTCGGTGCTCGGCGTCGGCCAGCACTACGTGGAGAAGCACTACGCCCGCGGTTCGGAGCACACCCGATGAGGCGCTCGCTGGTCATCGTCGGGGCCGGGCCGCGGGGGACCGGTCTGATCGAGCGGATCGCCGCCAACGCACCCGAGCTGTACGACGGTCAGGGCCTGGACGTCCACCTGGTGGACCCGCATCCGCCGGGCGCCGGACGCATCTGGCGGGCCGCGCAGTCACCGCTGCTGTGGATGAACTCGCACGCCGAGGACGTCACCATGTTCACCGACGAGACGGTGGACATGGCCGGACCGGTGCGCCCCGGCCCCACGCTGCACGAGTGGGCCGGCATCGACGGCCGCACCTTCGCCGACCGGCAGCTCCAGGGCGCATATCTGCGCTGGGTGCACGAGCAGGCGGTGGCGGCCCTGCCTGACAGCGTCACCGTCCACCACCATCCGCACCGCGCCCTGCGCGTCAGCGGGCCGCGCGAGGGGCGCCAGCAGATCTGGCTGGAGGGCCGTCCGCGCCCGCTCCTCGCCGACCTGGTCGTCCTCGCCCTCGGCCACCTCGACGCCGAACTCGACGACGAGCAGCGGGACTTCGCGGCCTACGCCCGCACCCACGACCTCGTCCACCTGCCGCCCGACTTCACCGCCGACAGTGATCTCACCGCCCTCGCGCCCGGCGAACCCGTCCTGGTCCGCGGCTTCGGCCTCGCCTTCGTCGACCTGATGGTGCTGCTGACCGAGGGCCGGGGCGGGCGCTACGACGGCGACACCTACCTCCCCTCGGGGCAGGAGCCGGTGCTGTACGTCGGATCGCGGCGCGGAGTGCCGTACCACTCGAAGATCGGCTACGACTGGACCGGCGAGCGGCCACCGCTGCCCCGCTTCCTGGGGCCGGCCCAGATCGACGGGCTGCTCGCCAGGCCGGAGGGATTCGACTTCCGGCGGGATGTGTGGCCCCTGGTGGAGAAGGAGCTCGGATTCGCCCACTACCACCGGCTGTTCACCGTGCATCCGGAGCGGACCGCGATGTCCTGGACCGACTTCGAGGAGAAGTACGCGGCCATCGACGACCTCGGCGAACGGGAGGCCCTCGTGGCCTCCGCCGTGCCCGACCCCCGTGACCGGCTCGACCTCGCCGTGCTCGACCGGCCGTTGGAGGGGATGCGGTACGCGACGCACGAGGACCTCCAGGAGGGGCTGCGGGCGTATGTCGAGGGCGACCTGAGCCGTCGTCATGATCCGGCGTACAGCCCGGACTTGTCGGTCTTCCTGGGGCTGCTCTCCGTCTACGGGCAGCTGGTCCGGCTCGGGGGCATCGGCGGGTGGTGGCACGGGTTCTTCAGCTATCTGGCCTCCGGGCCGCCCGGCCCCCGGCTGCGGCAGCTGCTCGCGCTGTCCCGGGCCGGGGTGGTCAGGTTCGTCGGGGCGGACATGGAAGTCCGCGCCGAGGACGGGGTGTTCCGGGCGTCGAGTCCCACCGTGCCGGGCCACTCGGTCGAGGCGCGGGCGCTGGTCGAGGCCCGGCTGCCGGAGCCGACGGTCCGGCGGGCCCTCGATCCGCTGCTGCGTGAGCTGCACGCCGAGGGGGTCACCGAGAGCCCGGACGGGCTGCTGCGCGTGGACCGTGCCGACGGGCGGGTCCTGGACCGGTCGGGCCGGCCGCACCCACGGCGCTTCGCGCTCGGGCCGCACACCGACGGCCGTACGCCCGGCGCCTTCACCCGGCCGCGCACCGGCGGACCCGCGTTCCGGCAGAACGACGCGACCGCGCGGGCCGCGCTGCTGTTCCTCGCCGAGCTCGCAGGCCGCGCGGCCGCCTAATCCACGTGTGAATCAGGGGAGTTCAACCATGACCGTCATGGTCGACATCAGGTCCGTCCACAAGAGCTTCGGCTCGCTGGAGGTGCTCAAGGGCATCGATCTCGCGGTGCGCACCGGCGAGGTCACCGTGGTCCTCGGTCCTTCCGGGTCCGGCAAGTCGACGCTGCTGCGCACCATCAACCATCTGGAGAAGGTGGACAGGGGCGCGATCAGCGTCGACGGGGAGCTGGTCGGATACCGGCGCTCCGGCGACAAACTGCATGAACTGCCCGAGCGTGAGGTGCTGAGACAGCGCACGCGGATCGGCTTCGTCTTCCAGAACTTCAATCTGTTCCCGCATCTGACCGTCCTTGACAACGTCGTCGAGGCCCCGGTGTCCGCGCTGAAGCGGCCCCGCAAGGAGGCCGTCGAGGCGGCGCGGCGGCTCCTTGAGCGGGTGGGTCTCGCCGACAAGGCCGACGCCTATCCGCGGCAGCTCTCCGGCGGACAGCAGCAACGGGTGGCCATCGCGCGGGCGTTGGCGCTGGAGCCGCGGCTGCTGCTGTTCGACGAACCGACCTCCGCACTCGACCCCGAGCTGGTGGGTGAAGTGCTGGACGTCATCAAGGACCTGGCCGAGCAGGGCGCCACGATGATCGTCGTCACCCATGAGATCGGCTTCGCCCGCGAGGTCGCCGACGTCGTCGTGTTCATGGACGACGGCCGGATCGTCGAACAGGGGCCGCCCGCCGAGGTACTGGACAACCCACGGCACGCGCGCACGCGGTCGTTTCTCTCGAAGGTGCTGTGATGCTGCATCTCTCCGCCGCCGTCGACCAGCCGTCCGCCTATGACGCCGCCTCCTATGTCGACCTCGCACGGCTCGCCGAGGGCGGCGGGCTCGACTTCGTGACGCTGCACGACAGCTTCGCCCGGTCCGGGCCCGACGCGCTCGCCGTGCTGTCCCGGGTCGCGCCCGCCACCAGCCGGATCGGCCTGGTGCCCACCGTGACGACCACGCACACCGAGCCCTTCCACGTCCAGGCCGCCGTCGCCACCCTCGACTGGGTCAGCCGGGGCCGGGCCGGCTGGTGGATCGACGTGTCGACCACCGAGGGCGAGGCCCGCCTCTTCGGCCGCCGGCATGCGGCATCGGCCGACACCCTGTGGCAGGAAGCCGGTGAAGTGGCCGACGTGGCCGCGAAGTTGTGGGACAGCTGGGAGGACGACGCCGAGATACGGGACGTGCCGACCGGCCGCTTCATCGACCGGGACAAACTCCACCACGTCGACTTCCGGGGCACCGACTTCTCCGTCAAGGGCCCCTCGATCGTGCCCCGCCCGCCACAGGGCCACCCGGTCCGCGTGGTCGACGCCACCGACGGGCCCGCCCGGCGGACCGCCGCCCGGTACGCCGACGTGGCCCTGGTGCACGCCGTGAGCGCCGCGCAGGCAGCCGCCGTACGACGTCAACTGAGGCGGGATGCTGCGGAGTTCGGCCGTGACCCCGACGGACTGCGGGTCCTCGCGAGCCTGCTCGTCGACCTCGGCGACGGAGAGCACGCGGCCGAGCCCGGCCACGGCGGAGGCGGACCCCGGCAGACCGTGCAGGGGCCCCTGTACCGGGGCGGCCCCGTCGACCTCGCGGAACTGATCGCCACCTGGCACGGCGAGGGCATCGTCGACGGCTTCCACCTCACGCCCGCCGAACCGCTCCGTGACCTGGAACGGCTCGTCAACGGCACGGTGGCGCTGCTCCAGCACCGCGGACTGTTCCGCACCTTCTACCCGGGCAGCACGCTCCGGGACCACCTGGGGCTCGCCAGGCCCGCCAACCAGTACGCCGTGACCGGGGGAGCTTCATGAGCCGTAAACGGATGCATCTGGCGGCCCACTTCCCGGGCGTCAACAACACGACCGTGTGGGCCGATCCGCACTCCCGGTCGCAGATCGAGTTCTCGTCCTTCGAGCATCTGGCCCGCACCGCCGAGCGCGGGCTGTTCGACTTCTTCTTCCTCGCCGAGGGACTGCGGCTGCGTGAACACAAGGGCCGTATCCACGACTTGGACGTGGTCGGCCGCCCCGAGTCGATCACCGTGCTGAGCGCCCTCGCCGGTGTCACGGAACATCTCGGGCTCGCTGCCACCGTCAACGCGACCTTCAACGAGCCCTACGAACTCGCCCGCAGGTTCGCCACCTTGGACCACCTCAGCGGGGGCCGGGCCGCCTGGAACGTGGTGACCTCCTCCGACGCCTTCACCGGGGAGAACTTCCGGCGCGGAGGCTTTCTCGACCGGTCCGACCGCTACACCCGCGCTGCCGAGTTCCTGCATACGGCACGGGAGTTGTGGGACTCGTGGACGCCGGAGGGGATCTCGCGACCGTTCGCGCACCGGGGGGAGCACTTCGACATCGCGGGCGAGTTCACCGTGCCACGCTCGCCGCAGGGGCATCCGGTCGTCATCCAGGCCGGAGACTCCGACGAGGGACGGGAGTTCGCCGCCGCCGGCGCCGACGTGATCTTCACCCGGCACAGCTCGCTGGAGGAGGGCAGGGCCTTCTACGCCGACGTGAAGCGCCGCCTCGCCAAGTACGGCCGTACGCCTGATGAGTTGAAGATCATGCCCGGGGTCGGTGCAGTCCTCGGCGACACCGCCGCCGAGGCGCAGGAGAGGGCCGCCGAGATCCGCCGGCAGCAGACCTCCCCGCAGACCGCGCTCCTCACGCTGGAGCAGATCTGGGGTGTCGACCTGTCCTCCTACGACCCGGACGGCCCGCTCCCCGACATCGATCCGGTGGCGGACCCGGCGCTCACCCAGGGGCGGACCCGGCGCGGTGACACCGTCGCGATCGCCGAGAAGTGGCGGGCGCTATCCCGGGAGAAGGGCCTGTCGATCCGGCAGACCGTGATCGAGGCGGGCGGTCGGCAGTCCTTCGTCGGCACCCCGGAAGCGGTCGCCACCGAACTGGACGAGTTCGTGCAGCGCGAGGCCGCCGACGGCTTCATCCTCGTCCCGCATCTCACCCCGGGCGGGCTCGACGAGTTCGTGGACCGGGTGGTCCCGCTGCTCCAGGAGCGCGGCGCGTTCCGCACGGAATACCGGGGCACCACCCTGCGCTCCCACCTCGGGCTCCCCGACCCGGTACGAAAGGGCTGATCACATGACCACGGACGCGGCCGACGCGTGGAAGCAGTGGCACGAGCGGCGGGTCGAGACGGTCTCCGGACCCTACGGGCCGCTCGCGCTGACGGGGACCTACTGGCTGGACGACCATCCGGACGGACGGTTCCCCGGACTGCCCGGGATCTGGACGCCGGCGGACGGTGCGGTGGTGCTGACCGCCGCCGAGACGGACGGGCTGACCGTCGACGGACAGCCCTTCGCGGGTGAGGTCCGCCTCGCCGCCGACCTCGGGCCCACGGAGGCGTCCCGCGTGGCGTACAGCGAGCGCCGGCTGGTCGTGCTGGTGCGTGAAGGGGTGTGGGGCGTACGGGACTTCGACCCGGCCTCCGCGGCCCGGCGGGCGTTCCGCGGGATCGACGCCACGGCGTACGACCCGCGCTGGTCGGTGCCCGGGCGCTTCACGCCGTACGACTCCCGGCGGACCGTGCGGGTGCCGAACGCGGACGGGGTCGAGCGCGGGCTCGGACTCGGTGGCGAGGTGTCGTTCGTGCTCGACGGGCAGGAGCTGACGCTGACGGTCGCGGTCCGGGACGACGGCTCGCTGTGGGCGGTTTTCGGCGATACGACGAGCGGGCACAGCAGTTATCGGTTCCGGTTCCTCCACCCGTCCGCGCCGGACGCGGAGGGCCGTACGACGGTCGACTTCAACCGGGCGGTGCTGCCGCCGCGCGCCTTCGCCGACCACTTCATCTGCCCCTTTCCGCCGCCGGGGAACGTCCTGGGCATCGCCGTCGCCGCCGGGGAGCGCAACCTGGCCTGAGGGGCGTCCGGTTCACCCGGATCGCCAAGGTGGTTCAAAGGTCGACGGCCGAAAGGCGCCCTTGCGCCGACCGTCCGTTCGGCCGAATACTCCCCCTCAGCGCTTGTCAGGGGCACGGCGTGTCCGTAATCCGGACGTACCCGCCCCAGACTGCGCCTCACGGGCCCCGACCCCACGCGGGCCCCCGACTTCCCCTGGGAGGGAACGAAACGTGAGGATCAAGCGCACCACCCCCCGCAGTGGCATCGCGAGACGGACCCGGCTGATCGCCGGTACCACCGGACTCGTCGCCGCGGCAGCGATCGCGGTCCCCAGCGCCAACGCGACCGCCGCGACACCGTTCAGCACCGCCGAGCTCAAGAGCGCGAGCAGCTCGGTGCTCAAGGCCGACATCCCGGGCACCGCCTGGGCCGTCGACAGCAAGACCAACCGTGTGGTCGTCACCGCCGACAGCACGGTCTCGCAGGCCGAGATCGCCAAGATCAAGGAGCAGGCCGGCAGCAACGCCGACGCGCTCACGATCAAGCGGACCGCGGGCAAGTTCCAGAAGTACATCGGTGGCGGCGACGCCATCTATGCGAGTAGCTGGCGCTGCTCGCTCGGCTTCAACGTCCGTGACAGCGCGGGCAACTACTACTTCCTGACCGCCGGTCACTGCACCGACGGCGCGGGCACGTGGTGGTCCAACTCGGGCCACACCACGACCCTCGGCACCACCGCGGGCTCCAGCTTCCCGACGAACGACTACGGCATCGTCCGTTACACCAACACGTCGGTCAGCAAGGCGGGCACCGCGGGCAACACGGACATCACCAGTGCGGCCACCCCGAGCGTGGGCACCACGGTCACCCGTGACGGCTCGACCACCGGTATCCACAGCGGCCGCGTCACCGCCCTGAACGCGACCGTCAACTACGGCGGCGGTGACGTCGTCTACGGCATGATCCAGACCACGGTCTGCGCCGAGCCCGGTGACTCCGGCGGCTCGCTGTACGGCACCAACGGTGTCGCCTACGGCCTGACCTCCGGCGGCAGCGGCAACTGCACCTCCGGCGGTACGACCTTCTTCCAGCCGGTCACCGAGGCGCTGAGCGCGTACGGCGTGAGCGTCTTCTAGGACCGGTTTCATCGCAGCCAGCACCTGGTGAGCCCTCGTACGCGCCTGTCGTACGGGGGCTCACCGCGGTCCTGGCGCGGCCGGTCCGGGGCCGGCGCACAGCCAGTCCAGTACGGCCGGCAGGGCCTCAAGGGCCCCGAAGTGACCGGCGCCCTGCTGGAGGACGGGACGGACCCGGGGGACGCGGTCCGCGAGCCACTTGAAGTGGCCGACCGGCGAGAGGGTGTCCTGGGCGCCGTGCCACAGCAGGACGGGCCGGGTGACGGCCGCCGGGTCGAAGCCCCAGTTGCTCAGCAGGGCGAGATGGTCGTCGAGCCAGCCGTACGACGATCTGCGCACCGCCTCACGGTAGGTGCGCAGCAGCAGCTCGGCCACCGCCGGGTCGGAGACGGTCCGCCGGTCGGAGTCGCTGAGCCCGTCGCGCAGGGAGACGAGCAGCTGCGCGGGGTCCCGGCGGATGTCTGCGGCCCGGGCGGCGAGCCGTTCGGCGAAGGCCAGCGGGTCGGTGAGCGCCAGGGTGAACTCCTCGACGCCGGAGTGGGCCATGCCGTCGAACCAGCTCAGGTCCCTCGCGTCCGGCGGGGCGGGTGACGCCAGTACCGCCGCCCGCCGTACCCGGGAGGGCAGCAGCGCGGCACAGGCCAGGGCGTGCGGGCCACCGCCAAAGTGGCCGAGCACCGAGAAGCGGTCGAGGCCGAGGGCGCCGGCCAGCTCCGCCACGTCCCGGGCGGCGTCGGCCACCCGGCGTCCCGGCAGCCGGTCCGAGTCGCCGTAGCCGGGACGGTCGTAGGAGATGAACCGGATCTGGGGGTGCGCGGCGACGACGTCCGGGGGGACGACCGGGAGGCGGCACCCGGGGGTGTCGTGCAGCAGTACCACCGGGGTGCCGCCCGGGTCGCCGTACTCCTCGGCCGTCAGCCGGCGGCCGTCCTGTGTTCGTATGCCGTGGGCCACCTGTGTCCTCCGTCTCCCCAACGCGAACATCGCGGAGTTACCGTCGAAGTACACACCTTGAGCACCTGGTTCGGACCCTGGGGGCCGCAATGGTCGAGGAGCTGGTGGCGGCGGGCGTGACGCTCGTGTCCGCTGGAGCGGTGTACGTGATGGCGGCGGCGCGGGTCGTCAAGCAGTACGAACGGGGCGTGGTCTTCCGCCTCGGCAAACTCCGGTCGGAAGTGCGCGGGCCGGGGTTCACGATGATCGTTCCGGGCGTCGACAAGCTCCGGAAGGTCAACATGCAGATCGTGACGATGCCGGTGCCCGGGCAGGAGGGCATCACCCGGGACAACGTCACGGTGCGCGTCGACGCCGTCGTCTACTTCAAGGTGACCTCGCCGGCCGAGGCGGTCGTGCGGGTCGAGGACTACCGGTTCGCCGTCGCGCAGATGGCGCAGACCTCGCTCAGGTCCATCATCGGCAAGAGCGAGCTGGATGATCTGCTCTCCAACCGCGAAAAGCTCAACCAGGGGCTGGAGTTGATGATCGACAGCCCGGCCGTGGAGTGGGGCGTCACGATCGACCGCGTCGAGATCAAGGACGTGTCCCTGCCCGAGACCATGAAGCGGTCCATGGCCCGGCAGGCCGAGGCGGACCGGGAGCGGCGGGCGCGGGTCATCAACGCGGACGCGGAGCTCCAGGCGTCGAAGAAGCTGGCCGAGGCGGCCAAGGAGATGTCCGAGCAGCCCGCCGCGCTGCAACTGCGGCTGCTGCAGACGGTGGTGGCGGTGGCGGCGGAGAAGAACTCGACGCTGGTGCTGCCGTTCCCGGTGGAGTTGCTGCGGTTCCTGGAGAAGGCGCAGCAAGGGGTGGCGGCCGCGCCGCCGGCTGTCTCGTCACCGGTCCCGGCCCCGGTCCCGGCCCCGGTCTCGTCACCGGCCTCGTCTCCGGCTGTCGCATCGCCGGCTGCCGCGCCGCCGGCGGTCGAGCAACCGGTGCAGGAGCAACTCCCGCCTCCCGTGCCCCGTCTGGATCCCGCTTCGCAAGAGTCGGATTCAAGACAGGACTAGACCTCACGCATTGCTGATGAGTTACCCGCTCGTAGTGTTTGCACTGCGAATTCGCCTGGCGTGACTGTCCACGGTCAAGTTGAAGGGGGCGTGCAACCGCGTTCTACGCGCGTCCGGAAGTCAACCTTGTGCGCCCCCTGCGGGGTTCGGAAGAGTGGGCGCCGGTCAACCAGCCTTCCGGCCCGTGAGGTCCCCACAATCTCCCGGCCGACCCCCCACAGGAGGACGCGAGTTGAAGCACCGACGGATATCCAGGCGACGGATCGTCGTGGCAGGCGCGGGCGTTACCGCACTGGTCGCAACGGGAGTCACCTTGCAGACTGCGAACGCCAGCGAGACGCCGGCCACGCCCGAAGTCAAGACCCTCTCGGCCCTCGCGGCCGGAAAGCTCGCCTCGACACTCGGGGCGGATCTCGGCACGGACGCGGCCGGGATGTTCTACGACGCGAAGACCAGGAGTCTCGTGGTGAACGTGCTCGACGAGGACGCGGCGCACACCGTGTCGGCGGCCGGGGCCACGGCGAGAATCGTCTCGAACTCCCTCGCCGAGCTGAAGAGCGCGCGTACGACGCTGTCCAGTGACGCGACCATCCCGGGGACGTCCTGGGTGACCGACCCCACCACCAACAAGGTCGTCGTCACCGCCGACCGTACGGTGTCCTCCGCCGAGTGGGCCAAGCTCACCAAGGTGGTCGACGGGCTGGGCTCGGTGGCCGAACTCCAGCGCACCAAGGGGGAGTTCAAGCCCTTCATCGCGGGCGGTGACGCGATCAGCGGTTCCGGCGGGCGGTGCTCGCTGGGCTTCAACGTGGTCAAGGGCGGGGAGCCGTACTTCCTCACCGCGGGGCACTGCACCGAGGCCATCTCGACGTGGTCGGACGCCGACGGGAACCAGATCGGCACCAACGAGGTGTCGAGCTTCCCGGACAACGACTACGGGCTGGTGAAGTACACGGCTGAGGTCGACCACCCGAGCGAGGTGAACCTCTACAACGGATCCGCGCAGGCGATCACCGGCGCGGCGTCGGCGACCGTCGGCCAGTCGGTGACGCGCAGCGGGTCCACGACCCAGGTGCACTCCGGGAAGGTCACCGGACTGGACGCCACGGTGAACTACGGCAACGGCGACATCGTCAACGGGCTGATCCAGACCGACGTCTGCGCGGAGCCCGGCGACAGCGGCGGCTCGCTGTTCTCCGGCAGCAACGCGATCGGGCTGACGTCGGGTGGCAGCGGTGACTGCACCTCCGGCGGGGAGACGTTCTTCCAGCCGGTGACGGAGGCGCTGTCGGCGACGGGGACGTCGATCGGCTGACGGGTCTGTGCGGTGAGCCCCGTCCCCTGTGTGGGGGGCGGGGCTTTCCGATTATGGGGTGTTTTTGCAGGTGAAGGGTGGCCGAAGGCTTCTCGTACAAGAGTTCGAAGATAGGGGTATGGTGGTGCTGAGGCAGTAGGGAACTGATGTTCGAGAGCGGGAGGTGCGGATGCCTGGCTTCACCCATCTGCACACCGTCTCCGGGTTCTCCCTGCGCTACGGCGCCTCGCACCCGGAGCGCCTGGCCGAGCGCGCCTCCGAGCGGGGCGTGGACGCCCTCGCCCTGACCGACCGGGACACCCTCGCCGGTACGGTCCGCTTCGCCAAGGCCTGTGCGAAGGCGGGGGTGCGGCCGTTGTTCGGAGTGGGCCTCGCGGTGGAGGAGGCCGAGCCCGTACGGCAGGAGCGGCGCCGCGCTCCCGTACGGGGCGGTGCCTTCATCGATGAGTCGACACCCCGGGTCACCTTCCTCGCCCGGGACGGCGCCCGGGGCTGGGCCGACCTGTGCCGGCTCGTCACGGCGGCACACGCGGGGGAAGGCTCGCCGCTGCTGCCCCGGGCCGAGAACCGGGGGGACGGGCTGACCGTGCTGCTCGGGCCCGCCTCCGACGTCGGCCGCGCCCTCGCCGCGGGGCGTCCCGACCGGGCCGCCCGGCTGCTCGTTCCCTGGCGGGAGACCTACGGTGACGCCCTGCGCCTCGAAGCCGTCTGGCACGGGCGCGAGGGCACCGGCCCGGGCTCCCTGCGGCTGGCCGCCCGTACCGTCGGCTTCGCCGCCGAGCAGCGGGTGCGGCCCGTGCTCAGCAACGCCGTCCGGTACGCCGACCCCGGGCTCGGGCCGGTCGCCGACGTGCTGGACTCCGCCCGGCGGCTCGTCCCCGTCGGCGCCCTCAAGGAGCTGGACTCCGACGAGGCCTGGCTCAAGGACGCGGACGCCATGCTGGGGGCCGCCGAGCGGATCGTCGAGGCCGCGGGCTTCCGGCGCGACACCGCCCACCGGCTGCTGGAGCAGACACGGGCGACGGCCGCCGAGTGCCTGGTCGACCCCGAGGACGACCTCGGTATCGGCACCGTCCACTTCCCCGAGCCGCACCTCGTCGGCGCGGACCGCCGCACCGCCCAGCGCACGCTGGCCTCGCGGGCGGCGGCGGGGATGGTGCTGAAGGGGTACGCGGGCAGGCGGACGTACTGGGACCGGATGCACCAGGAACTGGACATCATCGCCCACCACGGCTTCGCCTCCTACTTCCTGACGGTCGCTCAGGTCGTGGACGACGTACGGGACATGGGGATCCGGGTGGCCGCCCGTGGCTCCGGGGCCGGGTCGCTCGTCAACCACCTCCTCGGCATCGCCCACGCCGATCCGGTCGAACACGGGCTGCTGATGGAGCGGTTCCTGTCCAAGCGCAGGCTCGTGCTGCCGGACATCGACATCGACGTGGAGTCCGCGCGCCGCCTGGAGGTCTACCGGGCGATCATCGGCCGGTTCGGCACCGAGCGGGTCGCGACGGTCGCGATGCCGGAGACGTACCGGGTGCGGCACGCGATCCGGGACGTCGGCGCGGCCCTGTCGATGGACCCCGCCGACATCGACCGCATCGCCAAGTCCTTCCCGCACATCCGGGCGCGGGACGCCCGCGCGGCGCTGGCGGAACTGCCCGAACTCAAGGCGCTCGCGGAAGAGGAGGGGCGGTACGGCCGGTTGTGGGAGCTGGTCGAGGCCCTCGACGCGCTTCCCCGGGGGATCGCCATGCACCCGTGCGGGGTGCTGCTCTCCGACGCGTCCCTGCTCCGCCGTACGCCGGTCGTGCCGACCAGTGGCGAGGGGCTGCCCATGTCGCAGTTCGACAAGGAGGACGTCGAGGACCTCGGGCTGCTCAAGCTGGATGTGCTGGGCGTGCGGATGCAGTCGGCGATGGCGCACGCGGTCGCGGAGGTGGAGCGGGCGACGGGGGAGCGGGTCGACCTGGACGCCGTACCGCCGGGCGACCCGGCGACGTACCAACTCATCCGTTCCACCGAGACGTTGGGCTGCTTCCAGATCGAGTCGCCGGGGCAGCGGGACCTGGTCGGACGGTTGCAGCCGGCGACCTTCCACGACCTCGTCGTCGACATCTCGCTCTTCCGGCCGGGACCGGTCGCCGCCGACATGGTGCGGCCGTTCATCGAAGCCAGGCACGGGCGGGCGCCGGTGCGCTATCCGCACCCGGACCTGGCGGAGCCGCTGAAGGGGACGTACGGGGTCGTCGTCTTCCACGAGCAGATCATCGACATCGTCGACATCATGACCGGGTGCGGGCGCGGCGAGGCGGACCGGGTGCGGCGCGGGCTGTCCGACCCGGAGTCACAGGGGCGGATCCGGTTCTGGTTCGCGCAGCACGCGGCGGCGAACGGCTATGACGCGGAAACGATTCAGCGGACCTGGGAGATCATCGAGGCCTTCGGGTCGTACGGCTTCTGCAAGGCGCACGCGGTCGCCTTCGCCGTACCGACGTACCAGTCGGCGTGGCTGAAGGCGCACCACCCGGCCGCCTTCTACGCCGGGCTGCTCACGCACGATCCCGGGATGTACCCGAAGCGGCTGCTGCTGGCGGACGCGCGGCGGCGCGGGGTGCCGATCCTGCCGTTGGACGTGAACGGGTCCGGGGTCGCACACAGGATCGAACTGGTGTCTGAATCTACTTGGGGATTGCGCCTCGCCCTCTCCGATGTGCACGGCATCAGCGAGGCCGAGGCGGCACGGATCGCGGACGGGCAGCCGTACGCCTCACTGCTGGACTTCTGGGAGCGGGCACGGCCGAGTCGGCCCGTGGCTCAACGGCTTGCCCAAGTGGGGGCGTTGGACTCCTTCGGTGCCAATCGGCGGGATCTGCAACTGCACCTGACCGAGCTGCAGCGGGGCGGGCGAGGTGCGGGCGGCGGCCAACTCCCCCTGGCCGGTGGGAAGAAGACCGCTCCCGCCGGGCTGCCGGACCTCTCCTCCGTGGAGCGGCTCAGTGCCGAACTGGGAGTGCTGTCGATGGACGTCTCGCGCAATCTGATGGACGACCACCAGGAGTTCCTGCGGGAGTTGGGCGTGGTCAGCGCGCGGCGGCTGCGGGAGGCACGGCACGGGGAGACCGTGCTGGTCGCGGGTGCCAAGGCGGCCACCCAGACACCGCCGATCCGGTCCGGCAAGCGGGTCATCTTCTCCACCCTCGACGACGGCACCGGCCTGGTCGACCTCGCCTTTTTCGACGACTCGCACGACGCCTGCGCGCACACCGTCTTCCACTCCTGGCTGCTGCTGGTGCGCGGAGTGGTGCAGCGGCGCGGCCCGCGCAGCCTCAGCGTGGTGGGCGCGGCCGCCTGGAACCTCGCCGAACTGGTCGAACTGCGGGACGGCGAAGGCCTCGACGCGGTGGCGGCACGGCTGGCGGAGCCGGTTCCGGAGCGGACGGGTGACGCGGCCGGGGATCCGACCGGCGGCCGGCGAATCCAAATGCCGACGGGATACGAACTGCATCCGTGGGCCGATCTACGACCGGCGGGTCAAGAGGCTTCACAGGTACGGAAGTTGTGGCACCAGAGTCCGGGGAGTGCGGGATGACCATCCTCTGCGTACGTTTCCAGCTGCCGCCGACACAGGAGGCGGCCCTGCCCGAACTGCTCGGCCTGCTGGAGGAGTTCACGCCGGTCGTCGAGGCGCTGCCGCCGGACGGGGCGCTGGCCGATCTGCGGGGCGCCGAACGGTACTTCAAGCGGGACGCCGTGGAGCTGGCCTCGGTGATCCGGGTCCGCTCCCTCGCGCTGCACGGGATCGACTGCGCGATCGGCGCCGGGCCCGGACCGATGCTGGCACGCATGGCGCTGAAAGACGCACGGCCGGGGCTGACCTGTGCGGTCCCCGAGGCCATGGTCGCGGACTTCCTCGCCGACCGGCCCGTCGCCGCGCTCCCCGGCGTCGGCGCCGCGACCGCCCGCGTCCTGTGCGAGTACGGCCTCGACACCCTGGGCCGGGCCGCCGCCGCACCCCTGTCCACGCTCCAGCGCCTGGTCGGCGCGAAGCTCGGCCGCGAACTGCACGAGAAGGCGAACGGCGTGGACCGCGGCCGGGTGGTCCCGAACGGCGTCTCCCGGTCCCTGGCCACCGAACGCCCCTTCACCCGCGACGAGTTGGACCCCGACCGACACCGCCGCGCTCTCCTCTCCGCCGCCGAGGAACTGGGCTCCCGACTGCGCGCCCTCGACAAGGTCTGCCGCACCCTGACCCTCACCGTGCGCTACGCCGACCGCACCGCGACCACCCGCAGCCGTACCCTCGGCGAACCCACCGCCCACTCGGCGGCCCTGACCAGGGCGGCCTACGGCATGTACGAGGCGCTGGGCCTCCAGCGGGCCAGGGTCCGCTCCATCGCCCTGCGCGCCGAGGGCCTCGACCCCGCCGAGCAGGCCTCCCACCAGCTCACCTTCGACCCCACCGACGAGAAACTCCGCCGCATCGAGGAGGCCGCGGACCGCGCCCGGGCCCGGTTCGGCCCGCTGGCGGTGGTGCCGGGGACGCTGGCCGCGTAGGGGTCAGTTCGCCCGCGGGGGAGTGATGCGGGTGCCGTCGGCCGGTTCCGCCTCCAGGCCGACGGAGGCGGTGACCCAGGTGAGCGCGGTGTGGTCGGTCGGGTTCTCGACGGCCAGGGTGGGTGAGTGCGTGCGCTGTTGTCGATGTGGCCGACGCTGCCTGCCAGGGCCAGGGCCAGGGCCAGGACCTGGGACGTGGGTCACCGGCCTCGGTCGTACCGCCCCGCTATGTCCCGCCCGGGCCCGGCTGGTCGTGCTCACCGGGCGGGGGTGGGCCTGCACCCATGCGGCGGAAGAGGCCGCGGCGGAGGCCGTTGAGGCGTGGGTCGATGTCATCGGTGAGGGTGAAGTACGCGCGTTGTGCAAGCAATTGGGGCGCATTGCCCCCTATGGTCCCATCAGGCCCGCCTGGTGATTTTACTGACGCGTAACTTCACAAGTTCACTACTCGTCCGTAACTTTCGAATTGAACAGCATCCTTCGTGATCCGGATCACAGGGCGTAAGGCCATCGCAACTCCCTTGAGCCGCAAGGAGATCACCCGATGCTGCCCTGGAAACGACTGCTCAGACCCCTCGCCGCCCTGCTCCTGACCGCCGCGGTCGCCGTCGTCCCCGCCGCCGGAGTCGCCCAGGCAAACGCCGCCCCCACCAGCGGCTGGAACGACTACTCCTGCAAACCCTCCGCCGCCCACCCCCGCCCCGTCGTCCTCGTCCACGGCACCTTCGCCAACTCCGTCGACAACTGGCTGGCCCTCGCCCCCTACCTGAAGAGCCGCGACTACTGCGTCTTCTCCCTCGACTACGGCCAACTGCCCGGCGTCCCCCTCTTCCACGGCCTCGGCCCCATCGACAAGTCGGCCGAGCAGCTGAAGACCTTCGTCGACAAGGTGCTCGCGGCCACCGGCGCCCCCGAGACCGACCTCGTCGGCCACTCGCAGGGCGGCCTGATGCCCCGCTACTACCTCAAATTCCTGGGCGGAGCCGCCAAGGTGAACGCCCTCGTCGGTATCGCCCCCGACAACCACGGCACCACCCTGTCGGGCCTCACCAACCTGCTGCCGTACTTCCCGGGCATCCAGGACCTGCTCACCACCAACACCCCCGCCCTCGCCGACCAGGTCGTGGGCTCCGCCTTCCTCACCAAGCTCAACGAGGGCGGCGACACCGTCCCCGGCGTCAAGTACACCGTCCTCGCCACCCAGTACGACGAGGTCGTGACGCCGTACCGGAGCCAGTTCCTCAGCGGGCCCGGCGTCCACAACGTCCTGCTCCAGGACCTGTGCCCGCTCGACCTCTCCGAGCACGTGGCGATCGGCCTGTTCGACCGGATCGCCTTCCACGAGGTGGCCAACGCGCTCGACCCGGCGCATGCCACCGCCACCACCTGTGCGTCGGCGTTCAGTTGACCGATACCGGGGCCTGTCCGGCCTGAGCCGCCGGTCAGGCCCCGGAGTTCATGAGGTCATCAACGGCCATGCCGTCCGCCGCCGTTCACCGCGCGCCGCAGCATCGAGCCGAACAAGATCGCCGCGCCGGCCGCGAGCGTGGCCGCGCCACCCATAGCGAGATACGACGTGCTGCTGTCGCCGCCCGTCTCGGCGAGGTTCTGCGAAGTGCCCGCCGCCTGTAAGTCGTTGGCGGGGGCGCTCTCCGTCCCTGCCATCGGTTCGGCCGACGTGCCGGCGTCGTCGTCACCGTGCCCGTGGTGCTCCACCGTCGACTTGTCGGTGCCGTCCTCGATCTGCTCCTCGGAGGGTGCGGAGGCGCTTGGAGCCGGAGTCGAGACCGCGCCACCGGAGTCGCCCCCGAACGTCACGTCCGAGCAGGAGTAGAACGCCTCCGGGCTGTCCGAGCGCTGCCAGACCGCGTACAGCAGCTGCTTGCCGGAACGCTGCGGAAGCGTGCCGGAGAACGTGTAGAAGCCGCCCGAGGCGACCGGGTCGGTGGCCGTCGCGACCGGGTTCGACAGATCCAGGTCGTCCCAGGCCAGCGGCTGCGAGTGGTCGTAGCCCGGCTTGGTCAGGTACACCGTGAAGGTGCCCTTGTGCGGGGCGGTCACGCGGTACTTGAAGGTGTACGACCCGCTGCGCACGCTCGTCGCGGGCCAGTCGGCGCGGGCCAGGTCGAGTCCCTTGAACTCGTCGTTGTCGGCGCTGCACAGCCTGCCGTCCGGGATCAGCTCCTGGTGCCGTCCGTTCGCGTCGCCGATGCGGATGCCGTTCCAGTCGTAGAGGGCCTGGGTACCGCCCGCCGCGACCGCCGCCCGGCACGCGTTGGACTTCGGGCTCTCGGGACCCTCCGCGTAGCACTGCGAGACCCGGCTGACCGGGTCGCCCATCGAGCCGTGCGCGGACGCGGGCATGGCGGCCAGCGCGGTCAGGGCGAGCGGGGCCAGGCCGACGGCGGCGACTGCGGCGGCCTTGCGGCGTGCGGGCATGGGGGATCTCCTCGGAACCGGAACTGACGGGTGCCGGATCAAAGAAACCGTGAAATCCCCAGCTTGTGAGAGTCGGTGGCGATCTTTATGGCCCTCTTAAGGGAGTGCTGAGCCAGAGATCAGGTAGGTAGCGTGCGCGCATGACGAACGAGGAGATCCGGCCCGCCGAAGCGGCCGACGTACCGGCCGTGAAGGCCGTGACCGACGCGGCGTACACGCACTACATCGAGCGCATCGGGCAGGTGCCGCAGCCCATGGAGCGGGACCACGCGGCGAACGTGGCCGCGGGGCAGGTGTTCGTCACGGGGGATCCCGTGGTCGGGCTCGTGGTGGTCGAGGCGCGCGAGGATCATCTGTACCTCGACAACATCGCCGTCCGTCCCGACGCCCAGGGACAGGGCGTGGGCGGACGGCTGCTGCGGTTCGTCGAGGCACACGCGCGTGCGCTGGGCCTGTCCGAGGTCAGGCTCTACACCAACGCGCTGATGTGGGAGAACCAGAAGATCTACCCGAAGTTCGGTTATGAGGTCGTGGAACGGCGAGTGGACGGGCCCTATGACCGCGTCCACTACCGCAAGCGACTGGTCTGAGACGGGGCATGGCAGGCGCCGTCAGCCGTCGGGCCACCAGGTGCGGGCGATGTCCTTGCGGACCTCGGGTCGTCCCGCGGGACGCTCGTCGGCCTCCTCGCGGATCCGGCGGGCGTCCGTCCTCTTCAGGGGCTTCTGCACGGTAGTACGGCGCATGGCTGCCTCCTTCAGCGTCTACCGAGTTCCGCGTTCTCACGGAGGTAGACCCTTTGGGGGAGAGTTCCTCATCGGTCAGTGGTCTGTCAGTGGCGGTTGTCACGATTCGGCTGTCAGTGGCGGGTGTCACTCTTGGGCACATGACGGAGAACAGTGGTGTGGGGGGCGTGGACTGGGACGCCGAGGCGGCCTCTTTCGACGAGGAGGCGGATCACGGGTTGCGCGACCCCGACGTACGGCGGGCCTGGGCCGGGCGGCTGCGCGGGTGGCTGCCGGGGGCGCCCTCCGACGTCCTCGATCTCGGGTGCGGGACCGGGAGTCTGTCGCTCCTCGCGGCCGAGCAGGGACACCGGGTGACCGGGGTGGATCTCTCTCCGGCCATGGTGGAGCGGGCTCGTGCGAAGCTCGCCGGGCGTGACGCGGTGTTCCTGGTCGGTGACGCTGCGGTGCCGCCGGTGGGGGAGCAGCGGTTCGATGTCGTTCTTGTACGGCATGTGCTGTGGGCGCTGCCGGATCCCGGGCGGGTGCTGCGGCGGTGGTGGGGGTTGTTGCGGCCGGGTGGGCGGTTGGTGCTGGTGGAGGGGGTGTGGGGTTCGGTGGGGATACCGGCGGAGGTGTTGACGGGGTTGGTGGAGCCGCTCGGGGCGCGTGTGCTGGTGGAGCGGCTCTCGGGGGATTCCCTGTTGTGGGGGAAGGACGTGGATGACGAGCGGTATGCGGTGGTGGTGAGGGGCGACTAAGAACTCGGGAGCCAGTGTGGTGTGTCGGCTGCGGGTGCGTTGTGGCTTGTCGCGCAGTTCCCCGCGCCCCTGACTTGGGCCAGTTGCTCCAGGTCGTTCAGTGCTGTCAGTGCCGCTGACGCCGCCGCCGGGTCGCTCTCCGCCAAGCCGCTCTCCTCGAACTCGTCCTCGTCCAGGCGCAGTACCTCCTTGCCGTCCGCCGAGACCCACAGGTCCAGGTCCAGGTCCTCTACGGTCAGCTCGGTGCCGTCGAGTGTCGCCGGGCGGGTGATGTCGCAGTACCAGCCCTTGAGGGCGCCGGAAGAGTCGTGGATCTCCTTCACGGCGTACCAGCGGTCCCGCCAGTAGTGCTCGGTGAAGACGTCGCCCGGCTCGAAGCGGACGAAGCCGAAGTCGCGGACGCCCGCTCCCGCCCAGGGGGCGCGGACGGTGATGCGGGTGCCGTCGTCGGTGAGGAGCTCGGCCCCGTAACGGATCTTCGTGCGGCCCGCCTTGCGCAGGACGACGTCCACACGCTGAACAGCCTCAGGTGAGTTCGCGGACATGGCGTACCTCCGTGGCGCGGATCTCGTATCCGAACCATTTGTTGATCGCGAGCATGGGTTCGTTGCCGGCGTCGTTGCCCGTGAGGGCCTCCGTGTATCCGGCGGCGCGGGCGCGGTGCAGCGAGACGTTCTTGGCGAGCTTGGCGAGGCCCCGGCCGCGGAAGGCGCGGGCGGTGCCGGTCATGGCGGTGGCGTAGCGGCTGCCGTGGGTGTGGGCGGCGCTGAAGGCGGCGGGGCGGCCGTCGACGAGGGCGATCGTGGTCAGGGCGTGGTCGAGGAGCGGGTGCTTCCAGTTCTCCTCGATCCAGAGGCCGTAGTCCGTGAACTCGGTGTCCACGTCGCTCGGTTCGTCCACGGTGGTCTCCGCGTCCAGCTCGAAGAAGGGACGCGGGTCGTCCGCGAAGTCGGCGGCGGTGCGCAGTTCGACACCCGGGGGAGGGATCTGGAGCGGGGGCAGCGTGGCGTTCGCCAGGTCCAGGCCGAGGAAGTGCGCGGAGCGGCTTGGCCGGTAACCGTGCCGCTCGGCGAAGGCGCGGCTCCGCGGCTCGTCCAGGACCCAGGAGAACAGCTTGGTCGCGCCGTGCGCCGCCAGGTGATCCTCCGCGGTACGGACGAGGAGGGCACCGGCGCCGCGCCCGGTGCGGTCCGGGCGTACGTAGATGTTCAGGTAGCCGTGGCCGGGCTCCGGGCTGTCGTGGGCGAGGCCGAGCTGGGCCGTTCCGATCACCTCGCCGTCCGCCTCCGCGACGAGGGAGCGGTAGTGGGCGTCCGGGTGGGTGTGGAGGGCGCGGTGCAGGACAGCGGCCGGAGCCCAGAGCACGAACGGAAGGGCCAGATGGCGGGCGTGGGTGAAGTTCTCGACGTCGGCCGGATCTTCCGGGCGGAGGTCTCGCACGATCACGGTCATGAAGGCGCACGTTACGTGCGGGGTGTGCGCGGGTGCCTCTCATTTTCCGGTGGGTGCGGGACAATCGGCTCGTGACCTTGAAGATCCACATCGACGACAGCGCACCGCCGTACGAGCAGGTGCGGGTGCAGATCTCCGAGCAGGCGCGGGCGGGGGTGCTGCCGGTGGGGTACCGGCTGCCGACCGTGCGCGGGCTCGCCGAGTCGCTCGGGCTCGCCGCGAACACCGTGGCCAAGGCGTATCGGGCGCTGGAGAGCGACGGGGTGATCGAGACGCGGGGGCGCAACGGCACGGTGGTCGCTGCGGCGGGCTCGGCGGCGGAGAGGGAGCTTGCCTCGGCCGCGCAGGCGTACGTCGAGCGGGCGCGGCGGCTGGGGCTGACGGAGGCCGATGCGCTGGCGGCCGTACGGGATGCGCTGCGGGCCGGTTACGGGGAGGGCTGAGCGGAGTCCGGCACCGCGGGAGCGCGCCGCCGGGGCTGATCACCGTCGCGGTGGAAAAGACTCTCGAACGTGACCGCGTTCCGAACGGCGGCACCGTTCGGGTCGTTGTTGAAGTACGCGTACACGTCCTCGTTCCCGGGCCAGGTCGCCTCGATCCGCTCGGCCCAGGTCTCCAAGGACCGTCTGCCGTAGTGCGGCCAGGCCCGTGCCCGGCCTTCGTGGAAGCGGACGTATCCCCAGTCGGCGGTGCGCCACAGCGGTGCCACCGGACGGGCCCGTACGTCGGCCCAGCACAGAGCCGCGCCCCGGGTCTCCAGGACCTTGCGGACCTGCGGTGTCCACCAGGAGTCGTGGCGGGGCTCCACGGCGACCCGGGTCGACGACGGGAAACAGGTCAGGCACCGGTCCAGCAGTTCCGCGTCCGCCCGCAGCGTCGGGGGCAGCTGGAGCAGTACCGGGCCCAGTCGGTCGCCCAGGCCTTCCGCGTGGCTCATCAGGCGTTCCACCGGCTCCTGGGGATCGCGGAGTCGCTTGATGTGGGTCAGATAGCGGCTGGCCTTCACCGCCACCACGAAGTCCTCCGGGACCCGGTCCCGCCACCTCTCGAAGTTCTCCCGGGTCGGCAGCCGGTAGAACGCGTTGTTGATCTCGACCGTCGGGAAGTGCGCCGCGTACTCCTCCAGCCAGAGGCGCACGGGCACGTCGGCGGGGTACAGGACGTCACGCCAGTCCTTGTACTGCCACCCCGACGTGCCGACGTACAGGGCCATACCTCCATCAAAACACTTACAGATACAACCCCGCGTCCGCTCCCGCCCGCGGCTCCGGCAGCGCCGTGGGAGAGGTCCCCCGGCGCAGCGCGTACAGCTCCGCCAGAGTCGCCCCCTCGCGGCCCACGCCCTCCTCGGTGCCGAGCCAGCCCACCGCCTCCCGGCGGGTCAGCGGGCCCACCTCGATGCGGGCCAGACAGCGGCCGGGGCGGACCACGGCGGGGTGCAGACGCTCCAGGTCCTCGTTGGTGGTGACGCCCACCAGGACGTTGCGGCCCTGGCCGAGCAGCCCGTCGGTCAGATTCAACAACCGGGAAAGGGCCTGGCCCGCCGTGTGCTTGGCCTCGCCGCGGATCAGTTCGTCGCAGTCCTCCAGGAGCAGGAGCCGCCAGCGGCCCTTGCCGGCCGAGTCCTCCTCGCCGATCGCGATGTCCATCAGGTAGCCGACGTCGTTGAACAGCCGCTCCGGGTCCAGGACGCAGTCCACCTGGCACCAGTCCCGCCAGGAGCGGGCCAGGGTGCGCAGGGCGGAGGTCTTGCCGGTGCCGGGCGGGCCGTGGAGCAGGAGCAGACGGCCCGCGATGTCCTCCGGGGTCGTCTTCATCAGGCCGTCCATCGCGTCCGCGACCGGTGCCGTGTAGTTCTCCCGGACCTCGTCCCAGGTGCCCGCGGAGATCTGCCGGGTCGTGCGGTGCGGACCGCGCCTGGGGGAGACGTACCAGAAGCCCATGGTCACGCTCTCCGGCTGGGGTTCGGGCTCGTCCGCAGCGCCGTCGGTGGCCTGGTCGAGGACCTTCTTGGCCAGCTCGGGGTCGGTCGCCGTGACGGTGACGTCGGCGCCGCGGTTCCAGCGGGAGACGAGCAGGGTCCAGCCGTCGCCCTCCGCGAGTGTCGCGCTGCGGTCGTCGTCGCGGGCGACGCGCAGCACCCGGGCGCCCGCCGGCAGCAGCGTGGCCCCGGTGCGGACCCGGTCGATGTTGGCCGCGTGGGAGTACGGCTGCTCGCCCGTCGCGAAGCGGCCGAGGAACAGCGCGTCGACGACGTCGGACGGCGAGTCGCTGTCGTCGACGTTGAGCCGGATCGGCAGAGCGTCGTGTGGGTTCGCAGACATGGCGCCCATGATCCGGCACAGGCCCCCCACACGCACCCGGTTTCCGTGGTGCGCCGCTTGTGTCGCGCCTGTCCGGTGTTTCCGGTCTGTCCTCTACCTCCTGTTACAGAGCTGTGCATCCACGGCCTCTGCCCGCACAGGCGTGTTCGCGGATACCGTTGCCCTCGATGGGACGTCATGGGTGGTATACGGGGGCACGGCGGTGGCGGCTCACCGCTCTGCTCGGTGTGGGTGCGGCGGCTCTGGCGCTGGTCGTGACCCTTCTCAACACGCTTCCGGGCAGCGGCGCGGGCACCGACGGCACATCCCGCAACGGCGACAAGGTCCACGGCACTCCGACGACCACGCCGGACGCGGAGACCCCGGAGGTGGGCTGGGGCTTCACCCACACCCAGTTCAGCGCCGACGAGGGCAGCTCCGAAGCGACCGAGCGGGTCGAACAAGAGCTCAAGGACGTGGGCGGGCTCCCGCAGAACCAGCACATCATGGGCTGGGGCGCCGACAACCCCGAGCCGGTCAAGGGGCGTTACGACTTCGAGGACCTGGACCGGCGCGTCGACTTCATGCGCGCCTCCGGCTCCACCCCGGTGATCACCCTGTGCTGCGCACCGGACTGGATGAAGGGCGGCGAGGCAGGCGTCGGCAACACCGACTGGAGCCAGTCCGCCCTGGAGACCGCCCCGCAGCCGGAGCACTTCAAGGACTACGCCGCGCTCGCCGCGACCGTCGCCAAGCGCTATCCGGACGTACGGCACTTCGTCGTCTGGAACGAGTTCAAGGGCTTCTGGAACAACTCCGAGGCCCGCTGGGACTACGAGGGCTACACCCAGCTGTACAACCTGGTCTACAAGGCGCTGAAGAAGGTCAACCCGAAGATCATGGTCGGCGGTCCTTATCTCGTGATGGACAGCGTCGACCCGCGCTCCGAGGACGCCTCCGCCACCTTCAAGGGCGCCTGGGGGGCCATGGACCAGCGGATCCTCGACGCCTTCGACTACTGGAACAGGAACAAGGCGGGCGCCGACTTCGTGGTCGTGGACGGCTCCAGCTACACCAACGACGACGAGATGCTGCCGAACGAGTTCGCGGCCACCGACAAGTTCACCGTGGTGAGCCGGTGGGTGCGGCAGCAGACCGGCAACCTGCCGCTGTGGTGGGCCGAGTACTACGTCGAGCCCGCCGACGGCAAGGACGAACGCGAGGGCTGGTCCGAGAACCGCAGGGTCGCGGTACAGGCCGCCGGGATGATCGCGCTGGCCAAGGGCGGCACCACGTCCGCCTTCTACTGGAACCCGGAGAACGAGAAGGGCACGGACTGCGCCGGCTGTCTCTGGACGCCGACGAGCGCCAGCGGCGGCGGGCAGAAGCTGCCCATGTTCGATCTCGTCAGCCGGTTCAGCAAGGCCTTCGCGCCGGGGAGCACGTACGAGAACGTCTCCGTCGCCGCCGACGACGTGCCCAACGTCCGGGTCCTCGCCACCGACAGGGCCGTCCTGGTGGTGAACACCCTGAACCGGCAGATCAGCGCCGAGATCGACGGGAAGAAGTTCGCCATGCAGGCGTATGAGGTCAAGTGGCTCACCCGCTGAGCCACTTGACCTGTGAACGGCGTCACTTCATCGTCAGGAACCGCTGCACCAGCGCCGCCAGGAACACCGCGAGCAGCGGCAGCGAGAACCAGAAGCTGCTCTGCAGCCACCGCAGCTGCCGCACCCCCGGCCGCACCGCGACCCGCACCACCTCACGCGCCGAGAGCAGCAGGACCAGCGCCAGCGCGGCCAGCGCCCCCACCACCGACCAGGGCGTCCAGGTCACCTGCGGTCCGATCGGCCCCGGATCGGCCTTCGGGACCTTCCCGGCGGGCTGGTCCCGCAGCGCGTACATGGTCACGTCGGGGTTGGTGAAGACCCGCTTGAGCTCCTTGCGGTTGTCGAGGTTGTCGAGCAGCCTCGGCTCCCACGTCCTCGAATAGCCCACGTCGAGCCGCAGATACGTGACCTGGCTGACGTTGACCATGAGATACGAGTGGGGGCCCGCGTCCTTCAGCGCCTTGACCAGGCTCGACACCAGCACCGGGTCGGGCGGCGCCAGCGTCGGCAGGTACGACACCTTCTCCATGTCCCTCGCGCCCCACGGCATCGCCGGCGTCACGTTGTTCACCGTGTCGTTGGACAGCCACAGCACCCGGACCGTCGGGTCGTCATGGGCGTAGACGTAGTCCATGGCGGCGACCTCGCCGGGCTGGATCCGCTCGAACGGTTCGTTGCCCCAACGGGCGATCAGGAAGCCGCCGATGAGCAGCAGGCCCGCCATGAGGGCAGCCACCGGAGCGAGACTGACGCGGTCCTTCTCGCGCTCCTTCGCGGTGACACCGGTGCGCGGGAAGAGCGCGAGCGCGGCGAGCAGGCCCGCGCCCGGCAGGGCGAACATGAAGACGCGCAGCGCCATTTCGCCGCCGTACGACTGCATGCCGAAGCCGAGGAACGGCACGAAGGTCAGGACGAGCAGTGCGGCTTCCCGGTACTTGTGTTCGCGTCGGCGCCACCAGCCGTAGCAGGCGAGGGCCATGACACCGCCGGCCAGCAGGACCCGCACGTACAGGACCAGCTTGTGGGTCGAACTGCCGCCCTCGATACGGCCGGAGACCGACGAGGACACATTGCCGCCGACCCCGCCGACCCCACCGAACAGCTCGTCGAAGTGGCCCGACCAGTAGGGCTCGGCCATGTAGCAGATCCACGCGGTCACCATCACGCCGAACAACACCGGAAGGCCCCGCAGTTCGCTGCGGCGGAACACCACGAGCGCCGCCAGCACGCCGAGCATCATGAACGGCGTGAGCTGGTGCGCGGGCACACTCGCCGCGAACAGGCCGATCACCACCGCGAGCAGCACGGCCCGTTGGCGACGGTTGGTCGGTTCGACCTCCGCCTCGCCGGGCCGGCGCTTCGTCCAGATCACGCGCGGTGCCCGGAACCAGACGAGCAGCACCGCCACGAACACCAGGTACAGCAGATAGGTGAAGCCCTGCGGGGAGAAGTAGTCCTGGCCGACCCAGCCGCTGAGCACGAAGATCCAGATGCCGGTCCACTTGGCCCGCCAGCTCGCCCGCATGTGCCGTACGAGCAGGAACATCGGCACCAGGTAGGCGAGTTGGATCGCCGTCGGCCACCAGCGGATGACCTCGGTGAAGTCCGTGACCCCGCAGGCCTTCGCGGCGAAGGCGGTCACCGCGAAGAAGCCCGGCCAGCTCCAGCGGGCGTCCAGGTCGGGCACCGCGGCGCCGGTCCGGTCGATGTAGTCGATGAACCCGAGGTGCTGCCAGGCCGTCGCGAACCGCGGCTCTGTCTCGATCACCGCGGGCAGCGCGTGCAGCGAGACCACCGTCGCCACCAGGGTGAGCAGCAGCAGCGCCTTGTGCTCGCGGCCCAGCCACAGCAGCGAGGCGAAGACCACGACCAGGAGGGCCGCGCCGGCCAGCGTGGGCAGCGGCAGGATCGAGATCAGGCCGAGCCCGCCCATCCGGTCCAGGTCGCTCTCGCCCAGGCCGAGCGCCGGCACCCAGTACAGGAGCAGCGCGACGGCCAGCAGACAGCCGAGGAACACCCCGAGCCAGGTGGGCTGCAGCCGCTCCCGCAGGGACAGGGGCCGCGGCGGCTCCGCGGTCTGCGGTGCCTCCTCCGGTACGGCGGGCTCCTCCGGTACGGCGATCTCCTCCCGTAGGGCGAGTTCCTTGCCCGCGTCGAACGCCACCTCGAAGGGCGCGTCCACCTCGGTCTCGGACGGTCCGAGGGAGGACTCGGAGCCGGGCTCGCGCTCCTGGACGGGAAGCCCCAGTTCGGGCAGCTTCTGCAGCGCCCACGTCGGCCGGTCGCGGGTCGGGGGCACGACGGGCGTGCCCGTGGGCGGGGTGCCGGGGCCCGGCCGTACGTCCGGACGGCGTTCCTGGTGGTCGAAGTCGACGTGGATGCCCAGTGCGAGGGTGTCCTGGTCGAGCGCCCAGCCGGGGCGGCGGGTACGGCCGGCGGCCGGTACCTCACGCGCCCCGAGGTCGGCGAGGTCGCCGTCGGGAGCGGCGCTCGCGGGGACCTCGGCGGCCGGCGCGTGCCGGATCGTCCGGTACAGCTTGGGCGCGGCGATCGCCACGATCACCGCGAGCGCGGAGATCTCGGCGACGCCCGCTCCGGTCAGCCCCATGCGGGGCAGGAGCAGCAGCGTCAGACCGAGCACCAGTGCGCACAACAGGCCCTGCAGCCAGGCGAGTCCGGAGGTGCGGCTCTGTGCGCGCAGCACCGCGAAGTACGTCTCCATGACGACCCGGAGCACCGCGCCGACGGCGAACCAGCGCAGCAGCGGGGTGGCCGCGTCCGCGTAGCCCGATCCGAACACACCGAGGATCCAGGGCGCCCCGAAGAACAGGATGCCGGCCACCGGCAGCATGATCCGCGCCATCCGTTTCAGCGCGGCCCGGGTGTTGGCGGCCAGGCGGGAGGGGTCGTGCGAGCCCTCGACGGTCAGGGAGGCGCCCATGTTGATGGCTAGCAGGTTGCAGGTGCCGCCGATCGTCGTGGTGATGTAGAAGTACGCGTTGTCCTGGGAGCTGACCTGGGAGGCCACGATCACCGGGACCAGATAGACCACGGCGAGCGAGAACAGCGAGCCGGTGTAGTCGCCCGCGAGGAAACGCCCGATCTCCCTGAGGGAGGGCGGCTTCGCGTGGTCCTCGGTCGCCTTCACATGGCGCGGAGCCAGGCGCCGGAACACCATCCAGCCGAGCGGCAGTACCGAGACGGCGATCGCCGCGACCCACGACACGAAGACCCCGGCCGTCGGGATCGCCACCGCGAACGCGACCAGCAGCCCGAGCTTCACCGCGGAGAACACGGTGTTGCCGACCGGCACCCACAGCGCGCTGCGCAGGCCGGTCAGCACACCGTCCTGGAGGGTGAGCACGTTCCAGGCGACGACGGCCGCGATGAACCCGAGTCCGTTCACCGGCCCGTGCAGGAAGCGGTACGACGGCCCCCACGCGTCCAGGGAGAGCAGGAAGACGACCGCGGCGAGCGCCACGATCACCGAACTGCCCGCGTACGTACGGGCGATGAGGCGCCCGGTGGCCCGGCCCGCGACCGGGATGAAGCGGGCCAGCGCCCCGGTCAACGTCACCGCGGTCAGACCGGCGAGGAGCTTCATCGCGGCGATCGCGGCGGAGCCCTGGCCGACCGCCGACTCGGAGTAGTAGCGGGCGGCCGCCAGCCAGAACCCGAGGCCCAGCACCGCGGAGATGCCGGTGTTGAGCATCAGGGCGTAGGCGTTGCGGAACAGCTGGTTGCCACCGCCTGTGCGCCTGCCCAGCCGGGGCAGCCGAAGACGGCGCCCCGACTGCTCGGGCGCCTTGGCCGCGGTCGACTCGGGCTCGGTCGTGGTCGTCGTGTCAGACACGGGAACGGGAGACCTTCCGGCGGACCTGTCGTGCTCTTCGGACCAACGCGTACCCCTTGGTGAGGGCACGGTCCCTGGCGAAGTCCCGGGCGATCGCCCGCCCCTGGACGAGCCGTTCGAACTCCTCGGCCGTGGTGGCCCGGCGCACGGTCAGCCGGGTCAGGGCGTACGGCCCCTGGCGGCGCCGCGCGAGGCCGTTGTTCACGGCGAGCGCCTGGCCGTACCCGGTCTCGCGCACCGCCTCGCGCACCCGGCGGCTGGAGTAGCCGTACGGGTAGGCGAGCGAGGCCGGCGCGGTGCCGAGTTCGTCGGTGACGATCTCCCTGGAGTGGATCAGCTCGTGGCGCAGCGCGGTGTCGTCGAGCTGGTCGAGCTGCGGGTGCGTGTGGGTGTGGCCGCCGATCTCGACGTCCGCCGCGGCGAGTTCGCGGACCTGGTCCCAGTCCAGCATGGTGTCCAGGCCGCCGCCCATGTCGTACGGCCCCCGGATCCAGCCGGTGGAGACGAACACCGTGGCCGTGAAGCCGTGCTTGGCGAGCACGGGCAGGGCGTGCCGGTGGACGCCCTCGTAGCCGTCGTCGAAGGTGATCAGGACGGGCCGCTCGGGCAGCGGTCGCCCTTCTCGCCAACGGGCCGCCAGATCAGTGGTCTTGACCGGCGTGAGTCCCAGCCCGCCGATCATCTCCATCTGCTGGGCGAAGGCCTCCGGGGACACCGACAGCACACGGGTGGCGTCGTTCGGGTCGGTCGCGACCGCGTGGTACATGAGGATCGGTACGGGCGGTTCAGCCATCTCTGTCCCCCTGATCCCCGGGTATGTCCACGACCGAGAACGTGGCCCCGCCGCGCCGCGCCCGCACGGTGCCGACCACATACCCACCGGCCGCCGTCAGCACCCCGGCGACGATCGCGCCCGCCCGGCCCGCGCCCCCCGGCCGGGACAGCGCGGCGTCCCGCAGCCCGCGGACGACCCCGGACGGCAGTACCCGGGTGGCGTACCGGCGTTCGGACTCAAGTCCCTTGTCGGCGCCGACACTTCGGGCAACCAGCGCCTTGGACAGGCCCTCCGCGTAGGCGCGCGTGCGGAAGTACCCGAAGTGCTCGCGCGCCTCGGGCACCCGGTGGTGGATCACCGCCCGGTCGTCGATCAGCAGGACCGCGTCCGGTCTGGCCCGGCTCAGCCGGATGCACAGTTCCGTCTCCTCGCAGCCCAGCGGGCGCTTGTCGCCGTCGCGTCCGATACCGGTGGCGAAGCCGCCCGCCGCGTCGAACGCCGTACGGCGGAAGGAGGCGTTGCCGCCCAGGACGTTGCGCACCCGGACCAGGCCGGCCGGAAGGCCCTTGTAGGTGCAGCCGACCACCCAGTCGAACTCCTGCGGGAACCAGGCGGGCCGGCGCCCCGACGCCCAGATCGGCACCGTACGGCCGCCGACCGCCATGACGTGCGGGTCGGCGTACCCCGAGGCGAAGTACCGCAGCCAGTCCCGCTCGGCGACGGCGTCGTCGTCCAGGAAGGCGATCACCTCGCCGCGCGAGGCGGCGATTCCGGTGTTGCGGCCCGCGGACAGGCCACGGGGGCCCGCGTTGGCGAACACGCGGACCTCGCCGCTCTCCGAGAAGTCCTTGTACTCCTTGGTCAGTCGGTCCAGAAGCGCCGGATTGTGGTCGACGACCAGCAGCGTCTCCAGGGCCGGGTACGACTGGGTGCGCACCGAGGAGACCGCCGCGAGGATGTCCTCCCAGCGGTCCTCGGTGTACACGCAGATCACGACGGAGATGTCGGGACCGCTCAAGACACCTCTCCCCGGCGCGAGTCGAGCATCGGCGAGTGGTGGGTACGGCGGCGCAGCGCACGCCGGTTGGACCGCTCCCCGAGGATCACCTTGAGCACCCGGAACCCGTCCCGGACCGCGCGCAGGTTGCTGGCGCCGTGGATGCGGAGGTACTCGTAGCTGGGTATCTCCTGCACCTTCAGCCCCGCCTTGACCACCCGGATGTTCATCAGGGTCTCGACCTCGAAGCCGGTGCAGTCGAGGTCGATCTTGTCGAGGCAGTGCCGCCAGAACGCGTTGTATCCGTAGCAGAGATCCGTGTAGCGGGCGCCGAACTTGCGGTTGACGATGGTGCACAGCGCCCAGTTGCCGAGCTTGCGGATGAAGGTCATGTCGTCGGTGCCGCCGCCGTTGGCGAAGCGGGACCCCTTGGCGAAGTCCGCGCCCGAGACCAGGGCGGAGACATAGGAGACGATCTCGTTGCCGTCGGCCGAGCCGTCCGCGTCGATCATGACGACGATGTCACCGGTGCAGGCCTCGAACCCGGTGATCAGCGCGTCCCCCTTGCCCTTGCCGTGCTGCTTCACCACCTTCACCTCGGGCCACAGCCCGCGGGCCACCGCGACGGTGTCGTCCGTGGAGTTGCCGTCCACCAGGATCACTTCGTGGATCCAGTCCGGAAGGGTCTTGAAGACGTACGGAAGGTTCTCCGCCTCGTTCATGGCGGGTATGACCACACTCACCGGTGGCGCTATGGCCAGATGAGTGGAGATCGGCCGGTACTGGCTGGCTGTCGGCACATCCTGGCCCGCAGTCGCCGGGCGCAGAACTGAACTCATGAGTCTGGTTCCCTCTCGTCCGGTGGACCGCCCGCCCCTGGGCGGTCCGGCTTATTGCTCCGGTTCGAAAGGGGGGTTCTCACTCACGGCATGCCGGAAGGAATCTCCGTACCTGCCGGGTGAGCTGGCAAAGCTGGCCGACCGCCGTCGTGCTGTGCTAGTCGAATAAACGACGGCCGGTCGCGCGGCACGACTCGGTCACCTGTGGTCACCGAGCACGGCACCCCCCTACCGCGCCCCGCGTCCCCCCGTCGCGGTCCTTGAGCCCTCCCCTAGAGCCGCTTGATGACGGGACGATGCGGGTGTGATGTATGACGGTATTGACGTTTGGACCCGTATGGCAAGACCTGGAACGACGTCTCACGTTTTTGTTGGTTTGACCGTTACAGTCGCGCTGGAACGGATCTTTCCCGCCTTCTTCAACAGCCGGTCGGCGGGTTCGAACAACTCCGGCCGCGTCACCACGGCGTTGCGCAGGGCCCGCACCGGAGCACGGCGGACGCGGTGTGCTGTCGCGACCGGATGCCTGCGGGTCACCCAACCTTCCGACACGGTCAGTTCCCGTGTCTTCAGGGAGTCCTTGTACTCCTTCTGGCCCCGGCCCAGATCGAGGTACGCGATGCCGTCGGCGGCGGCCGCCTCGGCCATGCGCAGATGCAGGATCAGTCCGGGGGAGAACTTCGCGTAGGCCGGGTCGTACGCCGGGAACCAGCACGCGAGCACCCGTTCCGTGCGCAGCCCGAAGTGCGCGGCGACCGGCTTCCCGTCGGCGTAGAGCACGGACAGGATCCCGGCGAACGGCTCGGAGCGGGTGTGGAACAGCTGCCGTACGAGCCGGGCGATCCACTCGTGCGCGAAGCGGTCGCTGCGGCCGGTCCTGCGGTACTGGGCGGACTTCCAGCCCATCAGCGTGTCCAGGGCGGCCGGGTCGCGCTCGTCGTGGACGTAGCGCACCTCGCTCGCGGTGCGGGCCAGCCGGCGTTCCTTGGCGAGCGTGGTCCGGGTGAACTTCGGGGCCTGAGCCCGCAGTTGGGCCAGATAGGCCTCGTAGCCCTGGTCGACGTCCATGACCGGGGAGGGGAAACCGCCGGAGGCTCCCGCCTCGAACGGCCCCTGGCCCGCCACCAGATGATCGAACTCCCAGACGGCGAGTCCGCAGGCCCTCAGCAACTCCCGGGCGTCCCAGGTGAATCCGGGCCGGTGCACCACTCCCTGGGCGTCCGAGATGCCGAGGCCGACGGCCCGGCCGACGCCCGTGGCGGTTCGCTGGAACGGGAAGAACGCGGCGGGCTCCCCCTGCTCCCGTACGACCGCGATCCGCACCCCCCGTCGGCACCGGCCCACCGCGAGCGCGAACTCGGGGGACAGGAACGGGTTCGCCAGCTCGGGAGAGCCCTGCAGATGTGCCTTGGACTGCAGGGCCGTCCAGGCCGCCCGGTCGGCCGCGCTCAGCTCGCCGGGTCGCAACACGCGGATGTCCACGTCAGAGGTCCTGACCCTTCGGCGTACGGTGCCGCCGCAGCAGCACCGGCAGGAGGATGAGGGCACTGGTCACGGCCATCGCCACGACGCCACCGCGCGCCGACCAGCGGTGCGTGGCCAGCATGCCCTGGGCCACCAGCATGTTGAGGACGACCGAGCCGGCCAGCGCGGCCAGCACCCGGGCGAACGGATCGAGGCCGCGCAGCAGGGCGGCGAGTCCGGCGGCGGGTGCCGCGAGCAGGAAGAAGAGCACGAGCGGTGCGCGCAGCGGTGAGTCGGAGCCGGTGAGTGCGAGCAGCGCGCCGAATGCCGCTACGGCGGTCGCGGCGCCCGCGAGCAACGGCGTCAGGTCTCTGTCCGACGCTCGCGAAGAGGTCCGGATGCGTGTGATGTGCATGGGCGACGTTTCCCCCCAGAAAGCGCCGGATGCCGGGCTTCAATGTCGCTCAGTGCCACGGGGGCCGTCAAGACGGCCTGGTGCGGACTTGGACACGGGTGTTCCCCGGAGGCGTAAAGCACCTCCGGGGAACGGTGGTTCACAAGACGTGCGCCGGGGTCACGGCACGATCTTCAGGAGCCGGTTCGGCGAACCGCTGCCCGCACTGGTGACCTTGCCGGTCGTCGAGCCGTTGACCAGGGCTGTGGCGACCTGGGCCGGGGTGGCCGAGGTGTGGTTCGCCAGGTAGACCGCGGCCGCGCCCGCGACGTGCGGGGTCGCCATCGACGTACCGGAGATGGTGTTGGTCGCGGTGTCGCTGGTGTACCAGCCCGCCGTGATGGAGGAGCCGGGGGCGAAGATGTCCAGGACCGAGCCGTAGTTGGAGTAGCTGGCCCTGGCGTCGGTGCTGGTGGTGGCGCCGACCGTGATCGCGGTGGCGACGCGGGCCGGGGAGTACGAGGAGGCGTTGGCGCTGCTGTTGCCCGCCGCGACCGCGTACGTCACACCGCTGGCTATGGAGTTGGCCACGGCGTTGTCGAGCGTGGTGGAGGCGCCGCCGCCGAGCGACATGTTGGCGACCGAGGGACCGCTGTGGTTCGCGGTCACCCAGTTGATGCCGGCGATGACGCCCGCGGTGGTGCCGGAGCCGGCGTTGTCCAGCACCCGGACCGCCACGATCTTGGCCTTCTTGGCGATGCCGTAGGTGGTGCCTGCGATGGTCGTGGCCACGTGCGTGCCGTGGCCGTTGCCGTCCGAGGCCGTGGTGTCGCCGTCCACGGCGTCGTAGCCGTAGCTGGCGCGACCGCTGATCTGGGCGTGCGAGATGCGTACGCCGGTGTCGATGACGTACGCCGTCACTCCGCTGCCCGCGGTGTCCGGATAGGTGTACGTGCCGGAGAGCGGGAGTGAGGTCTGGTCGGAGCGGTCCAGACCCCAGGGCGCGCTGGACTGGGTGGTGTCGGTCAGGTGCACGGTCTGGTTCTGCTCGACCGTGGCGACCGCCGGGTCGGCCGCGAGTCTGCGGGCCTCGGTCGCGGAGAGGGTGGCGGTGTAGCCGTTCAGCGCGGCGCCGAACGTCTTGTTCACCGCGCCGCCGTACTCCTTGATCAGGCTCTTGCCCTCGCTCGACGAGGACTTGAAGCCTGCGTTCTTCTTGAGCGTGACGATGTAGCTGTCCTTGACGGCCGTGGGGGAGCCGGCGGCGAGGACCCTGCCCTCGGCCGGAGCGGCCTGGGCGGGGAGGGCGGTGAACCCGCCCACGAGGGCGGCGGTCGCGAGACCGGTGACGGCGGCGAACCGGAACTTCTTGCTACGCAGTTGTGCCATTACGAGGGAGTCCTCCTCATAGGCGACGCGCGCCTGGGTCGGCCGCGCGTCCGTGGGGGGTGTGCGTGATCGCGCACACGACCGGGAGCGTCGCGTTCCGCTCCCGGCTGGGGTAAAGAGTGGGCCATCTACGGGGGTAGAACAAGGCAGTTGATGAGGAGTCAACAAATCTGTCATGTCCACGAAATTATTGGCGTTTTTGGCATGGACACTTCCCGTCGATACGCGTAGTTGCTACGACGGATGAGGCAGAGATCCTGCTAAAGGGAGGTTCCATGAGACGTTCCCGATTTGCCGCGTACGTCGGCTCGCTCCTCCTCACACTCGCCGCAGTCCTCACCGGGACAGGCACCGCCCACGCCGCCGAAGGCCCCTACGTGGCCCTGGGGGACTCGTATTCCTCGGGTGTCGGCGCAGGCAGTTACATCAGTGCAAGTGGCGACTGCAAGCGCAGCACGAAGGCCTACCCCTACCTCTGGGCCGCCGCCAACTCACCCTCGTCGTTCGCCTTCACGGCGTGCTCGGGCGCTCGAACGGGTGATGTTCTGGCGAACCAGCTGACCCCGCTCAACTCGTCCACCGCCCTCGTCTCGATCACCGTCGGCGGCAACGACGCCGGGTTCGCCGACGTCATGACGACCTGTGTGCTCCAGTCCGACAGCTCCTGCCTGTCCCGGATCAACACCGCGAAGGCGTACGTCGACTCGACGCTGCCCGGCCAACTGGACAGGGTGTACTCGGCGATCAGCAGCAGGGCCCCGAGCGCCCATGTGGTCGTCCTCGGCTACCCCCGCTTCTACAAGCTCGGCACCACCTGCCTCGGCCTCTCCGAGACCAAGCGGAAGGCGATCAACGACGCCGCGGACTACCTCGACACCGCCGTCGCCAAGCGCGCGGCGGACCACGGCTTCGCCTGGGGCGACGTCCGTGGCACCTTCACCGGCCATGAACTCTGCTCCGGCAGCGCCTGGCTGCACAGCCTCAACCTGCTCAACATCAGCGAGTCCTACCACCCGACGGCGGCCGGCCAGTCCGGCGGCTATCTGCCGGTCATGAACAGCGCGGCCTGATCTCCCCTCACGGGGATGTACTGGGGGAGGCCTCGCCGGTGCCGGTCGGGGTCTCCGCCACACAGGTCAGCGAGAACGGCACCGAGTTGGACGTTTCCTTGACGGGGTCGCGGACCTCGACGCTGATGGTGTCCTCGAACGTCCCGCTGTCGTCCTGAGTCGTGACGAACCGCCGGTCCTCCTGCGTCTTCCCGCCGCCGGCCGGGAACGTGAGCGTCTTCCAGTCGCCGTTCACCGAACCGTTCTCCGACACCCAGCGGTAGCTCACCGTCGCCGGCACCCGGCCCACCGTCAGCGTGGCCGTGAAGGTGGGGGCCGCGGACCTGTCCGGCGGACAGGCGCCGGTGTAGTCGGTGTTGGTGCCCGCCAGCGAGACATCCACCGACTGCTTCGGGGGCGCGCTCGTGGTGCTCTCGCTCTGGCTGGGCGGGGGGTTCTCCTCGCTCGGCCCGTCCGTCTCGGTCTGCGCGGGCGAACTCACCGCGGGAACCGTGTCCTTGGCGGTCTCCCCGTCCTTGTCGCCGTTGTCCCGGTTCAGCAGCGCGTACGTCAGCCCCGCGATCGCCAGCGCCAGGGCCACCACGCCCGCCACCAGCACGAAGGCCGCGCGGCGGTTGCGGTCGGGGGCCCGGGAAGCGGTGGTGGCCGCGACCGGGGTGGAGGTCGGTGTGGGCGCGGGGCGGTACGGGGCCGTCGGCGGCTCCTGCGGGAAGGGCGCCGCCACGGTCGGCGGGTACGGGGTCGACTGCACGGCGTCCGCCCGGGGCGTGCCCCCCGCCCCGATGATCCGCAGCTCCTGCTCGGCCCGCTCGGCCGGCAGCCGCTGGGCCGGGTCCTTGCGCAGCAGCCCCTCGATCACCGGGGTGAGCGGACCGGCCCGGTACGGCGGCGGCAGCTCTTCGTCCACGATCGCCCGCAGGGTGCTGAGCGGGGTGTTCTGGCGGAACGGGGAGTTGCCCTCGACGGCGGCGTACAGCAGCACGCCCAGCGACCACAGGTCGGACTCCGGGCCCGGGGTGCGGCCCAGCGCCCGCTCCGGGGCCAGGAACTCGGGGGAGCCGATGACCTCGCCGGTCATCGTCAGCGCCGAGCTTCCCTCGACCTGGGCGATGCCGAAGTCGGTGAGCACCACCCGGCCGTCGTTCGACAGCAGCACATTGGCGGGCTTCACGTCCCGGTGCAGCACCCCGGCCTCGTGCGCCGCCCGCAGCGCGGAGAGCACCTCGGCACCGATGTGCGCGGTCCGCTGCGGACTCAAGGGGCCCTCGGCGTCCAGCAGTTCGGCGAGCGAGATGCCGCGCACCAGCTCCATGACGATCCACGGGCGGCCGTCCTCGGTGGCCACGTCGTACACCGTCACCACGTTGCGGTTCGCGACCCGCGCGGCCGCCCACGCCTCGCGTTCGAGGCGGGCGTACATCCGCTCGACCTCGTGCGTCGGCAGTCCGTGGGGCGCGCGGACCTCCTTGACGGCGACCTCACGGTGCAGCACCTCGTCACGGGCCCGCCACACGGTTCCCATGCCGCCCTCGCCGAGCGGGGACAGGAGCCGGTAGCGGCCCGCGATCACTCGCTCACTGCCCGGTTCTTCGGACACGGACGTCCCCCACTTCGCACTCCGCTCGACTTCGCATGATTTCTTCACAAAAGTAGCTCAGCCGAGTGCGGATGCCGCCCCCTTGAGCACCAAACCAGCCCCAAGGGCCACGACGACGAACGCCGACATCAGCGGTGCGCTCCTGCGCACCAGTGCGGTCAGCGGGCTCGCCGCCAGACGGGGGCGCCGGTCCAGCACCCGTGTGACTCCGCTACCCAGCCTGACGACGGCGAAGCCGGCCGCGGTCAGGGTCAGGGCGAGCCCGACGCCGTACGCCACGACGAGCAGCAGGCCGAACCAGGCCTGTCCGAGCGCGGCGGCACCGACGAGCACGACGACGGCGGAGGGGCTGGGCACGAGACCGCCGGCGAAGCCGAGGAGGATCGTGCCACGGAGGGTGGGGGCGACGGCGTGGGTGTGGGTGAAGCCGCCGTGGGTGTGTTCCAGGGTGTGGGAGTGCGAGTGGTCGTGATCGTGACTGTGGCCGGGCGCGTGCGAGTGTGTGTGGGCCTTCACCGTCGCGGCCGCGGTTTCCGTGTGCGCGGCCACCAGGACCAGGGAGCGCTCCTCGGGCTCCCCGGCGGCGTCGGTGTGGCTGTGCGTGTGGCCCTGCGGCCCGTGGGGGTGCGGGTGGTCGTGATCGTGCGTGTGGCCCGGACCGTGGGAGTGGCCGTGACCGTGCCGTCGGTTGCGCAGCGCCCGGCGCAGCAGCGTCACGCCCGCCGCGGTCACCAGCACCCCGCTCGCGATGCCCAGCCAGGCGATCACCGAGGGGGCGGCCGCCGAACCGGCCGTGACCAGGAGCCCCAGGGCGACCACGCCCAGGGTGTGGGTCACCGTCACCGAGGCGGCCAGCGGCAGGACGTCCTTCATCCGGGCCTTACCACCGCGAGCCGCGGCCACCGCCGCCATCAGGGTCTTGCCGTGGCCCGGCGCGAGCGCGTGCATCGCGCCGAGGAATACGGCGATCAGCAGCGCGAGCGCGGCGAAACCGACGGTGAGGTCGTGCCGGGCGACCAGGGAGTCCAGGGTCCGGGTCCAGCGGTCGGCGCCGCGGGGCAGCACGGAGGCCGCCGGGGCGTCCGACCGCTCCTCGGAGAGGGCCGGACCACCGGGCCGTACGCGCACGGAGGCGGTCACGGTGTCGGCGGGCGAGGAGAGCAGCTCCTGCGGGTACGTGGTCAGTTCGTTCGAGATCGACTTCGTCGGTACGTCCGACTTGGTGAGCGTCATCCGGTCGCCGCGCGCGGTGATCTCACGCCAGCCGGGCCCCGAGTCGGTGCCCGCGCTGTGGAAGCCGAGGGCGACGGTGGTGTCCTCGGGCAGCGGAGCGGTCAGCCGGCACTCCACGCGCAGGGTGTCGAGCCCGGCCTGACCGGGACGCACGCGCGCGTGGCTGCTCTTCGCGGTGAGGGCGACCGTACGGCCGTCGACGGTGATCTTGGCGCCCTCCGCCGCCTTCTGGCAGCGCTGGGCGGCCCACCCGGTCATGCCCAGCTTCTCGATGTCGGGCCTGGCCTGGGTGGCCGGGATCTCCGCGAGGTCCTCGACGTGGTCGACGCGGAGCTGACCGGGGGCGGCGACGAGACCGTCGTAGCGATTGACGGTGAAGTTGCCGAGAGGATGTGCGCTCGCGCTGCTGGAAGGGAGCAGCGCGAGCGCACAAGCCGCCGTCAGGACGGCCGTGACGGACGCGAACAGACGGCGGGGCTTCACTCGGACGCCTCCTTGAGTGCCTTACGGGCCTCACGGGCGCCGAGAGGGGAGAAACCGGGGTTGAGCTTCAGGGCGGAGGCGAGCTGGCTCCGGCCCTCCTTCGCGTCGCCCGCGGCGAGCTCGATGATGCCGCGGTGGTAGCGGAAGGAGGCGTTGCGGTAGCCGGTGGCGGTGGCCTGCCGGGCGTACGGCAGGGCCTCCTTGTCGCGCCCGTTCACGTGCAGCGCCCAGGCGAGGGCGTCCGCGGTGTGCACGGTGTGCCGGCGGGCCCACTCGGCGCGAGCGGCCTTCAGGGCGGAGGCCTTGTCACCGTGGTCGGCGGCGGCGAGCGCGGTGTCGAGGTCGGCGTTGACTCCGTTCGCCCGGGCCAGCGCCGTCCAGGCGTCCACGAGGGCGTACTGGTCCTGGGCCTTCGCCTTGTCGCCCTCCCCGCCCCGGTCCTCGTACAACTCGCCCAGCTCGACGAGCGGTTGGGGCAGCGGATAGCGCGCTACGACGGCCTCCATGCCCTTGATCGCCTCCGCCCGGTCCCCGCTCGCGGCCTGGGCGCGGGCCCGGCCCTCCAGTGCGGGGAGGTAGGCGTCGTCGGCGGCGAGGGCGCGGGCGTAGTCGGTCAGGGCCGTGTCGTAGTCGCCCTGGTTCCAGGCGAGTTGACCGAGCGCGGCGGCCACGTAGGCGATGTCTCCCGGGGTGGTCGCGGTGGACAGGGCCTGCTCCAGGACGCCACGGGCGGTGCGGACGTCGCCGCGCAGCTCGTGGACGTAGGCGTAGCGGGTGAACACCGGGATGCCGGGCCGCCGTTCGTCCGCGAGGTCGGCCGCCTTCGACGCGTCCTCGTAGCGGCCGAGTTCGACGAGGGCGTCGATACGGGAGGACAGGGCGCGCTCGTTGTAGGGGTTCTGCTTCAGGGTCCTGTCGGCGTAGGCGAGGGCGTCCTTGAAGTCGTGCCGGGCGGCGGCGAGCGCGGCGAGACCGGCGAGGCCCTGCTCGTTGTCCGCCTTCAACTTCAGTGACTTCTTGATGGCTTGCTCGGCCTGCGGATACCGGGAGGGGTCGCCCTTGGTCCGCGCCTGCTCGACGTAGGCGAGCCCGAGGGTCGCCCAGCTGCCGAAGTCCCTGGGCTGGCTGCGCAGATGGGCCTGGATGGCCTTGATGCTCGTGTCGAGGTCCCCACTGGCCATGAGCCCGGGAGAGAGCGCCGAGGACGAACTGGCGACGGTGGCGGTACCGCCGTCCCGCAACGCCCCGAACGCGATCGACCCCCCGGTCAACGCGACGGCCAACAGCGCTGCACACCCGGCGAGTTGAGTGGCCCGCCACCGCCGCCCGGCCTCGGAGACCCGCCGCACGGCGGCGACCTTCTCGTCCTCGGGTGCGCTGTCGGTCGTAGACCCGGACATTGCCCTCTCCAGTTCCGTTCGTGATCGTGTGTGCGGCGCGGCCTGCACCGTGGGGGATGAGTACGCGCAGGCCGCGCCAGTAATGGGGGGTGAGGTGAGGGTTTCTAGGGGCGCGGGGAACGGCGCGACCAGCCCCCACTTACCCGCACCCGCCAGACAACAGGCCGAGGCACCCTAGTAGGCGCGTCCCCGAGCCCGACGCCACCACATCAGCGCCGCCCCGATAAGCGCGATCCCCGCAGCCCCGGCACCGGCAGACGCAGCGATCAGGGTCATGTTGTCCCCGGAGCCGGAGGCACCCGCGGGAGACAGCGCATCCCCGAGCTGGTTACGCACATCGTTCCCACCGGAGGTCCCCTTGGCGAGCGGCCCCCGCGAACCCTCCGTGGGCAGCGCCACATACGGGAACGACTTCTCGAAGTCCTTGTCGTTCTTGTCGACCGCGTCCCCGAGGTCGTTCTTGGACCCGACCAGCTCACCCTCGACGACCTGCAGCGACGCGTCGATCACGTCGTCGGTCAGCCGACGCCCGTTCGGGAACCCGGCGTTGTCGCCATCAAGCACACCGAGCCGCTTCGGAGAATCGGTGGGCTTGATGGACGTGTTGAGGCGCAGTTCCTCAGCGGGACGCACGTGGGGCGGCTGGTTCAGCCCCTTCACACCCTTGAGGAACACGTCCACGAGGTCGTTGCGCGGCTCCTTCGGGGCGGGGATCTTGTAGATCGCCTCGATGAGCTTCGGCAGCTCGGGGTTGGTCACGTTCTTGAGGAACTGCCCGTCGTCCCAGGGCGAGGACGCGTTGAACTTGTCCTTGTCCTTGAGCGGGTTGACGACCTCGTTCACGAGCGGGTTGCCGAGGCGCGAGACCTGGGAGTAGTACCCCTGCGCGTTCTTGCGCTGGGTCGTCGACCAGATTCCGACGATCGGCTGGTCGTGCGACTCCGCGATCATGTCCGTCGGGACCTGCAGGGCGATCGAGTTGACGTTGTAGCCCTTGAGCGTGTCGTTGCCGACCTCGGTGAGGTTCCCGCCGTACAGCAGGTCGAAGACGCGCAGGTCGGCGAAGAACGGGTCGTCGGCCTGGCCGGCGAAGGACGTCTGGTCGTTGGGGAGCTTGTAGACCGCCTGGTCGCGCAGCTTCTCGTAGTTCGGCATGGAGGCCTTGCCGACGTTCGACGGCGCGACCGGGACGTCGTCCGCGATCTTCGTCTTGTACTTGACCTTCTGGTTCTTCAGCTGGAAGAGCTCGATGTCGTACGTCTGTGTGACGTTGAGGTCGGGGTCGTCGAGGCTCTCGACCACGCCGGTGTTGTACAGGAACGACTTCTTGTTCTTGATGTGCGTCTTGAAGGTGAAGCGGTAGAGCAGCTCGCCCTGTCCGTCACCGTTGTTGTCGATGTGGAGGTCGTACTGGGCGTCCTCGGCGAACTGGTAGAAGTTCGGCCCGCCCCCGGGCTCCTCGAAGGGGATCCAGTTGGCGACGATCGTCGTCGAGTCCGGCTTGTCGGGGCTGACGAAGGCGTACACGTCGGTGTTGTCGTACTGGGGGTCACCCGAGATCAGCGGGGCCTCCCGGTGGCTGGAGGCGGAAGCCGCCCCCGGTTCCAGCGTGGCCACACCGGCGGCTGCGAGCCCCCCGGCGGCCAGCGCACCACATACGAGGGTCGCGAGACTCCTGCGTCCCGAGCCGCTCCTGGAGATAGGTGTCATGCCGTCCGTCCTCAGTCCAACTTGCCTGACGCTCGGAGATTCGGAGTGGTGGGCGGGCCGGATTGGTCGAATCTCAAAACTTCTTTTCTTCCTGCTCGACCCGCGTTTTCGGCCCGCTGATCCGTATGAGTCCAGAGGCGACACAGGCTCATAGGCCATCCGAAGGTGAGTTCGTTGCGAATACCTCGTGGGACGGGACGGCCCAGGTGCGGCTTTGCGGGAGGGGGCGACGAGTTGGAAGCGGACGAGCTTCTGGTGCTCGTGGCGGGCGGTGACCAGAAGGCATTCGAGGAGCTCTACGGTCTTGTGGCCGGACCGGTGTTCGGTCTTGTACGGCGAGTGGTGCGCGATCCGGCGCAGTCGGAGGAGGTGTCGCAGGAGGTGCTGCTCGAACTCTGGCGTTCGGCCGCGCGGTTCGACCCCCGCAAGGGCACCGCGCTGTCCTGGATCCTCACCCTCGCGCACCGCCGTGCCGTCGACCGGGTGCGCAGCGCCCGCGCGGCCGGCGAGCGCGAGCAGCGCGAGGCACGCCGGGCCCACCACACGGCCTTCGACCAGGTGACCGAGGAGGTCGAGGCCGGCCTCGAACGCGAGTGGGTGCGCCGATGCCTGGAACGCCTGACCGAACTGCAGCGTCAGTCGGTCACGCTCGCCTACTACGACGGCTACACCTATCGTGAAGTGGCCGAGCGGCTCTCCTTGCCGCTCGGAACGGTGAAGACGCGGATGCGTGACGGACTGACCCGCTTGCGGGAGTGCCTGGGAGGTGTGGCGTGAGCCTCTTCCGCCGAGAAGACCTCCACTCCCTCGCGGCCCCGTACGCTCTCGACGCGCTGGAGCCCGCCGAGCGGGCCCGCTTCGAGAAGCACCTCAAGGACTGCGACAGCTGCGCGGCGGAGGTCCGTGCGCTGTCCGAGGACGCCGTACGGCTCGCGTGGTCGGCCGCCGCTCCGCCGCCGGCCGCGATGCGCGACCGGGTGCTGGCCGCCGTACGCACCATTCCGCAGGCGCCCGCCGCGCGGCCGGAGCCGGTGCGCGCCCGGCCCGAGCCGGCCCGTGCGCGCAAGTCGCAGCTGCCGCCCCATGTCTGGGGGGCTCAGCCGCCGCCCAGGCAGCGTCAACGGCGGCCGCTGTTCGCGCCCTTCGCCACGGCCACCGCCGCCGCGGCCCTCGTCGTCGCCTCCCTGTTCGCCGTCCAGGCCAACCGGGCCCAGGACGAACTGGACGCGCAGAAGGCGCAGGCCAGTGAGATCGCCCACGTTCTCCAGGCCTCGGACGCGCTCGCGACCCGGGGCCGGGACCCACAGGGCCGGACGATCGGAGTGGTCGCTTCCGCATCGGAGGGGCGTGCGGTCGTCACCCTGAGCGGATACAGCGCGCCCCCGAGTGGCCGCGTGCGCCAGTTGTGGCTCATGCGCCCCAACGAGCAACCGCGCTCCCTGGGGCTCTTCGACGCCGACACGCCCTTGGTCGCGAGCGGACTCGACAAGTCCGCTACATCACTCGCTGTGACGGTCGAGCCCGACGGGGGCTCGCCGCAGCCCACTACTCAGCCGGTTGTCCAACTCGCCCTGAAATCGGTTGGATTCGGAGAGTAATCATGGAGGGGTCGTCAACACCCTTATGGGGAAGGTGAATCCTGTGACGCCGATACACGTGTGCCACGGCGGGGCGATAGGGTTACCCTGCCCGGGCCGGGTGGACTCGTACGGGTGGGGAGTGACATGGAACAGATAACAGTGCGCAGGGCGAGGGTCCCTGCGATCACCTGCGGAAGCAGCGCGACCAGTTCGCGCCTCGACCGCCATCTCTCGGTGCTGTCGGGACCCGCCGTCCCACAGCGCGAGGCGGCTGAGGCGACGTCACTGATGCGTGAGCTGACCGCGCGTGACACCACCAAGCAGGAGCGCAGTGACAGGGGTGCGCGGGTCCGCCGCGTCTCGCTGTTCGCGCCACTGCGCCGACTGCGCCGTTCGCTGTTCGGGGGGCGCTGAGTCCGCAGGCTTGCTGAGCCCACCGGTTCACCGGGTCCCCGGGCCCGGACGCCCCCGACCCGCGCTCGGCAGGTCACGCCGCCGCCCGGTGTCGTGCTGCTCTCCCGTCCGTCATCCCCACGGCAAGCAGCACGAACCAGGGCTTGAACTCCCCTCCCGGCAACAGGCGTTCAGCCCTCGCCGCGCGCGTACCGGCGCACGGCCAGCGGTGCGAAGACCGCGAGCAGTACCGCACACCAGGCCAGCGAACCGGCGATCGGATGGGCCACCGGCCATGCCGCGCCCTCCGGCACGGGCGCGTTCCCGAACAGGTCCCGCAGGGCCGTCGTCACCGCGCTGATCGGGTTCCACTCGGCGAGCGTGCGCAGCCAGCCGGGCAGGCCCTCGGTCGGGATGTACGCGTTCGACAGCAGCGGCAGGATGAAGGTCGCGCCGCCCAGCTGTCCGGAGGCCTCCTCGCTACGGGTGAGCAGGCCGAGGAAGATGCCGATCCAGGTCGTCGCGAACCGGAACAGCAGCAACAGTCCGACGGCGCCCACGGCCTGGAGCGCGGACCCTTCGACGCGCCAGCCCACCGCGAGTCCCACCAGCAGGAACGGCACCATGCCGACGGCCGTGACCAGCACGTCCGCGACGGACTGCCCCAGCGGCACGGCCGCCCGGCTGATCGGCAGCGTCCGCAGCCGGTCCGTCACACCCCGGTGGACGTCCTGGGCCGCCTGGAACATCCCCGTCATGATCCCGTTCGCCGCGGTCGCCACGAGCAGGCCCGGCACCAGGAACGACCGGTACTCCTCGCCCGGCATCGCCAGCGCGCTGCCGAAGACGTAGCCGAAGAACAGCAGCATGGTGATCGGCATCGTCTGGGTCAGGATCAGCAGCCCGGGGTTGTTCCGGACCCGTCGCAGCTGGCGGCCCAGCATCGCGGTGCCGTCGTAGGCCAACATGCTCATGCCGCACGCTCCTTGGTAAGACGCAGGAACACGTCGTCGAGGGTGGGTGGTTGGATGCTCGCGTCGAGCAACGGCACGCCCGCCGCGTCCAGTTCGCGCACCAGCCGGGGCAGGGTGAGCGTGGTGTCCCGGGTGACCGCGCCGACCGCGCTGCGGTCATGGTCGAACGACGGCTCCCCGCCGGTGAGTCGGTCGAGGACACCGGCCGCCTTCACCAGTACGTCCGCGTCGGCGACGACGATCTCGACGTGCGCCCCTATCAGCGCCTTGAGCTGGGACGGCGAACCCGTCTGTGTGACCCGCCCCTTGTCCACCAGGGCGATGTCATGGGCGAGTTGGTCGGCCTCCTCCAGGTACTGCGTGGTCAGCAGCACGGTCGTGCCGTCCGCCGTCAGGTCGCGCACGGCGTCCCAGATGAGGTTGCGGCTGGCCGGATCGAGTCCGGTGGTCGGTTCGTCGAGGAACAGGATCTCGGGGCGGCGGATCAGGCTCGCCGCGAGGTCGAGGCGGCGGCGCATACCGCCCGAGTAGGTGGACGCGGACCGGTCGGCGGCCTCGGTCAGCCCGAAGCGGGCGAGCAGCTCGGCGGCCCGCTCGGCCGGCCCCCGCACCCGGTGCAGCCGGGCGAACAGCCGGAGGTTCTGCCGCCCGGTGAGGTCCCCGTCGACCGACGCGTACTGCCCGGTCACGGCGATGGCCCGGCGTACCGCCTCCGGCTCCCGGACGAGGTCGTGCCCCGCCACCCGCGCCGATCCGGCGTCCGGCCGCAGCAGCGTCGTCAGCAGCCGTACGGCCGTCGTCTTGCCCGCGCCGTTGGGGCCGAGGATCCCGCAGACCGTGCCCGGAGCGACCGCGAGGTCGAGGCCGCGCAGGGCGTGGACCTCCCCGAACCGCTTCTCCAGACCTTCACTAAGTACAGCGTACGTAGAAGTCATGGCTCGACCATAGCGCACTACGTACGCTGTACGTAACTAGGATGGTGGTCGAGGTGATGATCGATGGCGGGCCGAGCGGCCGTACCCGAAGTGATCTGGGCTCGTCCCGAGCGGACGGGGCGTGGGCCGAAACCCGCGTTCACCAGGGCGGACATCGCGGCGGCGGCGGTGCGGCTCGCTGATGCCGGGGGGCTGGACGCCGTATCCATGCGGCATGTCTCGGCCGAACTGGGCTGCGGGACCATGTCGCTGTACAACTACGTCCCTCGTAAGGAGGACCTGTACGAGCTGATGGTGGACGCGGTGAGCGGGGAGCACGAGCTGTGGGAGCCGACGGAGGACTGGCGGGCCGCCATGATCCGGGTCGCGCACCAGACTCGGGAGCTCATGCACCGGCATCCCTGGCTGCCACGGCTGATGTCGCCGGTGTACGGCTTCAGCCCCAACGCGTTGCGGTACCTGGAGCACTGCATGGCGTGCCTGGATCCGTTCGACGCGCCCTACGGCACGAAGATGGAGCTGCTCGGGATGCTCAACGGGTGCGTGACGGTGTACGTGGGCACGGAGTTGTCCACCGCCGAGCGTGCGCGGTCGCTGCCGTGGTCGGTGGAGCAGGAGAACGCGGCACGGATGGCCTACATGGGAGGGCGGATCGCGTCCGGCGAGTATCCGAGGTTGGCGGCGGCGTTCATGGAGGATTCGGGACCGATCGACATGGAAGCAGTCTTCGAGCGGATGTTGGTGCGGGTCCTGGACGGCTTCGAGCCAAGAACCTAGAGCAGCGTGAGCTGACCCTCAGGCCCCTCCTCGTGCCCGTCCAGGACCGAGGCCGGCCTCCGTGCCGCGTCCGGGGGTGGCAGTACGCCCGCCTTGCGCAGGTCCGTCGCCGTGATCCGTGACGTCGACTCGTCCACCGGGGGCTGGAGATCGGCCAGGAGCGCCAACACCGTGATCAGCTCCAGGAGTTCCGATGTCCACGTCTGCGGCCAGGTCGTCGGGCGGATCGCGGACAAGGTGCCCGGCTCCGGTTCCGAGACGCGCGTCGTGAACCACTGCTCCAGCACCCGCACCCCACCCGCCTCGAAGTCCCAGGCCTCCGGCGGTACCGGGGAGATGCGGCCCTCGTCCAGTACCAGGGCCTCGTTGTCTCGGTCGTAGTCCAGGGTCAGGGGGCGGGACGGCAGGGGTGCGCGGACGTAGGGGCGGCGGCCGCCGGGGAGCTTCGGGCGGTCGCCGTCGCGGCGCATCAGCCAGAGCGTGCGGTGGCCCGACTCGACGCCGGTGGACCAGAGTTCGGGGTCGTCCGTGAGCGGGACACTGAGGTCGGGGCGGACCGCCGTCAGGATCCAGGCGAGGACGTCCAGGGGCTCCACCGGGACGCCAAGGCGGGTCCGCAGGTGTTCCAGGAGGCCCGGGGCCAGGTTCGGTTCCGCGCCGCCCGGGCGGCGGTACAGCGGGCGGATCCGGCCGGGGCGGAGCAGGGGGAGGAGCGAGGTCGCCAGGAGCTGGGGACCCTGGCCGTCAGTGGGCGTCTCCACCACGAACACCTGGTCCTCGTCCGCCACCCGCCACAACTCGGGCCGGGCCGCGTCGATCAGCCGGTGGTCCGGGATCAGCCACTGCTCGTCGAAGGGCGCCTGCAGGACCCGTACCGGCTCCGGGCAGGGACCGGAAGCGCGCGCGAGCCTTTCAGTGCCGCCCGTGCGCCCGGGCAGCTGTCCGACCGCCGAACGCAGGGTGCGGGAGCGGGTCGGTTCGAACAGGGCCTCACGGTCGGGGCCCTCGGCCTTCAGCAGGGCGTCCCAGCGGGCCTTGAGGGATGCCGCGTCGGGGCCCGTCGGCCACCCCCGGCCGAGCCGCGGCGGTGCGACGGACCACGGCATGAGGTCCGCCAGCGGCGGAGCGTCGTCGTGCGTCACGCTGGGCATCGTACGACGTTCGGCCGACAGGCAGTGGGGGCCAGTGAGGTCATGTGGCTTCCAGAGTCACCGAGAAGGAGAAGCGGTCGCCGCGATAGTGGATCACGGCCGCGTCCAGCACCCGGCCTTCCGTGTCGTACGCCAGACCCGTGTAGTGCAGGATCGGGCTCAGCAGCGGGACTTGGAGCAGCCGGGCCGTCTCCGGGTCCGCGAGCCGTGCCTCCACCGTGTCCGTGATACGGCTGATGTCCGCCCCCACGACATCCCGGAGCACCTTCGTCATCGGCCAGCGCGCCAGGTCGGACGGGTCGATGCGGGCGGCCAGTTCGGGGCGGACGTAGTTGCGGGCGTGGTTGGTCGGCTCGCCCGTCTGCTCGTCGCTGCGCAGTCGGTGGTACGCCGCCACCTCGTCCAAGTCCGGGAAGTGCTCGGCGAGTTCGGGCGGCACGGACGACTTGCCGTGCTCCAGCAGCTCGGTCGTCATGCCGGACTGCTGGGCCACGATCGCGTCCACCGAGCCGAGCAGCCGGACCGGGGTGCCGCGGCGGGCGGCCGGTTCGATGAAGGTGCCCCGGCGGCGGTGGCGGGTGATGAGCCCCTCGTCCTCCAGCTCCTTCAGCGCCTGCCGCATGGTCAGCACGCTCACGCCGTAGTGCCCCGCGAGCTGTTCCTCGGTGGGGAGGCGGAGCGGGTCCTGGGGCGAGCGGCCGAGTATGGAGGCGCGCAGGGACTGCGACACCTGGTACCAGAGCGGCAGCTTGCGGTTCAGGACGATCGAGTCCGGGGCGAAGGAGGTCACGGGCTATCCGTACCTTTCGCGCAGCGGTCAACGCAACGGGCGGAAGTGGCGTTCGAGGCCCCGCCACACGTCGTCGTAGTGCGGCTGGAGGTGGTCCGCGCGGGCCGCGTGGGCGGTGAGCGTCACCGGCCAGCGCGTCTCGAACATGAACGCGAGACCGTCGTCCACCTTCTGCGGCTTCAGTTCGGCGGCGCTCGCCCTGTCGAACGTCTCCCGGTCGGGGCCGTGCGCCGACATCATGTTGTGCAGCGAGCCGCCGCCAGGGACGAAGCCGGTGGCCTTCGCGTCGTAGGCGCCCTCGATGAGGCCCATGTACTCGCTCATCACGTTCCGGTGGAAGTACGGCGGCCGGAAGGTGTCCTCGCCGACCAGCCAGCGCGGCGCGAAGACGACGAAGTCGACTCCGGCCAGCCCCGGGGTGTCCGACGGGGACGTCAGCACGGTGAAGATCGACGGGTCGGGGTGGTCGTAGGAGATGGAGCCGATGACGTTGAAGCGGCGCAGGTCGTAGACGTACGGCACATGGTTGCCGTGCCAGGCGACGACGTCGAGCGGCGAGTGGTCGTAGGTCGCCGTCCAGAGGTTGCCGCAGAACTTGTTGACCACCTCCACCGGGCCCTCGATGTCCTCGTAGGCGGCGACGGGGGCCCGGAAGTCGCGGGCGTTGGCGAGGCCGTTGGCGCCGATCGGGCCGAGGTCGGGGAGCTGGAAGGGGGCACCGTAGTTCTCGCACACATAACCGCGGGCTGAAGTGTCGAGGAGCTCCACACGGAAGCGGACTCCACGGGGGATCAGCGCCATATGTCCCGGCTCCACATGGAGCAGCCCGAACTCCGTGCGCAGCAGCAGTCCGCCGCGCTCCGGGACGATCAGCAGCTCGCCGTCGGCGTCGCTGAAGACGCGGTCCATGGAGTCGGTGGCGTGGTACAGGTGCACGGCCATGCCGGTGCGCTGGGTCACGTCGCCGTTGCCGCCGAGGGTCCACAGGCCGGCGAGGAAGTCGGTGCCCGCGGCCGACTCCGGCAGCGGGTCCCAGCGCAGCCGGTTCGGGTCGGGGACGGATTCGGTGAAGGGGGCCGTACGGATCCTGCCGTGGTGGGTGTGGGTGAACGCCGGGTGCGCGGCGGAGGGGCGGATCCGGTACAGCCAGGAGCGGCGGTTGTGGGCGCGGGGCTCGGTGAACGCCGTACCGCTGAGCTGTTCCGCGTAGAGGCCGAGGGGGGCGCGTTGCGGGGCGTTGCGGCCCTTGGGGAGGGCTCCCGGGAGGGCCTCCGACGCGTGCTCGTTGCCGAAACCGGAGAGGTAGGTCAGGCCCTCGGCGGTCTTCCGCGCGTCCGCGCCCGTCATCGCTGCGTCGCCGCTCATGGTCGCTCCCTTGCGGTCTGATTCCTATGGAACACCGTAGGATTGCGGTTTCGCGGACGCAAGAGGTCGTCCCGTGGAACCGATTACCCCGCTTGTGACCTCCTCAGGGAGGAGGACCAGAACCAGACCCCAGGGGGATTCGCGGTGTCGGACCCGTGTTCTAGGCTCCCCGGCATGTCGTGGACGCGGGGACTCCTTGCCCTGCTCGCGGTCTGTGTCCTGCTGGCGACCGGATCCGTGAGCTGTGGCAGCAGTGGGGCACAGGAGCACAAGGACGGACAGTCGGTCTCGCCGGTGGGCAAGGTCCTCGACGACACCGACCAGGAGGGGCGGCACTACCGCGAGGTGGACAAGGAGAGCGCTCCCGCGGTCGGCATAGAGGTGCAGCCGAACGCCGACGACAGCTGGTCCGTGCGCCTGACCGTCGAGAACTTCACCTTCTCGGCCGCCGGGGCGAAGGCGAAGGCGATCTCCGGCCGTGGCGTCGCCGTCGTCTTCGTGGACGACCGCCCCGTCACCACCCTGCGCACCCCCACATGCCGCCTCCCCGCCGCGTACGTCCCGCAGGGCACCCACAAGGTCACCGCCCGGCTGTACGCCGACGACGGCACGGTGTGGGCCGTGGACGGCGACCCCGTGGAGAGCACGGCGGACGTCACGGCCTCCGAGCCACAGCCGACGGGGAGCGGGGCGCCGGATTCGCAGACCATGGGCAGCGGGGTTGCGGAATGGCGGTCCATGGGAGACGGGGCTTCGGGTTCGCGGGTCACGGTGAGCGTGGGTGGCGGGGGGTCGGGCTTGCGGGTCACGGCGGGCGTGGGTGGCGGTGGGTCGGGCTCGCAGGTCACGGCGCCCGTAGGTGGCGGAGGGTCGGCCTCGCAGGTCACGGCGAGCATGCGTGGCGGTGCCCCGGGGGCGCGGCCCGCTGCGGGCCCGGGCGCCGGCGGTGTTGCGGAGCCGCAGGCGGTCGGGGGTGGCGGTGTTGCGGACTCGCAGGCGTTCACGGACGACGGTGTTGCGGACCCGCAGGCGGTCACGGGCTCCGGCGGCACAGCCGTAGGCCCGCGCCTCGCGTCGAGCACCGGCGGGACAGCCCTGGACCCGCGCCTCGCGTCGAGCACCGGCGGGGCAGTCGTAGGCCCGCGCCCCGCGACGAGCACCGGCGGCACAGCCCTGGACGCGAGCCCCGCGACGAGCACCGGCGGTGGCCGGTGAGTGCCCTGGGCCCCCGGCCCCGTACCAGGTGGCAGGGTTCACCTGACCTCGGCGGAAAGGCATCATGAAGCCCGTGCCCCAAGCGACCCCGCTTCGTCGCGCCCCCGTGCAGCGGCGCAGTGCCGAACGGCTGACCAGAATCCTCGACGCCTGCGCCGACCTCCTCGACGAGGTCGGTTACGACGACCTGAGCACCCGCGCCGTCGCCCTGCGCGCCGGCGTGCCCATCGGCTCGGTCTACCGTTTCTTCGGCAACAAGCGGCAGATGGCCGACGCCCTGGCCCAGCGCAACCTCGAACGCTTCACGGACCGGGTCACCGACCGCCTCAAGGAGTCCGGCGAGGAGGGCGGCTGGCGCACGGTGATGGACGTCGTCCTCGACGAGTACCTCGCCATGAAACGCACCGCCCCCGGCTTCTCCCTCGTCGACTTCGGCAACCAGATCCCCGTCGGTGCCCGCCACGCCGAACCCAACCACCGCGTCGCCGACCGCCTCACCGAGCTCCTCTCCGGCTACCTCTCCCGCGAACCGGACGACGACCTCCGCCGCTCCTTCCTCATCGCCGTGGAAACCGCCGACACCCTGGTCCACCTGGCCTTCCGGATGGCGCCGGAGGGCGACGAGCGGATCATCCAGGAGGCTCGGGAGATGTTGCGGGCGTATCTGGCGCGGGTATTGGACTGAGCAGCGACCGACGAGTACTCCCGTAGCCAGGGTGACCGCACCCTGGGGCCGGGCATGGGGGAGACGCGATGGCCCGGGTGGTCTGCATCCACGGGATCGGCCAGCAATACGCGGGAGAAAGGGAGTTGCACGCCTCCTGGTCTCCCGCGCTCGGCGACGGTCTGACCCGCGCCGGCGCTCCGGACCTGCTGGGCCCTGACGACCTACGGTGTGTGTTCTACGGCGACCTGTTCCGGCCGCCGGGCCGTACCCTCGCCTTCCAGGACCCGCCGTTGACCGCCTCCGATGTCGGAGCGGGCTTCGAGAGGGACCTGCTGCTCGCATGGTGGGCGGAGGCGGCACGCACGGACGAGGCCGTACTGCCGCCCGACGCTCGCACGCTGTCCAGGACTCCCCGCTCGGTCCAGCGCGCGCTCAACGCCCTCAGCCGCTCCCGCTTCTTCGCGGGCATCGCACTGCGCGGTCTGGTTCTCGACCTGAAGCAAGTCAGCGCGTACCTCCGCGACTCGACGGTGCGGGACGCCGTTCAGGAGCGTGTCGCGGCAGCCTTCACCCCGGACACACAGGTCGTGGTGGGCCATTCCCTCGGCAGCGTCGTGGCCTACGAGGCGCTGTGCGCGCACCCCGACCGACCGGTGCGCGCCCTCCTGACGCTGGGCTCGCCGCTGGGCATCCGCAACCTGGTCTTCGACCGGTTGCGGGCGGGCGAGGGTGGCAAGCCGGGCGACTGGCCGGGCAACGTGCAGGAGTGGACGAACATCGCCGACGAGGGCGATGTCGTGGCCCTCGTGAAGGACCTGCGGCCCCTGTTCGGGGAGCGAGTGGACTGCCGCCTCATCCACAACGGCGCGCGGGCCCACGACGTGACGCGCTACCTCAATACGCCGGAGGCCGGCAGGGCGGTGATCGGTGGCCGTGGCCCCGGTTGAGCCGCAGCAGCTGCCCTGGACACCGGCCGCACCGGGGGCGCGCCGCTTCCTGATCTCCACCGCGGTCACCGACGTCCGCGCGCATCCTGAGGCCGAGCGCCCCGAACTCGCCGACGATCTCCGCCGGATCGACGACCTCCTCATGGGCGACCTCGGACTCGGCTATGTCCGGGGCGCGGACCTGGGCCTCAATCCGACACGGGAGGCGCTGGTCACCGCCCTGCGTGCCTTCGCCACCGCGCCGGAGCGCCGCCCAGACGACCACGTGGTGCTCTACCTCGCCGCCCACGGGGTCACCGCCGAGAACAACGGTCGCCATTACCTCCTGCTGCACGACAGCGACGCCCGCGACCTGCGCGGCACCGCACTGCCCACCGAGGACCTGGTCTCCTATCTGTGGGAGGACACCGCCGTCGAGCGGCTCCTCGTACTCCTCGACGCGTGTTACGCGGAGGAGGGCACCGACAAGGCGCTGCGCCGGGCCCTGGAGGATCGGCGCTTCCGGGAGCCGGTCACTGAGCACGGCAGCACCGGGCTCGTTCTGGTGGCCTCCTCCCGGCGCAAGGAGGAGACATACACCGGCGCGCTCTCCTCGGCCTTCGATCGGGCCGTACGCCGCTGGGCCACCGCCGGGCACGCGCCCGCCCACATCAGCCTCGACCAGGTCATGGCCGCGATCGCCGCCGATGCCGAGGTCCCGCCCGCACAGCGCCCCGTCTGGTCTCTCACCCACGCCACCGGCGACATCCCCGCGTTCCTGCCCAACCCCCGGTACGTCCCCGACGCCGCCGGGCTGAAGCTGGACGAGATCGACCGGATCGTCGGCGTCGGCGCCCGCGAACGCGACGCCCGCGAACAGGACATGCGCGGTTTCTTCCTGCCCCGGGCCCGAGGCACCGACGTGTCCCACGAGGAGGTCTGGGACTTCACCGGCCGACATGTCGCCCTCGGCGACGTCACCACCTGGCTCGACCCGCGCCGCACCGACGAACGGCTGTGCGTCGTCACCGGCGACCCGGGCTCCGGCAAGTCCTCGCTGCTCGGCATGGTCGCGGTCCTCACCGACCCGGACCGCGGGCCTGCCGTGCCGCGCGAGGGGCTGCCGGCTCTGCTGCCCCGCTCCGGGGACATCGACGTCCGGGTCAACGCGAGCCACCTCTCCAACCGGCAGCTGCTGGACGCCCTGTCCGCGGCGGCCGGCTGCGCCGCCGACTCTCTCGGCGCACTCACCACGCATCTCCAGACCAGGGCACGTCCGCTCGTCGTCCTCGTCGACTCCCTGGACGAGGCCCTCGCACCCCACGAGGCCGTCGACGAAATCCTTGCCCCGCTCACCGACCCCGCTCGCCGCCTCCCGCTGCGTCTCCTGGTCGGTGCCCGCCCGCACATCGCCGCCCGGCTGCGCGCCGACGCACCCCGTATCGACCTCGACTCCGAACGCCACAGCGACCCGGACGCCGTCCGCGCCTATGTCCGCAAGTTGCTGTGCGCCCCGGCTTCGGTCCTGCGTACCGCCGAGCCCGACCTGGTGGACGACATCGCGGAGGCCGTTGCCGAGGCCGCCGACCGCTCCTTCCTCGTCGCCCGTATCACCGCCCGCACCCTCGCGCGGGAGCCGCACCCGCCGGACCCGCACGACCTGCGGTGGCGCGAGAAACTGCCGCGGCTGCCCGGCCAGGCGATGGAACGCGACCTCGTCCAGCGTCTCGGACCCCTAGCGGCCAGGGCCCGCGAACTCCTGCTCCCTCTCGCCTACGCCCAGGGTGCGGGCCTGCCCTGGGCGGGCGTCTGGTCCCGCCTGGCCGCCGCGCTCACCGGCCGGGACTACGGCGACGAGGACGTCGTATGGCTGCGGCAGGCGGCCGGATCGTACGTCGTGGAGAGTGTCGAAGCCGGTGGTTCGGTGTACCGGGTGTACCACCGGGCGCTCATCGAGTACCTGCGCGAGGGGCGGGACTCCGGGGCCGTCCAACGGACGATCACCGAGGTGCTCCGGGGGATCGAACATCCCTATGTCCGGCGGTACTTGGCACTGCACGCGAGCGAGGGCGCGGTGTTGGATCCGCTCGTCCAGGACGCCGGGTTCGTGCTGGGCGCCGAGCCCGGACGACTGCTGGCGGCGCTGCCGGGGCTGCGGAGCGGGCCGGGGCGGCGGGCAGGGCAGGCGATCCGGGATCTGGAGGAAGAACTGCGCCGAAGGCAGGGGAAGGGGCCGGATCCCGAGGGCAGGGCCCGGTTGCGACTGGCCGCGGTGTGTCGCAAGGCGCAGGTGCTGGCCGAGTCCTGTGACGTGGGGGAGGAGGGACTGCCGTGGCGGGCGCGGTGGGCCGCCTGGAATTCGCAAGCGGGGGAGCGGCGGTACGACGGGATGAGTATTGGGGTGAACAGCGGGGTGGTCGTGCCGGGTGAGCGCGGTGCCCGGTTCCTGGATCTCGCGAGGGAGAACGGCCCGCGGTGGGTCGATCTGGACGACGGCGGTGTTTCGCGCGCACATGCGGCTGAGGTCAGCTGGAGATGGGGGTCCCTGGCCGCTGTGCCTCAACTTCCCGACAGCGCGGCGGGGATGTACTTCGATCGCCAATTCGTTCTGGAGAAGGGGGATGTGGTCGCGGGGGACGCGGCACGTCTGCTCCATCTCTGGCAGGGCGCTCGCCTGCGGACCTGGCTACTGCCGCCCCACCCGGCCGTCGACGCCGCCATCGGATGGGGCCTGCCACAGGCTGCCGACCAACTGGCTGTGCTCGCGGGGGAGGACGGCAGCCCGGCGGCGGCCGCCATGCTGTTTTCCACCGGCCATCTCCTGGTCTACCGGCTCGGCTCCACCCCTGCCTACCGGCCCCTGACCCGCAGGGAGCGGAGACGGATGTGGGCATGGCGGGCCGAGTACTGGGACGGCCGGAGCGATCAGCTGGCGGCTGACTGCGATCTTGTGTTGTCCCCGGGGACGCACGGCCACATCACGGCCTGTGTCGCGCCCCGCGACCTGCGCACGGGGTCACTGCTGCTGGGCCACGCGGACGGCAGGATCGTGCAGTTCTCCACCCTCAGCCAGGAGACCGAGGCCGAGACGGTCACCGGACATGAGGGCCGCGTCACCGAAGTGGCACTGGTGCGCGGCCACCCGCTGGGCCGGCTCGTCGCAACCGCCGGCTCGGACGGCACCGTGCGGCTGTCCTCCCTCACCACGGGCGGACCTGTCCGGACACTGCTGACGAGTGCCTTCGTCATCGCCTCGCTGGCCGTGCACCGAGTCGGCCATCAGTGGATCGTCGCCGCCGTCACGGCCGACGGACAGCTGCACCGCGTCGACCTCGACAGCGGTCGTCCGATCGGCCTGCCCCTGCCCGTCGACCGGGTGTCCGTCAAGGTCGAGACCTTCGATCTGGGTTCGTCGGCCTGTGTATCCGTCCGTGGTCACAGTCGTGGCGTCCAGTTGTACGACCTTGTGACCGGCGAGCGTCTGGGCGGCCAGATCCTGGACCACGCGGCGAACGCCCTGTGCCGCGTCGGGGGAACGGTCTGTGTGGGCGGCTCGGACGGGATCGTACGGCTGTGGCCCACCCCTGACGCTGCGGACTCCACTCATGTGACCGCTCATGAGGCAGGACTCCTCGCCCTGGGGGAGATCCACGGCCCGTCCGGTGCGAGCGCCCTGGTCAGTGTCGGCCAGGACCACGTGATCCGCTGTTGGGACCTGGGGCGGCCGCACGAGCTGTGGCGGCGGCGTGTTCCGATCGACCGGGGCCGCTGGGCCACGCCTCTGATGAGCTGCGCGGCCGTCGGCCATACCTCCGACGGCCGGGATTTCGTGGCCACCGGCGAGTATCGGGGCCATGTCAGGATTCTTGTCCTGCGCGCCGGACTGCCGGTAGCGGAACAGGAGTTCACTGTCCCGGACACCCTCACGGCGCTGACCACCGGCCGCGTGCGGGGCAGGGACGTCCTGGTCGTCGGCACCGGATCGGGCCGGATCGTCTGCTGGGACGTCGGTGGCGGCCGCATGTACGTGTACGGTCCCTGCCCCGACACGGAGACCTGGACCACTGCCCTGGCCCTCGCCCCTGACGGCTCCGGGAATCTGGCCGTCGGCGGGCTCGACGGATCGGTACGCGAGTGGTCCCTGCCAACCTGCCGTCCGCTCGGCCCGGCCCGTGCCGCTCACCGCGGGCTCGTGCGCGCGCTTGCGTACACCCCGAGCGGGTTGGTCGGCTGCGGAGTCGACACGCGGCTGGTCGCGTACGCCGACGGCTGGGAACGCCGGATGCCGCAGCCCGTCGCCGCGCTGCACCTGACGGATGACGGCCTGCTGTGCGGGGACGACCGCGGCCACATCTGGTCGCTGCGGGAGGGGCCGGAGGGCCGTCGGGTGGTGGAGGCGCTGGACGCCGTGCGCTCCGTGACGGCCACCGCGGCTGTGCCCGTCGAGGACGGCCTCGTCGTCGTGACCGGCAGCGGAGACGGTTCACTCCAGATCCGGGAGGCGCAACACGGCACGCTGGTGCGGCGGCTGCGGCAGGTCGGCGAGTCAGGGGTGGCGCAGCTGGCCACCGTGTCGCGGACCCGGTTGCTCGCCCGCTGTGAGGACGGGCTGCTGCAGTACTGGGACTTCGACGAGGATGGACCGCTCGCCTCGGAGGGAAGCCCGATCGTTCTTCCCCTGATCCACGAGCGCGCTGAGACACGGCTGACGGTGCTGGCCGACGGAGACGGGACAGAGTCGCTCCTGTCGCTCACGTTTCCGGACGGGAAGGATGGCTTCGGCGTCTACGACGTGACCCGGGGGCGGCCGCTCGTCGACCGCCTGACGACCGCACGGCCCAGTGGCGACACACCTTGGGCCGTGCGTTGTGCGGGCACGGTGCTGTTGCTCGTCACTGTCGGAGACGGTCTTGTCCATGTGTTCGACACGGCGACGGAGCGCTGGGCGGCCCTGTCCCTGCCCGGCGACTGGCTGCTCGACGTGTTCTCGCTGCCCGGACCGGGCCGTGAGGAGCTGCTTCTGATCAGCGACGAAGGCGCCATGATCGTCCCAGGGGATGCGTTGTCGGCCTGTTTCACGCTGAAGGGCGGCCTACGTACGCGGCAGCGGAGACCTGTCATCCTTCGTGGCCTTCTCCGACGTTCGGACCGCGAACCGATCGCCACGCATGAGCACGAGATCCCCTTCTATCCGAGCCACTGTGCTCTTTTTCCCGACAGTGAGCGATACGTCCTGTCCGACGGCCCCCACGTGGCTGTCCTCGGCAGCCGCACCGGCGAGATCCTCCGTCGCTTCGACCTCCCCTCGCCCTGCACGGCGCTCGCCATCGGGCCCCACGGTGAGCTGATCGTCGGCACCGGCAACGGCGTCATTCTCTTTGACTGAGCCGGGGCATCCCCTCCCCTCCATCCGTACCGGTCGGTATGCTCGCAAGGACAGGCACCGCTGCCCCGGGAGGACCCGTGTCCCGCACCGCTCTACGCATCTGCCCGCTGTGCGAGGCCACCTGCGGTCTCACGCTCACCATCGAGGGGACCCGGGTCACCGGCGCCCGCGGGGACCGTGACGACGTGTTCAGCAAGGGGTTCATCTGCCCGAAGGGGGCCGCCTTCGGGGCCATCGACGGGGACCCCGACCGGCTGCGCACGCCCCTCGTGCGGCGGGACGGGGAGCTGCGCGAGGCCACCTGGGAGGAGGCCTTCGACGCGGTCGCCGCCGGGATCCGGGGCGTGGTCGAGCGGTACGGGGCGAACTCCGTCGGAGTCGTCCTCGGCAACCCCAACGTGCACACCATGGCCGGCGCCCTCTACCCACCGGTGCTGCTCGCCGGACTCGGTACCCGGAGCGTCTTCACCGCGTCCACGGTCGACCAGATGCCCAAGCATGTGTCGAGTGGTCTGCTGTACGGGGACGCCAACGCCATTCCGGTTCCCGACCTCGACCACACCGACCACCTCCTCCTCATCGGCGCCAACCCCCTGGAATCCAACGGGAGTCTGTGCACCGCCCCCGACTTCCCCGGCAAGCTCAGGGCGCTCAAGGCCCGCGGCGGCACCCTCACCGTCATCGACCCCCGCCGCACCCGCACCGCGGCGCTCGCCGACCGCCACATCGCCGTCCGGCCCGGTGCGGACGCGTTGCTGCTCGCCGCGATGGCGTACGTGCTCTTCGAGGAAGGCCTGGTGGAGACAGGGGAGTTGACACCGCACCTCCACGGGTTGGATGAACTCCGGGAAGCCCTGAAGGACTTCACGCCCGAGGCCGTCGCCGCCGCCTGTGACGTCGACTCCGACGTGACGCGCACCCTCGCCCGCGAACTCGCCGCCGCCCCAACTGCCGCCGTATACGGCCGTATCGGCAGCTGCACCGTCCCGCACGGCACCCTGGCGAGCTGGCTCGTCGACGTGCTCAACATCCTCACCGGCAACCTCGATCGGCCCGGCGGTGCCCTCTTCCCGCAGGCCGCCACCGACCGCACGCCCCGGCCCGCCGGCCCCAGCCATGGCTTCGGCCTCGGGCGCTGGCACTCCCGGGTGAGTCAACACCCGGAGGCCAAGGGTGAGTTGCCGCTCTCCGCGCTCGCCGAGGAGATCGACACCGCGACCGCGGAGGGCGAGCCGATCCGGGCGATCGTCGCCGTCGCCACCAACCCCGTGCTCTCCGCCCCCGACGGCGACCGGCTCGACAAGGCCCTCGGCTCGCTCGGCTTCATGGTCAGCGTGGACCCGTATCTCAACGAGACCTCACGCCACGCCCACGTCGTGCTGCCGCCGCCCCCGCCCTCCCAGAGCCCGCACCACGACTTCGCCTTCAACACCCTCGCCGTCCGCAACCAGGTCCGCTACACCCGCCCGGCCGTCCCGCTGGAGCCCGGCCGGATGGCGGAGACGGAGATCCTCGCCCGGCTGATCCTCGCCGCGACCGGCATGCACGGCGCCGACCCGTCCGCCGTGGACGACCTGGTCATCGGCCAGACTCTCGGCAAGGCGGTCAAGGAGACCCACTCTCCCGTACACGGCCGCGACCCCCGCGAACTCGCCACCGAACTGAGCGGCGACACGGGCCCCGAGCGGCGCCTCGACATGATGCTGCGCCTCGGCCCCTACGGCGACGGATTCGGCGTACGACCGGACGGGCTGAGCCTCACCAAGCTGCTCGCGCATCCCCACGGCATCGACCTCGGACCGCTGAACTCCCGGCTGCCGCAGCCGCTGAAGACCAGGAGCGGCAAGGTCGAACTGCTGCCACAGCCCATCGCGGACGACCTGCCCTGGCTGCGGGAAGCCCTCCTTCGCCAAGCCGACGGACTCGTCCTGATCGGCCGAAGGCACCTGCGCTCCAACAACAGCTGGATGCACAACGTCCCCGCCCTCACCGGCGGCACCAACCGCTGCACCCTGCACATCCACCCCGAGGACGCCGAACGTCTCGGCCTGAAGGACGGCGCCGCGGTGCGGATCAAGGGTGCCGGGGGAGAGGTGGTCACCGAGGCCGAGGTCACCGACGTCGTACGCCCCGGAGTGGTCAGCCTGCCGCACGGCTGGGGCCACGACCGGCCCGGCACCCGCCTCGGCCACGCCCTCAAGGACCCCGGCGTCAACGTCAACCAGCTCCTCGACGGCAGCCTGCTCGACCCGCTCTCGGGCAACGCGGTCCTCAACGGCGTACCCGTGGAACTGGCCGCCGTAGTGGCCCTGTGAGCAGCGCAAAGCCGTGACCAGCAGTTTTGCGCTTATTGCTCGCATGTCAATGTCTTGTTAACGTCACTTGACGAGACCTAACGTCATCGCACTGCCGACTCCGGTGGGAGTTCAAGGGCGAACGTTAGGTATCCACTCATGTTGACCATCCTCGGCTTCGCCATGATCGCGACCTTCCTGGTCCTGATCATGATGAAAAAGATGTCGCCGATCGCGGCACTCGTACTGATCCCGGCACTGTTCTGCGTCTTCGTCGGGAAGGGCGCCAAGCTCGGTGACTACGTCATCGAAGGCGTCACCAGCCTCGCCCCCACCGCGGCGATGCTCATGTTCGCGATCGTCTACTTCGGTGTGATGATCGACGTCGGCCTCTTCGACCCGATCGTGCGCGGGATCCTGAAGTTCGCCAAGGCGGACCCGATGCGGATCGTCGTCGGTACGGCGATCCTCGCCGCGATCGTCTCACTGGACGGCGACGGCTCGACCACCTTCATGATCACGGTCTCGGCGATGTACCCGCTGTACAAGCGCCTGAAGATGAGCCTGGTCGTGATGACCGGTGTCGCCGCGATGGCCAACGGCGTGATGAACACGCTGCCCTGGGGCGGTCCGACGGCCCGCGCGGCCACCGCGCTGAAGCTCGACGCCAGCGACATCTTCGTCCCCATGATCCCGGCCCTCGCCGTCGGCCTGCTGGGCGTCTTCATCCTCTCGTACGTGCTCGGCATGCGTGAGCGCAAGCGGCTGGGCGTGCTCACGCTGAGCGAGGTCCTGGTGGACGAGAAGGTCGAGGAGGCCGAGACCGTCCTGGTCGGCGCCGGTTCCGGTGCCTCCGGCACAGGCAAGGCCGCGACGGCCACCGGCGGGTCCGGCTCCGGCACCGACGCCGAGGACGACGAGGCCGGCGACGCGGCGCGCTTCCAGGTCCTCGACCCGAACCGCCCCACCCTGCGCCCCAAGCTGTACTGGTTCAACGCGCTGCTCACGGTCACGCTGCTCACCTGCATGATCATGGAGTGGCTGCCGATCCCGGTCCTGTTCCTGCTCGGCGCCGCGCTCGCGCTCACCGTGAACTTCCCGCACATCCCCGACCAGAAGGCCCGCCTGGCCGCCCACGCCGACAACGTCCTCAACGTCTCCGGCATGGTCTTCGCCGCCGCCGTCTTCACCGGCGTCCTCCAGGGCACCGGCATGGTCGACCACATGGCCCGCTGGATGGTCGACGTCATCCCCGAGGGCATGGGCCCGCACATGGCCCTGGTCACCGGCGTCCTGAGCCTCCCGCTCACCTACTTCATGTCCAACGACGGCTTCTACTTCGGTGTCCTGCCGGTCCTCGCCGAGGCCGGCGCGGCGCACGGTGTCTCGCCGCTGGAGATGGCCCGCGCCTCGCTCGTCGGCCAGCCGCTGCACATGTCGAGCCCGCTCGTCCCGGCCGTGTACGTCCTGGTCGGCATGGCCAAGGTGGAGTTCGGCGACCACACCAAGTTCGTCGTCAAGTGGGCCGCGCTGACATGCCTGTTGATCCTCGGGGCAGGCATCCTCTTCGGAATCATCTGATCCGCTTCCTCACGTCCACGGAGGACTGGCTCATGGCGCCCGGTGGGAACCGCGGCTGGCTGCTCCGCCTCGTCATCGCCTTCAGCTTCGCGCAGGGGGCGGTGTCGATGGCGCGGCCCGCCGTCTCCTACCGGGCCCTCGCGCTGGGCGCGGACGAGCGGGCGATCGGTGTCATCGCCGGTGTGTACGCGCTGCTGCCGCTCTTCGCCGCCGTACCGCTGGGCCGCCGTACGGACCACGGGCGGTGTGCGCCCCTGCTGCCGGTGGGCGTGGTCCTGATATCCGGCGGCTGCGCGCTCAGCGGTATCGCGGGCTCCCTCTGGGCGATGGCGATCTGGAGCGGGGTGATGGGCCTCGGCCACCTCTGCTTCGTCATCGGCGCCCAGTCCCTCGTCGCCCGCCAGTCCGCCCCGCACGAACAGGACCGCAACTTCGGCCACTTCACCATCGGGGCCTCCCTCGGCCAGCTGGTCGGGCCGATCGCGGCGGGCGCGCTGATCGGCGGCTCCGACATGGCGGGCACGAGTGCGCTCGCGCTGCTCGTCGCGGGGGCCGGAGCGGCGGTCGCGTTCACCTCCTTGTGGCGCATCGAGCACCGCGACACGGCGGCCAAGTCCCGTACCGGGCAAGGCGACCGGGTTCCCGTCGGGCGCATCCTGCGGTCCCGGGGCGTGCCCGGCGGCATCTTCGTGAGCCTGTCCGTGCTCTCCGCCACGGACATCCTGACGGCGTACCTTCCGGTGGTCGGCGAGCACCGGGGTATCGCCCCCTCTGTGATCGGTCTGCTGCTGAGCCTGCGCGCGGCCGCGACGATCGCCTGCAGGCTGGTACTGACTCCTCTGCTACGACTGCTGGGGCGCGCGTTGCTCCTCACCGCGACGTGTCTACTGGCGGCCCTGCTGTGCGCGGGCATCGCGCTGCCGGTCCCGGTGTGGGTGCTGGCCCTGATGCTCGCGCTGTTCGGCTTCTGCCTCGGCGTCGGACAGCCGCTGTCCATGACGACGGTCGTCCAGGCCGCCCCCGACGGCGCCCGTTCCACCGCGCTCGCCCTGCGGCTGACCGGCAACCGCCTCGGCCAGGTCGCCGCGCCCGCCACCGCGGGCCTGGTCGCGGGGGTCGCGGGTGTGGCGGCGCCGTTCGTGATGCTGGGCGCGCTGCTGTTGGTGTCGTCGGTGGTCGCGCTGCGGTCGTCGGCGAAGCCCGCGGAGGAGTCTGCCGAGCCGTCCCGGGTGCGGCGGCCGTTGAGCCGTAAGAGCGATATCTGACGGTGTGTCGGGCGATGGTCCCCCCGTGCGTGCCTCGAATATGACATCGAATCAGGTGCAGTTTGTATGAAAATCACCTGATTCGGAGGGTCTCGTATGTCGACCTCGTCCCGTCCGCGCAGAGCCGCCGCCCTGACGGCGATCACCGCCGGTGCAGCGCTGCTGCTCGCCGCTCCGTCCGCCGTCGCCGTGGGTGAGAAGGGCGACGTCAAGGTGTACATGGCGGGTACCGCGTCCGCGGAGCGGCTCAACCAGCCCAAGGTCTGCAAGTTCTACCTCGACGCCTTCAACTTCGACTCCGCCATCGGCGTCGACTGGACCATCGAGCCCCAGTCCGCGCAGGCCGGCACCACGGCCAAGCTGTCAGGCACCGTCACCCTCGCCAACGGGGCGGGCGTCACCTCGAACCTCATGCTGCCCTCGGGCTACTACAAGCTGACCTGGAAGACCATCGCGGTCCCGGGTGTGGTCACGCCCCCGGCCAGGAACAAGGTGTTCAAGGTCGACTGCCCGAACCGGCCCGGACCAGGTGGCGGCCCCCACGGCGGCCCGCCGGCCGGCGGTGGCGGACTCGCCCGTGGGGACGCGTTCACCCCGGTCGCGGGTGCCGCCGCCGTGGGCCTCGCCGCCGTCGGCGCGGCGACCTGGTTCCGGCTGCGTCGCCGTACGCATGGCGCCGCGTAGGCGGCCCCGCAGGCGGCCCTGGTACCGGACGCGCGCCTACCGCCTCACGAGGACGGCCGTCCTCGCGACAGCCCTGCTGGTCGGCGGCCTCCAGTGGGCCCAGGACGAACAGCCCGGCGAAGCGACCGCCCTCGCTTCGCCGGGCGGGTCCGGGGCCGCGGCCGCCCCGGCACCCCGCGCAGACGCACGAACGCTGACCTCGGACCGACCGCCGACTGGGACGGGGCTGCATGGGGCGGGGCCCGGAGGGGAGGGGGCCGCCCCGGCAGGCGCCGGGGGCGGGACAGCCGGGGTTCGCGGGGCGGGCGGGTCGAGGGCGAAGCCGGACAGCGCTGGTCCCGGTGGGGCGCAACCTACGGCTACAGGTGCGGGTGCCGGTGGGCCGAAGCCGGCCGATTCGGGCGCGGCCTGTACCGGCGGGGGTCGAGGTCGCCCAGGCGGTGCGCCGAGCGCCACCGCGGGCAAGCCGCGTCCCCACGCTCCTGGGCCCCGCCCCGGGGCAGCCGCTGACAAGCGCGTCCCTTCGGCACGCCCCCATGCCTCCACACCGCGTCCCGGAACGCGTACACAGGCTTCTTCCGGCCGCACCCACGCGAGCGCGCATGCTTCTCCGCCCCGTCCACGCACACGTACGCACGCCTCCTCCGCCCGCTCCCACGCCGTCGCGCACGCTTCTGCAGCCCGTCTCCGCACGGATGCGGCGGCCTCTGTACGCCGCTCTCGAGCGGCCTCCGCAGCCCACGCCCGCACGGGTACGGCGGCTTCTGCGGCCCGCTCTCGCGCGGTCGCGCAGGGTTCTGCGGCCCGTTCTCGCGCGGTCGCGCACGGTTCTGCGGCCCGTTCTCGCGCGGTCGCGCACGGTTCTGCGGCCCGCCCCCGCACGGGCACGGGCACGGGCACGGGCACGCAGGCTTCCGCACCCCGCTCCCACGCGGGCACGCACGCCCCAGCCCCCCACCCCCGTACGCCCACCGGCAAGGCGCACGCCCCCTCCGTCGGCACCGGCCCCGGTGCCGCACGTCCCCACGGCTCCAGCGGCGCCCCCTGCACGGACGCGACCCGGCCGCACACCCCCGCTCCCGGCGCGGCCCGGGCGAACCCCCGTCACCCCGCCCCCGCTGCGCACCGCCCACCGCACCCCCGCCCCCTGCCCCGCTCACGCGCCACCCGCATCCTCATCCCCTACCTGGAGGTCGACGCCCCCGTCATGAACCTCCGCCTCGACCGGAACCGCAGACTCCCCGCCCCACCGGACGACGACGACAACCTCGTGGGCTGGTACGCCGACGGACCGTCCCCCGGCCAGCAGGGCACCGCCGTCGCCGTCGGGCACCTGGACACCGACTCCGGGCCCGCCGTCTTCGCCGGACTCACCGAACTGAGGACAGGGCGCCGGATCGAGGTGCGGCGCGCGGACGGTCGTACCGCCGTCTATGTCGTCGACGCCATCCGGAAGTTCGAGAAGGACCACTTCCCCAACCGGGAGGTCTACGGCCCCCGCGCCCGCCCCGAACTCCGGCTCATCACCTGCGGCGGCAGCTACGACCGCAGAACCGGCTACTCGGGCAACCTCGTCGTCTTCGCCCATCTCACCCAGGTCCGCGCCCCCGCCCACCGCTGAACCCGGGCATCCGCTTTCTCACCAACTGGGACCGAGGCGTCCGAATCCCGCACGTGTCTTCCCCGAGGCGCGCACTTTCCGTTAACTTCCGTGACTCACACGCCCCGTACGACCCGCACGTGGCGTCCGACCGCGGAGCGCCAGCGTTCGCCCAGTGAGCCCTCGGGGGCACTGCCATGACACGCGCCATTTCTCTGCACCATGTGAGCAAGACCTACACCCGGGGAGCCCGGGTGGTGGACCGGCTCTCGCTGGACATCGCGCCCGGTGAGTTCCTCGTCCTGCTCGGCCCCTCCGGCTGCGGAAAATCCACCGTGCTCAGGATGATCGCCGGTCTGGAGGAGATCACCGAGGGCGAGCTCAGACTCGACGGCGAGTACGCCAACGACCTGCTGCCCGCCGACCGGCGGATGGCGATGGTGTTCCAGAACTTCGCCCTCTACCCGAACATGACCAGCCGCGGGAACATCGGCTTCCCGCTGCGGATCGAGGCCCCCGGCGAGGACCCCCGCGCACGCGTGGACGCCACCGCCCGCATGCTGGGCATCGAGGACCTCCTCGACCGTTACCCGGGCCAGCTCTCCGGCGGCGAACGCCAGCGGGTGGCGATGGGCCGGGCCATCTCCCGCCACCCCTCCGCGTTCCTCATGGACGAGCCGCTGTCCAACCTCGACGCCAAGCTCCGCAACCACCTGCGGGCCGAAATAGCGGGTCTCACCCGGGAGTTGGGCGTCACCACGGTCTACGTCACCCACGACCAGGCCGAGGCCATGTCGCTCGGCGACCGGGTCGCCGTCCTGCGCGGGGGAGTCCTCCAGCAGGTCGGCACCCCGCGCTCGGTGTACGCGCTGCCCCGCAACATCTTCGTCGCCGCCTTCATCGGCACCCCGCGCATCAACCTCCTGCGCGGCCTGGTCCGGGCCCCGCTGGACGGCGCGATGACCATCAGCCTCGGCAAGCAGTATCTGCGGCTGCCCGAACCCCTGTCCATGGACCACCAGTTGCTCCGGGTCCAGCAGGGGCGCGAGGTGATCGTGGGCCTGCGTTCGGAGGCGATCCGTATCGCCAAGCCGGCCTCCGCGCGCCCCGGCGAGATGCCGATCACCGGCCTGGTGGAGCACGTGGAGTTCCAGGGCCACGAGGTCCTCGTGCACTTCAACACCGGCTCCCGCCCCGCCTTCGTCCCCGACCTGGAGGCCCCGCGCCCCGCCCCGCGTCCGGCCCGGCGCCGCCGCCGCGAGGGCACGGTCCTGGACCGCCTGAGGGAACGCGCGGGCTCCCTCCGCGCGGGCCCGGTGGTGGTCCTGGAGGACCCGCCGGACCCCGAACCCCCGGTGGCCGACCCCCGGCTCCCCGGCGACCTCGTCGTCCGCACCACCCCGGACATCGACCTCCGCCGCGGCCTGCAGGTCCCCCTCCTCGTCGACATCTCCCACCTCTTCGTCTTCGACCAGCACGGCGAACGCATCTGCCCGTCTCCGGACCACCTTCCGGACCTGGACGAGTGAACTGCCAGCGCGCCAGCGGAGCTTGGCGCCGGTTGCCCACTAGGCAGGTGCCATGCGACCGCACCTCACCCGCACCAGGGCCGTCCTGACCGCCGCCGGCCTCCTGCTCGCCACCGCCGCACCCACCGCCTACGCCACCCTCGCCGAGGCCGATTCCTCGGTGCCGGAGCGTGGGGCGCCCTATGTCGAGACGCAGCTCTTCTTCGGTACCGAGCGTCCGGACGGTGGGCCGGCCGTCACCGACAAGCAGTTCATGGCCTTCGTGGACACGGAGGTCACCCCGGAGTTCCCCGACGGACTGACCGTGCTGAACGGGCGCGGGCAGTGGCGGGACGTGAGTGGGAAGATCGAGAAGGAGCGGTCGTACGAGCTGATCCTGCTGTATCCGGTGGGGCGGGCCGCCGCGAACGACCGGAAGATCGAGGAGATCAGGCGGGCGTACGAGAAGGCGTTCGGGCAGGAGGCCGTGGCGAGGGTGGACGACCGGGCCCGCGTCGACTTCTGATGTCCGTGGACGCTCCGGCCCCGCCCTGGCGCCGAAAAACTATCGCCGCTAGTTTGTGAGATGGATTTTGGCAGTTGCATTTTGGCAGCTGGATTTTGTGGGCTGGCTTTTGAGCCCGATGACGACACGGCCGGCCCGGGAGGACGCACCATGAAGGCGCACGACGGCATGTACATCGACGGCGAGTGGCGCCCGGCCACCGGCCCGGACGTGATCGAGGTCGTGAACCCGGCCGACGAACAGGTCATCGGGCGGGTCCCGGCGGGCACCGCCGAGGACGTCGACCTGGCCGTACGAGCCGCCCGCGCCGCCCTCCCGGTCTGGGCCGCGACCGCCCCCGCCGAACGGGCCGCCCGCCTGGCCGCCCTCCGGGACGTCCTCACCGCCCGCAAGGACGAGATCGCCGAGACGGTCACCGCCGAGCTCGGCGCGCCGCTGAAGCTCTCGCAGAACGTCCACGCGGCCGTCCCCATCGCGGTCGCCGCCTCCTACGCCGAGCTCGCCGCGACCCACCCCTTCGAGGAGAAGGTCGGCAACTCCACCGTCCACCAGGAGCCGATCGGCGTCGTCGGCGCGATCACGCCCTGGAACTACCCGCTCCACCAGATCGTCGCCAAGGTCGCCCCGGCCCTCGCCGCGGGCTGCACGGTCGTCCTCAAGCCCGCCGAGGACACCCCGCTGGTCGCCCAGCTCTTCGCCGAGGCGGTCCACGAGGCGGGCGTTCCGGCCGGGGTCTTCAACCTGGTCACCGGTCTCGGCCCGGTGGCCGGGCAGGCCCTCGCCGAGCACCCGGACGTCGACCTCGTCTCCTTCACCGGCTCCACCGCCGTCGGCCGGCAGATCGGCGCGACCGCCGGTGCCGCCCTGAAGAAGGTCGCCCTGGAGCTGGGCGGCAAGTCCGCCAACGTCATCCTGCCGAGCGCCGACCTCGGCAAGGCCGTGAACGTCGGCGTCGCCAACGTGATGTCCAACTCCGGCCAGACGTGCAGCGCTTGGACCCGGATGCTGGTGCACACGGACCAGTACGAGGAGGCCGTCGAGCTCGCCGCCACCGCCGCCGCGAAGTACGGCGAGCGCATCGGGCCCGTCGTGAACGCCAAGCAGCAGGCGCGGGTACGGAGTTACATCGAGAAGGGTGTCGCCGAGGGCGCCCGGCTCGTCGCCGGTGGTCCCGAATCCCCGCGTGAGCAGGGCTACTTCGTGTCGCCGACCGTCTTCGCCGACGTCACGCCCGAGATGGCGATCGCCCAGGAGGAGATTTTCGGGCCGGTCCTGTCCATCCTCCGCTACCAGGACCAGGAGGACGCCCTGCGCATCGCCAACGGCACGGTCTACGGCCTCGCGGGTGCAGTGTGGGCCGGCGACGAGTCGGAGGCGGTGGCCTTCGCCCGCCGGATGGACACCGGGCAGGTCGACATCAACGGCGGCCGCTTCAACCCCCTTGCCCCGTTCGGCGGTTACAAGCAGTCCGGCGTCGGCCGCGAGCTCGGCTCGCACGGTCTCGCCGAGTACCTCCAGACCAAGTCCCTCCAGTTCTGAGGAGCCTTCCCGTGGTTCGTGCCGCCGTCCTTCCCGCCGTGGGCGCTCCCCTGGAGGTCACCGACATCGACCTGCCGGACCCCGGCCCCGGCCAGGTCCGCGTCCGCCTCGCCGCCGCCGGGGTCTGCCACTCCGACCTGTCCCTGTCCAACGGCACTATGCGTGTCCCGGTCCCGGCCGTCCTCGGCCACGAGGGCGCGGGCACGGTGGTCGCCGTGGGGGAGGGGGTCACCGGAGTGGCGCCAGGCGCCGGGGTCGTCCTCAACTGGGCTCCCTCCTGCGGGAGTTGCCACGCCTGTTCGCTCGGCGAGGTCTGGCTGTGCGCCAACGCCCTGAACGGCGCCGCCGACGTCTACGCCCATACCGCCGACGGCACCGATCTCCACCCCGGCCTGAACGTCGCCGCGTTCGCCGAGGAGACGGTCGTGTCCCAGTCCTGCCTCCTGCCCCTCCCCGACGGCATCCCGCTCACCGACGCCGCCCTCCTCGGCTGCGCCGTCCTCACCGGCTACGGCGCCGTCCACCACTCGGCGCGCGTCAGGGAGGGCGAGACGGTGGCCGTGTACGGCGTCGGGGGAGTGGGCCTGGCCGCGCTCCAGGCGGCCCGGATCGCGGGCGCGTCGAAGATCGTCGCGGTCGATGTCTCCCCGGAGAAGGAGGAGTTGGCCCGCGCGGCGGGCGCCACCGAGTACGTCGTCGCCTCCGAGGACACCGCCCGCGAGATCAGGGGACTCACCGGCAAACAGGGCGTCGACGTCGCCGTCGAGTGCGTCGGCCGCGCGTCGACCATCCGCACGGCCTGGGACTCCACCCGCCGCGGCGGCCGTACGACGGTCGTCGGCATCGGCGGCAAGGACCAGCAGGTCACCTTCAACGCCCTGGAGATCTTCCACTGGGGCCGCACCCTCGCGGGCTGTGTCTACGGCAACTCGAACCCGGCCGAGGACCTCCCGGTGCTCGCCGAACACGTCCGGGCGGGCCGCCTGGACCTCGGCTCGTTGGTGACGGAGCGGATCGCGCTGGACGGCATCCCGGCGGCCTTCGACAACATGCTCGCGGGCAAGGGCGGACGGGCACTGGTCGTGTTCTGACGCTTTACCCGCAGCGCACCCTCTGGCCTCAGTGCGAGGCCACAGGTTTCGGCGTGCGTTCGAGCCATGCTGCGTGCCCTGTGTACGCAAGAGTGCTCCACCGGAGTGTGCACGCGTGACCCCGCTCCCTCGCCGACGCGAGGGGCTTCCCACCCGAAGGCTGCGGTCCAGCCCGAACCGACCTCTTACGGGGCAGAAGGAACGTACCGCGCGCACGGATGGCCGCAGCGGCTCTCGGTGATCGCGCTGTTGTGCGTCAAGGCCCTTGCGGGCAGGGCGCGTTCACGCGGAGTCTGACGCCTTCTCGGGTCGCGGCTCCGGGGTGGCGACCGGGGCCGCGGCCCCCCGCCGGGTGCGGGAGCGGGACACCGCCACACCGGCCAGACACAGCACCCCGCCCGCGAGCGTGAGCAGGCCCGGGACCTCGCCGAGGAACAGCCAGGACATCAGGACGACCAGGGCGGGTACCGCGTACGTGGTCGCGCCCATGCGGCTGGCCGTCGTACGGGCGAGGGCGTAGGCCCAGGTCGTGAAGGCCAGGGCGGTGGGGAACACGCCCAGGTAGACCATGTTGAGGGACGCGGAGAGCGGGGCGTCCGCTGCCTCCGAGGCCAGTTGGCCGGCGAAGGGGAGGCAGAGGACGGCTCCGGTGAGGCAGCCGAAGGTCGTGACCTGGAGCGGGCTCGCCGAGCCCAGCGCCGGCTTCTGGGCGACCACTCCGCCGGCGTAGGCGATCGCCGCCAGGAGACACAGGACCACGCCGAGCACGGACGAGCCGCCCTCGCCCGACATCGACAGCCCCACGGTGACCGCGCCCGCGAACGAGACCGCCATTCCGGCCAGCAGGCGGGGCGGCATCGCGTCTCCGAGCAGGCGGGCACCGAGCAGGGCGATCAGGATCGGGCCGATGTTCACGACCAGGGCCGCGGTGCCGGCGTCGACCTGTTGCTCGCCCCAGTTCAGGACGACCATGTAGAAGCCGAACCACAGGACGCCAGAGATCGCGATGCCACGCCAGGCGGAGCGTGGGGGGAGCCCTTCCCGCCGTATCAGGCAGATCGCGCCCAGTGCGAGCGCGCCCGACAGCAGTCGTCCCAGGGCCAGGGCGCCGGGGGAGTAGGCGGCGCCCGCGCTGCGGATGGAGACGAAGGCGGAGGCCCAGAGGACGACGGTGACGGTGGCTGCGGCGGTGGCGAGGAGTTCGGTACGGCGGAGGGGGTTCATCACGTTCCTGAGGCTAGGGAAGGGTGGGGCCGGAGGCTCGCGGATTTCGGACGGGGTGCCGACAGCGCCCTGAAGGGGCGCGGGGAACTGCGCGACCAGCCACGACGCACCTGCAGTCGCGGACGGAGCTGCTAACGCAGGGCCTTCACGTCCATGCCCAGCAACTCGGCAAGGGTCCGCTTGCCCTCCTCCGTCACCTTCACCGCCCGCTCCGAACCGATCCGTACACACCAGCCCTCGGAGAGGGCGTGCCGGCACAGGGCCGCTCCCGCGACCCCCGCCAGGTGCGGGCGGCGCTCGGTCCAGTCGAGGCAGGCTCGGGCCAAGGGGCGGCGGCCTGTGCGGTCGAGGGGGATTCCTGTGGTCTCGAACCACGCCAGGCCCGCCTCTGTGAGGGCGAAACCCGTTTCCTGGACGAGTAGTTGACGAGACGTCAGCGCATCCGTCAGCGCGATGCCCAGACGCCCGGCCAAGTGGTCGTAGCACGTGCGGCCCCTGGCCATCGCCGAACCCGCGCTCGCCTCCCGCAGGTTCCGCGGTCCTCGGACGGTGTCCGGGGAGACGCGGGCCGCCAGGTCCTCGACCAGGTGGGCCACCCTCGCGTCGGCAAGCCGGACATACCGGTGGCGGCCCTGTCGCTCCTCCGTCAGCAGCCCGCCCGCGACCAGCTTGCCCAGGTGCTCACTCAGGGTCGACGCGGCGACACCGGCGTGGCGGGCCAACTCGCCCGCCGTCCAGGCTCGGCCGTCGAGCAGGGCCAGGAGGCAGACGGCCCGGGTCTCGTCGGCGATCAGGGCGGCCAGCCTCGCCAACTGCGGGGCCTGCGGGTCCTTGGTCATGGGCACCAGCATGCGCCCCGGACGCTTCGGTCACCGCCGAAGTGTCGTCACGCCGTCCGCCGTAGCTGCTCGTACTGCTGCGCGAGCCCGTCCAGCAGGGCCCTGAGTCCCGTCTCGAACGCCCGCTCGTCGATCTTCTCCTGCTGCTCGGCGAGGAGGTGGGCCTGGCCGAGGTGGGGGTAGTCCGCGGGGTCGTACGCGCTGGCGTCGTCCACGAAGCCGCCGGCGAAGGAGCCGAGCGCCGAGCCCATGATGAAGTACCGCATCAGCGCGCCGATGGAGGTGGCCTGCGCCGGAGGCCAGCCCGCGTCGACCATCGCGCCGTAGACCGCGTCCGCGAGCCGCAGTCCCGCCGGGCGGCGGCCGGGGCCCTGGGCCAGGACCGGGACGATGTTCGGGTGGTCGCGCAGCGCGCCGCGGTAGGAGACGGCCCAGTCGTGCAGCGCGGTGAGCCAGGCGCGGCCGTCCTCGAACATCGACAGGTCGACCTGTGCGCTCACCGAGTCGGCGACCGCCTCCAGGATCTCGTCCTTGGTGCGGAAGTGGTTGTAGAGGGAGGGGCCGCTGACCCCGAGCTCCGCCGCCAGCCGGCGCGTGGACAGCGCCGCGAGGCCCTCGGTGTCCACGAGCACGCGTGCCGTCTCGACGATCCGGTCGGTGCTGAGGAGGGGCTTGCGCGGTCGGGCCATGGCGCACATAGTAGGGCTGCGGAACGGAAACTAGCAGTGCTAATTTAAAGGCACCGCTCTCTAGTGAGGTGATCTCGTGGTCGACCTGGGGCTGAGTGAGGAGCAGGCTGCCGTACGGCGGCTGGCGCGGGACTTCGTGGACCGTGAGATCGCCCCCCATGTCATCGCCTGGGACCGTGCCGAGGAGGTCGACCGGTCCATCGTCAAGAAGCTCGGCGAGGTCGGGTTCCTCGGGCTGACGATCGACGAGGAGTACGGCGGCTCGGGCGGCGACCATCTCGCGTACTGCCTGGTCACCGAGGAGCTCGGGCGGGGTGACTCCTCCGTGCGCGGGATCGTGTCCGTGTCGCTCGGCCTGGTCGCCAAGACGGTCGCCGCCCACGGGAGCGAGGAGCAGAAGCGGCAGTGGCTGCCGGGGCTCACCTCCGGCGAGTACGTCGGCTGCTTCGGCCTCACCGAGCCCGGTACCGGCTCCGACGCGGGCAACCTCGCGACGCGGGCGGTGCGGGACGGCGAGGACTACGTCATCGACGGCACCAAGATGTTCATCACGAACGGGACGTGGGCCGATGTGGTGCTGCTCTTCGCACGCTCGACGGACGCTCCCGGACACAAGGGCGTCTCCGCCTTCCTGGTGCCGGCCGACACCCCCGGTCTGACCCGCCGCACCATCCACGGCAAGCTCGGTCTGCGCGGACAGGCCACCGCGGAACTGGTCCTGGAGGGGGTGCGGGTGCCGGCCTCCGCGATGCTGGCTCCCGAGGGCAAGGGGTTCTCCGTGGCCATGTCCGCGCTGGCCAAGGGGCGGATGTCGGTGGCGGCGGGCTGTGTGGGCATCGCGCAGGCCGCGCTGGACGCGGCCGTGCGGTACGCGGGGGAGCGTGAGCAGTTCGGCACGCCGATCGCGGGGCACCAGCTCGTCCAGGAGCTGATCAGTGACATAGCCGTGGACGTGGACGCGGCGCGGCTGCTGACCTGGCGGGTGGCGGATCTGATCGACCGGGGGCAGCCGTTCGCCGTCGAGTCCTCCAAGGCCAAGCTCTTCGCGTCGGAGGCGGCCGTGCGTGCCGCGAACAACGCGCTCCAGGTCTTCGGCGGCTACGGCTACATCGACGAGTACCCGGCGGGCAAGCTGCTGCGTGACGCCCGGGTGATGACCCTGTACGAGGGGACGAGCCAGATCCAGAAGCTGGTGATCGGGCGGGCGTTGACGGGCGTTTCGGCGTTCTGAGTACCGTCTGAGTACCTGAGCGGATGTGGCCGGGGTCACGGGCGCCCGAGACTCTGTCCATGAGCGACACACCCGTCAAACAGCAGAACACGGCCGCCTTCTACGGTCAGGCCGTCGCCTCGTTCGCCGTGGCCATGGCCGCCACGGCCGTCGGGATCTTCCGCCTGAACGCCGACGCCTGGGTGCGCGGCTTCCTCGCGATCGCGGTCCTGTACCTCGTCACCTCCGCCTTCACGCTGGCCAAGGTCATCCGCGACCGCCAGGAGGCCGGCCAGATCGTCAGCCGCGTGGACCAGGCCCGCCTGGAGAAGCTCCTCGCCGAACATGACCCGTTCGAGAAGCTGTGACCTGGGCCGGCGGCGAGGGGTTTTGACCGGGGTCGGCTTCGGGCAGCTCCGGCAGTGGCTTGGGGCTCGGGCCGTGCTTGCGGGACCGGACCCCACCCGGGTTTCGGAAGGGGGGCGTCAGTGCCGGGTTTGAGCGTGTCCGCGCTTCGACGCACGCCGGGGGGTCTTCGGGAGTTCCTTTGAAGGTGGTCCTGCCCTGACCGGCCCATGGCTGAGCGGGGAAGTTCAGCGCGCGACCGGGTTCCGCCGTGTCGCGCCCCAGCTCCCGGTCGGGCCCGCGCCCCAGCTTCTCGGCCGCGCCGCCGTCAGCGGATTCTCGCCGGGCCCGCGCACCTACCCTCCCGGCCCGTCCGCGCGCCCAGCTTCTTGGCCCCACGCGCGTCAGCGGATTCTCGCCGGGTCCGCGCACCCGCCCTCCCGGCCCGTCCGCGCGCCCAGCTTCTTGGCCCCACGCGCGTCAGCGGATTCTCGCCGGGCCCGCGCACCCGCCCTCCCGGCCCGTCCGCGCGCCCAGCTTCTTGGCCCCACCCGCGTCGCGGATTCTCGCCGGGCCCGCGCACCCGCCCTCCCGGCCCGTCCGCGCGCCCAGCTTCTTGGCCCCACCCGCGTCAGCCGACTCTCGCCGCGCCCGCGCCCGAGCACCTATCCTCCCGATCCGTCCGCGCACCCAGCCCCTCAGCTCCTTCCTCGTACCCAGCCTCTCGGCCCCACCCGCGTCAGCGGACCGTCGCCGGGCCCCGCTTCGTCGCGTTGGTCTTGCCCTCGTCGGGGTGGCTCTCCCGGGTGTCCCTTTGCGGGTGGTACCGACCCGGGCCCGCATGCAACCTGAGCGGGGAGGCTAAGCGCTCGCTCAGGTTCGGCGGTATGGTGGTGCTTCTGACAGTGGAGAGGGGCGTTCGATGAGTACGGCGGAGGAGACGGCCGGCGGCGAGACGTCGGCGTGGGGCGAGGTCACGCCCGACGCGGCGCGGCGGCTGCTCGTTGCCGCGGTGGAGGCGTTCGCCGAGCGGGGCTACCACGCCACCACGACCCGCGACATCGCGGGCCGGGCCGGCATGAGCCCGGCCGCGCTCTACATCCACTACAAGACCAAGGAAGAGCTGCTCCACCGCATCAGCCGGATCGGGCACGCGAAGGCCCTGGATATCCTCCAGGTCGCCGCCCGCCGCGAGGGCACCGCGAGCGAGCGGCTCGCGGACGCCGTGAGCTCCTTCGTCCGCTGGCACGCGGGCGGCCGTACCACCGCCCGGGTCGTCCAGTACGAACTGGACTCCCTCGGCCCCGACGCCCGCGCCGAGATCCTCGACCTGCGCCGCCAGTGCGACGCCGAGGTGCGCGGGATCATCGAGGACGGCGTGGCCTCCGGCGAGTTCGACGTGCTGGACGTCAAGGGCACCACCCTCGCCGTCATGTCCCTCTGCATCGACGTGGCCCGCTGGTTCAACGTCGGCGGCCCCTGGACCCCCGACGAGGTCGGCGCGCTCGACGCCGACCTCGTCCTGCGGATGGTGGGGGCGAAGTAGCCGCCTCCAGGTCGTACTACAGGTAGTACCGGGACACCGACTCCGCCACGCACACCGGTTTGTCCCCGCCCTCGCGCTCCACGCTGAAGGCGACGGTGACCTGGACGCCGCCCGCCACGTCGTCCACGCCGGTGATCGTGGCGGTGGCCCGCAGACGCGAGCCCACGGGGACAGGTGCGGGGAAACGCACCTTGTTCGTCCCGTAGTTGACGCCCATCTTCACACCCTCGACCTTGATCAGCTGCGGTCCGAAGAGCGGCAGCAGGGACAGCGTGAGATAGCCGTGCGCGATGGTCGTGCCGAAAGGACCCGCCGCGGCCTTCTCCGGGTCGACATGGATCCACTGGTGGTCACCGGTGGCGTCCGCGAACAGGTCGATGCGCTTCTGGTCGACCTCCAGCCAGTCGGTGTACCCCAGCTGCTCGCCCACCGCCGCCTTCAGGTCGTCGGCTCCCGTGAAGATCCTCGGCTCTGCCATGTCCCGTCCTCCTCGCCACATCATGTCTAAGCAACTGCTTAGCATGGTCGGCCGGAAAGCCCCTGTCAACGGACGGCGGAGTGACGGGTCCCACCGGCCGCGGCGGACGGCATGGGTAGGGTTCGAGGGGTGCCCCAGATTCCCGAGAAGATCCACGAGCTCACGGTCGGCCAGCTCGCCGCCCGCAGCGGCGCCGCCGTCTCCGCCCTGCACTTCTACGAGTCCAAGGGCCTGATCAGCAGCCGCCGCACCACGGGCAACCAGCGCCGCTACTCCCGTGACGCACTGCGCCGGGTCGCGTTCGTACGGGCCGCGCAACGTGTCGGCATCCCGCTGGCCACGATCCGCGACGCCCTCTCCGAACTCCCCGAGGAGCGCACCCCCACCCGTGAGGACTGGGCCCGCCTCTCCGAGGCCTGGCGCTCCGAACTCGACGAACGCATCAAGCAGTTGAACCGCCTGCGCGACCACCTCACCGACTGCATCGGCTGTGGCTGCCTCTCCCTCGACACCTGTGTGCTCTCCAACCCGGACGACGTCTTCGGCGACCGCCTGACGGGGTCGCGCCTGCTGGCGGAACGGGGCGGGGACCGGAGGAACGGCGGACGCGGGGCGAGGTGACGGACGGGCTGCGGATGTAGACCTCCGAGGTGTCCGGCTCGCCGGGTGACAGGACGTCCTCACGGCGCCGAAGCCGCCGTACTGGATCGTGGAGACGGTCGAATCCTGCGGCTCCGTCCCGCGCTCCAGTGCCGATACGGTGAGGAGGCCGCCGCGTCCGACCTGCGGACCTGGCTGTCCCGCCACGCCCCCGAGCGGCTGTGCGCCCAGGCGACCGCACCTCGCGATACGCACCGAACTCCTGGCCCTGCCCTACGACGATCGCTGGGCCCACCCGTACTCGACCAGCGCCTCGGCCACCAACTGTGCGTTGGACAGGGCCCGTTGACCGTCCGGCAGGACCAGCGTGTCCTCCAGGCCGACCCGGGTCGCGAGGCCCAGCCGCCCGGCCAGCCGCAGCACCGGCCACGCGCCGCCGTCCTCACCGTGCAGCAGCACGGGGCGGCCGTGGGCCGGGCCCAGGTCGGACAGCAGGGCCCTCGCTGACTCCTCCGCCGTCGCCGCGTCCGTGTCCGTCACCTCCGCCAGCACCCGCAGCACCTTCGGCCCGAGCGGCGACACCGCGAACCGCTCCGCCGCGTCCGTCCCCGACCAGATCCCGGCCTCCACCCCGACTCCGAGGTCGAGCAACGCGGCGGCCACCTCCTCGGCACCCGGCTCGTGCCAGTTCACCGAGGCGTGGTCGGGCAGCACGGTCCAGCTCCGGACCCGGGCGAGCCGGGCCGCCGCATCCGGTTCCGCCCAGGCACCGGTGGTCACACCGACCGGAACCGGAACCCGGGCGCGTATCGCATCGAGCGTCGCGGCGATCACGCGCGGCGACAGACTGTCCTGTCCGCAAGGGGTCTTGGGGTGGACATGGACATCCGTGGCCCCGGCCGCGACGGCCTCCGCCGCCGAGTCGGCCATGGCCCGCGGTGTCAGCGGCACCGCCGTCCCCTCGGCGGCCCCGCGCGGGCCGTTCAGACACACCTGCACCATTCCTCGATGGTGCCAGCCGGCACTGACAGTTCAACCCCGATGATTAACCCCGAGGATTACCCTCGAAGAGCAACCCCGAAGAGCGACCCGTACGAAAATCCCGGCGATCAACCCGGACAAAAGGGGGTACGGCATCCCCGGCGCACCCCCGGCGCGCACCTTCGCTCTGGGCCGCTCTAGGCCGACACCAGCAACCGTCCGCGCCTGGCGTCCGCCAGGGCCTCGGGTGTGAGCACGGGCCGCGGTACCAGGATCCCGCACTCCGTGCAGACCGGACCTGTCGAGGGTTCGTGGTCCAGTTCGTACTTCCAGACGAGCCGCTCCCCGTCGCAGGCCGGGCACACCGCTCCCGGCTCGCGCTCCAGCGCGGAGATCAGCCGGCGCAGCACCTCGGCCAGCGGTTCATCGGGGTGGACCCGGGGGTCGTCGCACCACGCGACTCCGAAGCCGCCCCAGGTCAGCCGGTGCCAGTCGTCCACACTGCCCGGCCTGCGCAACCCGTCGTGCTTCTCCTTCTTGCGTCGCTCGGCGAACTCGCCCTCGTAGGCCAGCCAGACCGAACGCGCCTCCTCCAACTCCTCCAGTGCGGCCACGAGCCGCGCTGGGTCGGGGGAGCGGTCCTCGGGACCGAAACCCGCCTGGGAGCACAAGTGGTCCCAGGTCGCCCTGTGTCCATAAGGAGCGAATCGCTCAAGGCACTTGCGCAGCGAGTAGCGCCGAAGCGCCAGATCGCACCGCGGGTCTCGCACCTGTCTCGCCAGACTCCGGAAACCGGCCATCGCCCTGCACCTCCGTCACACCTGCACCTGTACTTCGGTCACTTCGGCGTCGTCGCACGGACTTCGCACGACGTTGCCGAATAGACGTATCGACAAGCGATTTGGCTCCATCCGATTTCCGATGCCCCCCATAAGCACCTGCACCCCTGCCAAAACTTGACGCATGTTCATCTTCAAACCCGGGGATACCGGCGGTAACGTCCCGGCACACCCCCCGTCGGTTGGAGCTGCCATGCCACGGCGTACCTCGCGCACCCTTCTTGACAGACTGACAACTCCCGGCAGGCTCTCCGGGTTCCTGAAGTCGGCCTCCGTATGCGTCCTGGTTGCGGGCCTTTTGTCCCCGCTCGCCCAGACGACCGCCACGGCGGCGGCCTCCAACGACTACTGCGGCGGCCAGTGCTCCGACATCCTGCCGCCCGGTGAGAACGGCAACGCGACCCTCGCGCAGATCCTCCTCAACCAGTCCTTCGGCACCCAGCCCGACCACGCCGAGGACCAGCTCGGCCCCTACGCCAACCTGGCCAAGGGCTACCCCACGCTCACCAACTCCACGATCAACACGTTCTTCAACGACGCGTCCTTCGGGGTCGCATCCGATCAAGTCGCCTCCACCCTGAACCCGGCCGGCCGCAGCGACGTGACGATCGTCCGTGACAAGAAGACGGGCGTACCGCACATCACCGGTACCACCAGGTATGGCACGGAGTTCGGGGCGGGCTATGCGGCCGCCCAGGACCGGCTGTGGCTGATGGACGTCTTCCGGCACGTCGGCCGCGGCCAGCTCACCGCCTTCGCGGGCGGCGACCCCGCCAACCAGGGCCTGGAGCAGCAGTTCTGGCGCAACGCGCCCTACACCGAGGCCGAGTTGCAGGCCCAGATCGACAACGCCGTAGCGAACGCCGGCACCCGCGGCCAGACGGCCCTCGCCGACGCCAACGCCTACATAGCCGGCATCAACGCCTACATCGACGCCTCCGACAGCGCTCGCAACTTCCCCGGTGAGTACGTCCTGACCGGCCACAAGGACTCCGTCACCAACGCCGGCACCATCGACCACTTCAAGATCACCGACCTGGTCGCGCTGGCCTCCGTCATCGGCGCCCTCTTCGGTTCCGGAGGCGGCGGCGAGGTCAACAACGCGCTCTCGCTGCTGGCCGCCCAGCAGCGGTACGGCGTCACGAAGGGCACCGAGGTCTGGGAGTCCTTCCGTGAGCGCAACGACCCCGAGGCCGTCCTCACCGTCCACAACGGCGAGCGCTTCCCGTACGCCACCAAGCCCGCCACCCCGCAGGGCGAGGCGCTGCCCGACGCCGGTTCGGTGACCACCGAGCCCCTGGTCTACGACCCGACGGGCACCGGCGCCGACCAGAGCGCCTCGGAAGCCTCCGCCACGGCGACCGCGAACGCCCTCTCCTCGGCCAGGCGCGGTATGTCCAACGCCCTTGTGGTGAGCGGGAAGTACACCGCCGGCGGCCACCCGGTCGCCGTCTTCGGCCCGCAGACCGGGTACTTCGCTCCCCAGCTGCTCATGCTCCAGGAGATCCAGGGCCCGGGCATCAGCGCCCGCGGCGCCTCCTTCGCGGGCCTGAGCATGTACGTCGAGCTCGGCCGCGGCCAGGACTACGCGTGGTCCGCCACGACCTCCGGCCAGGACATCATCGACAGCTACGCCGTCGAACTGTGCCAGGACGACTACCACTACCTCTACCACGGCACCTGCACGGCCATGGAGAAGATCGAACAGAAGAACTCCTGGGCCCCGACCACGGCCGACGGCACCGCCGCGGGGTCGTACACGATGAGGGTCTGGAAGACGAAGTACGGCCCCGTCGAATACCGCGCGACCGTCGGCGGCAAGAAGGTCGCCTACACCACCCTGCGCTCCTCCTACATGCACGAGGCCGACTCGATCATCGGCTTCCAGATGCTGAACGACCCGGACTACGTCAAGAGCCCGCAGACCTTCCAGAGCGCGGTGCAGCACATCAACTACACCTTCAACTGGTTCTACGCCGACTCCGCGCACACCGCGTACTACAACAGCGGCGACAACCCGGTGCGGGCCAGTGGCGTGGACGCCGAGTTCCCGGTGTGGGCGCAGGCGGCGTACGACTGGAGGAACTGGAACCCGACCACCAACACCGCCGACTACACCGCGGCCTCCGCCCACCCCAACTCGATCGACCAGGACTACTACATCTCCTGGAACAACAAACAGGCGCTCGACTACTCGACGGCCTCCTGGGGCGACGGGTCCGTCCATCGCGGCAACCTGCTCGAGGACCGGGTGAAGAAGCTGGTCGCCGCGGGCGGGGTCACCCGGGCCTCGCTGGTCAAGGCCATGGCCGACGCGTCCCTGACCGACCTGCGCGCCGAGGACGTGCTCCCCGACCTGCTGAAGGTGGTCAACAGCTCCACGGTCACCGACTCCACGGCCGCGGCGGCGGTCAGCAAACTCCAGGCGTGGGTGACCGCCGGCGGCAAGCGCACCGAGACCTCGGCGGGCTCGAAGACGTACGCCGACGCCGACGCGATCCGCATCCTGGACGCGTGGTGGCCGCTGCTGGTGCAGGCGGAGTTCTCGCCCGGCCTCGGCAGCGACCTGTACACCGCCTTCACCCGCAACCTGGCCATCGACGAGTCCCCGTCCGCGGCCCACGGCCCGACCGGCGCCCACGCGGGCAGCTCCTTCCAGTTCGGCTGGTGGAGCTATGTCGACAAGGACATCCGCGCGGTGCTCGGTGAGACCGTACAGGGGCCGCTGGCGAACAAGTACTGCGGCGGCGGCAGCCTCAGCGCCTGCCGGGACACCCTGATCAGCACCCTGAAGACCGCGTCCGGCAAGACCGCGGCCCAGGTCTACCCGGGCGACGACCTGTGCTCGGCGGGCGACCAGTGGTGCGCCGACTCGATCGTCCAGCGCACCCTCGGCGGTATCAAGCACTACAACATCAGCTGGCAGAACCGTCCGACCTTCCAGCAGGTGGTGGAGTTCACCTCGCACAGGTGAGCTGACAACGGCGGCGGGTCAGTGGATGCGGCCCGCCGCCAGCACCAGCTGGGCCAGCTCGCGGTGGCAGATGTCGCTGTGGGCGCCCGAGGGCGGTCCACCGCGCTTGACGACGGCCGCCGCGTCGACGTTCACGCAGCCTTTCGCGGGAAGCTTCTTGAGGGCCTCGGCGAGCTTCAGGGATGTCGTGCCCGGCACGGCCTGCACCCCGTCGTGCCCCATCGCGCCCCACTTGGGGCCCAGCGTCCGGCCGATGTCGAAGGCCGCCACGCCCTGGGCGTCACCCGCCATGCGCGAGGCCAGCGGATACAGGGTGCCGAGCGCCGAGTCATGGCTGGAGTGACAGCACACGAGCGGCCCGTCCACCCGGTTCTGCTGCCCCTGGAGCACACCTCCCGCGCGCGGGTCGTGCGGCAGCCGGTTCGTGAACGCGTAGTGGGAGAAGGCCCCTTGGAGCAGAGTGACGGACTTGACCGTCCGTACACCCTCCGGAAGACCGCGCAGCGCGAACGACACCAGCCGTGCCCCGAAGCTGTGCCCCACGAGATGCACCCGCACCCCGGGCGCCGCCGCGGCGAGCTGTCCGACGACCCGGCCGAGCCCACGCTCACCGACGGTCCCCGCGCGCCGCTTCATCGCGTAGTACGTCCCCTGCCGCAGCAGTTCGTGTGCCCCGTCCCAGGGGTTGGGGATCGCGAACCCCTCGGCCCGGCCGGGGGATTCGAGGTGCGCCAGCGCCTGCGCGAACTCCTCGCACACCGTCGCCGCGGACTCGGCGAGGATCTCCGGCTCGTCCTGCGGCACGCCCTCGGCGAGGGTGTCCGCCGCGAACAACGCCTGCGGCCCCGGCGGCACCACGTCCACCAGCAGCCGCACCAGCCGCCCGAACTCCTCCAACTCGGCTTCCTCCCGCGGCTGCTGGTCCAGCAGCCGGGCCAACTGGTCGATCACCGTGGCCCGTCCGGGGAAGGTCTCCAGGAGCGCGTGCCGGGTGTCCTTGTCGAGCGCCGGACGCGGCGGCATCTCGGCGGCCACCGAGCGCGGGAAGTCCGGGATCGGCTCGTCCGAGAACCGCATCGAAGGCCATACGACCCCCACGTACCCGAGCTTCGCCGCGGGCGCGAGCTCCGGGAACGGCTCGAAGAAGCGGCTGTAGAGCCGGGTCGCCCCCGAACGGTCGCTGTTCCAGCCGTGCGAGAAGACGACCAGGTCCTTGACCCCGCGGCGCACCACCTCCGCGAGCAGCCGGTCCCGCCGTCCGGTGTCCGGATCTCCGTCCGCGTCGAACGTCAGCTCCCAGTACGGCGTCACACTCATCGCCGGATCCGTCATGACGGGCCCCCTCGTCCCCCGTAGTGGTGCGCATCGTCCTACTACCGGGCGAACTTGGCCATACGTCATGGCTCATCTGTAGAGGAGGTAATTCTTTCGAATCCGCCGGAACGCCGTCAGCTCCTCCCGCCAGCCGGCCACGACCTCGTCGGTGCTCGCACCGGCGTCGATCATCGTGCGCACCCGGGTGGAGCCGGTGAGCTTGTCGATCCAGTTGTCGGAGCGCCAAGTGAAGCCGGACCAGGCCTTCTTGGCGGTCACGAGCAGGGCGATGCCGGTGCGGACCGGGTCATACGCGGCCTTGTCGTGGACGTGGATCTGCACGCCGCCGATGGTCTTGCCCTGGAACTTGGAGAACGTGGGGGCGAAGTACGCCTCCCTGAAGTGCACGCCGGGCAGCTCCAGTTCGTTCGCGGCGGCGGCCCAGCGGCCGTCGATGCCCTCGGCGCCGAGCAGTTCGAAGGGGCGCGTGGTGCCGCGGCCCTCGGAGAGGTTGGTGCCCTCGAAGAGACACGTGCCGGAGTACACGAGTGCCGTGTCGGGGGTCGGCATGTTCGGGCTCGGCGGGACCCAGGGGAGGTCCCAGGCGTCGTAGAACTCCGAGCGCCGCCAGCCCGTCATGAGGACGGTGTACAGCGGGACCGGGGCGGTGAGGTACTCGCCGTTGAAGAGACGGGCCAGCTCGGCGACGGTCATTCCGTGTGCCTGGGAGATGGGCTGCCTGCCGACAAAGGTCGCGAACTCCCTGTGCAGGACCGGGCCCTGGGCCTGGCGGCCGGTCACCGGGTTCGGACGGTCCAGGACGACGAAGCGCTTGCCGGCGAGCTGGGCCGCCTCCATGCAGTCGTACAGGGTCCAGATGTACGTGTAGAAGCGGGCGCCGACGTCCTGGATGTCGAAGACGATGGTGTCCACGGCGGAGGTGGTGAAGATGTCGGCGAGGGCCTGGCCGCTCTTCAGGTAGGTGTCGTAGACGGGGAGGCCTGTTGCGGGGTCGTCGTAGCGGCCCTCCGAGCCTCCCGCTTGCGCGGTGCCTCGGAAGCCGTGTTCCGGGCCGAAGACTGCGGTGAGGTTCACGCGGGGGTCGGTGTGCATCACGTCGACGATGTGGTGGACGTCTCGGGTGATGCCGGTGGGGTTGGTGACGATTCCGACTCGGTGGCCGCGGAGCTGTTCGTAGCCGGAGGCGGCCAGGTTCTCGAAACCGGTTCGCCTGCGGCTGGGCTGGGCGGCGGAGGTCGGTGGGGCGGAGGTGAGTGAAGCTGCTGCCGTTGTCGCTGCGAGGAGGGCTCGTCTGGATAGGCGCATGTTGTGCACGGTATTGCTCCCGCGGGTTGTGGGGAAGCTCGCGGTTGTCTGTGGCTGGTCGCGCAGTTCCCCGCGCCCCTGAGTGGGCCAAAGGACCCCTTCCTTCCACACATACCGACCGGTTAGTCTGGGCCCGCAGTCGAGCCGCAGTCGAAGGAGACCGATGGTGGAAGCCCTGCACGACGCCGGAGTGGTTGTTACCGGGGCGGGAGGTGGCATCGGGGCTGCGCTGGCCCGGCGGTTTGCCGCCGAGGGGGCTCGGGTCGTTGTCAACGACCTTGATGCCGGGCGGGCCAAGGCCGTCGCCGAGGAGATCGGGGGGATCGCGGTCGCCGGGGATGCCTCGGCCGTCGTCTCCGAGGCCCGTGACGCCCTGCACGGCGTCGTCGACGTCTACTGCGCCAACGCCGGGGTCGCCTTCGGGGGCGACTCGCTCGACGAGAGTGCCTGGGCCACCTCCTGGGACGTGAACGTCATGGCGCACGTCCGGGCCGCGCACGCGTTGCTTCCGGGGTGGCTGGAGCGGGGGAGTGGGCGGTTCGTGTCGACCGTTTCCGCCGCGGGGTTGCTCACCATGATCGGGGCCGCTCCCTACGCCGTCACCAAGCACGGCGCGCTCGCCTTCGCCGAGTACCTGTCGCTGACGTACCGGCACCGGGGGATCAAGGTGCACGCGATCTGTCCGCAGGGCGTGCGGACCGACATGCTCGCCGCCACCGGGAGCGCGGGGGACCTGGTGCTCAAGCCGACCGCCGTGGAGCCGGAGGATGTGGCCGAGGCGTTGTTCCGGGGGATGGAGGAGGATCGGTTCCTGATCCTGCCGCACCCGGAGGTCGCCGAGTACTACCAGGCGCGGGCCGCCCAGCCCGATCGGTGGCTGGCCGGGATGAACCACATCCAGCAGAAGTGGGAGGACGCACGGTGACGGAATCCGGTTACGCGGCCAAGCCCTGGGTGGCGCTGCTCAGCGAGGCCCAGCGTGGTCCGATCGAGCCCGCCGACTCCCTTGTGCACGCCCTGCGGCGGGCCGTCGCCAAGGCGCCGGAACGGCCCTTCCTCGCCTACTTCGACGGACGGCTCAGCTATCGCGAGGTGGACGAGCTGAGCGACTCCGTCGCCGGGCGCCTCGTCGCGCGCGGACTGGAGCGCGGGGACCGGGTGGCGATCCTGCTCCAGAACTCCCCGCACTTCGTGCTCGCGTTGCTGGGCGCCTGGAAGGCGGGCGCGACCGTCGTACCGGTCAACCCCATGTACAAGGCGGGGGAGGTCGGGCACGTCCTGCGGGACGGCGAGGTGGCCGCGCTGATCTGTTCCGACCGGGCCTGGGAGTCGTATCTGCGCGATACGGCGGCGGAGTCGCCGGTGAAGATCGTCCTCACCGGGTGTGAGTTGGACTTCCAGACCCGCGGGGACGCGCGCGTGCTCACCTTCGAGCGGTCTCCGGAGGCCTCCGACGCCGAGGACCTTACGGCCGTCGCGCGTGCGGGGCACAAGGCGCCCGAAGGCCGGGAACCCGGGCCGGACGACATCGCGCTGATCAGCTACACCTCCGGCACCAGCGGCACGCCCAAGGGCGCCACCAACACGCACGGCAACATCATGTACAACGCCGAGCGGCAGCGGACCGGGCTCCCACTGCCCGAGGCACCCGTGTACTACGCGCTGGCGCCGCTGTTCCACATCACCGGGATGGTCTGCCAGCTCGGGGCGTGTCTGAACAGCGTGGGCACGCTCGTGCTGACGTACCGCTTCGAGGCGGGCGTGGTCCTGGAGGCCTTCGCCGAGCACCGGCCGCACTACACCGTCGGCCCCTCGACCGCGTTCATGGCACTGGCCGCCCACCCGGACGTCACGCGCGAGCACTTCTCCTCCTTCGTCAACATCTCCTCCGGCGGGGCACCGCTGCCGCCCGCCCTGGTGGAGAAGTTCCGGGCCGGCTTCGGGCCGTACATCCGCAACGGCTACGGGCTGACGGAGTGCACCGCGCCCTGTGCGTCCGTGCCGCCCCAGCGGGAGGCGCCCGTCGACCCGGTGTCCGGGACGCTCGCGGTGGGCGTGCCGGGGCCCGAGACGGTCGTACGGATCGTCGACGAACAGGGCGCCGAGGTGCCCTTCGGGGAGCAGGGCGAGATCGTCGTCCGCGGGCCGCAGGTCGTGCCCGGCTACTGGCGCCGACCCGAAGCGACCGCCGAGACCTTCCCGGACGGGGAGCTCCGCACGGGTGACATCGGGTTCATGGACCCGCAGGGCTGGCTGTACGTCGTGGACCGCAAGAAGGACATGATCAACGCGTCCGGCTTCAAGGTGTGGCCGCGCGAGGTCGAGGACGTGCTGTACACGCATCCGGCGGTGCGGGAGGCGGCCGTCGTCGGGGTGCCGGACGGGTACCGCGGGGAGACCGTCAAGGCGTACATCAGCCTCCGTCCGGGTGCCGAAACCGACCCCGATGCGCTCGCCGCGTACTGCAAGGAGAGACTGGCCGCCTACAAATACCCGCGGCAGGTGGAGATCCTGCCCGACTTGCCCAAGACGGCAAGTGGGAAGATCCTCCGTCGGGAACTGCGTTCCCAACCGCAAGGCAGTGAATGACCTCTAGGAAGGCAGGTGGCGGCACAGTGCCCAGGACGACGGACGGAGACGGTACGCCCGTCCCGCAGCGGCTGCTGGCCGCCGCCACCCGGCTCTTCGCCGAGCAGGGCTACGACCGCACCTCCGTGCAGGAGATCGTCGAGGCGGCCGGCGTCACCAAGGGGGCGCTGTACCACTACTTCGGCTCCAAGGACGACCTCCTGCACGAGGTGTACGCGCGCGTGCTGCGCGTCCAGCAGGAGCGCCTCGACGTGCTCGCGAACACCGGCGAGCCGATCGAGAAGCGCCTTCGGGCCGTGGCCGCGGACGTCGTGGTGACGACGATCGAGAACCTCGACGACGCGTCGATCTTCTTCCGTTCGATGCACCACCTGAGCCCCGAGAAGAACAAGCAGGTGCGCGCCGAGCGGCGGAAGTACCACGAGCGCTTCCGCGCGCTGGTCGAGGAGGGCCAGGAGTCGGGTGTCTTCTCGAAGGCCACCCCGGCCGACCTGGTGGTGGACTACCACTTCGGCTCCGTGCACCACCTCTCGACCTGGTACCGCCCGGACGGTCCGATGGGCCCCCAGGAGGTGGCCGACCATCTGGCCGACCTCCTTCTGCGGGCCCTGCGGCCGTAGAGCGCGTTCTAGAGGTACTTCTTCAGCTCCCGCCGGGCCAGCGACCGCTGGTGCACCTCGTCCGGGCCGTCCGCGATCATCAGGGTGCGGGCGCCGGCGTAGAGCTCGGCCAGCGGGAAGTCCTGGCTGACTCCGCCCGCGCCGTGCAACTGGATGGCCCGGTCGATGATGTCGACGACCGCGCGGGGCGTGGCGATCTTGATGGACTGGATCTCGGTGTGGGCGCCCCGGTTGCCGACCGTGTCCATCAGCCAGGCCGTCTTCAGGACCAGCAGACGCAGCTGTTCGACGGTCACGCGCGCGTCGGCGATCCAGTTGTGGACCACGCCCTGCTGGGCCAGCGCCTTGCCGAAGGCCGTACGGGAGACGGCCCGGCGGCACATCAGCTCGATCGCCCGCTCGGCCATGCCGATCAGCCGCATGCAGTGGTGGATCCGGCCCGGGCCGAGGCGGGCCTGGGCGATGGCGAAGCCGCCGCCCTCCTCGCCGATCAGGTTGGCGGCCGGCACGCGCGCGTGGTCGAAGATCACCTCGGCGTGGCCGCCGTGGTAGTGGTCCTCGTAGCCGAAGACCTGCATCGCACGCTTGACGGTGACGCCCGGGGTGTCGCGCGGGACGAGGATCATGGACTGCTGGCGGCGGATGTCCTCGCCGTCCGGGTCGGTCTTGCCCATCACGATGAAGATCTTGCAGTCCGGGTTCATCGCCCCGGAGATGTACCACTTGCGGCCAGTGACGACGTACTCGTCGCCGTCCCGCTCGATGTGCGTGGTGATGTTGGTGGCGTCGGCGGAGGCCACCTCCGGCTCGGTCATCGCGAACGCGGAGCGGATCTCACCGGCGAGCAGCGGCTCCAGCCACTGCTTCTTCTGCTGCTCGTCGCCGAACTGGGTGAGCACCTCCATGTTGCCGGTGTCCGGCGCCGCGCAGTTCAGCGCGGTGGGCGCGAGCTGCGGGGAGCGGCCGGTGATCTCGGCGAGCGGGGCGTACTGGAGGTTGGTCAGCCCGGCGCCGTACTCGGAGTCGGGCAGGAAGAGGTTCCACAGGCCCTGGCGGCGGGCCTCGGCCTTCAGCTCCTCGACCACGGCCGGGGTGTCCCACGGCGAGGCCAGCTGCGCGCGCTGCTCCTCCGCGACCGCCTCGGCGGGGTAGACGTACTCGTCCATGAAGGCGAGCAGCTTGCTGCGCAGCTCCTCGGTGCGCGCGTCGAACGCGAAGTCCATGCGGATCAGCCTTCCTGGATGCCGTCGTGAAGAGTGGTCAGACCGTGCTGGATGAAGACCGGGACCAGGTCGCCGATGCGGTCGAAACCGTGGCCTACCGTCTGGCCCAGGGTGTAGCGGTAGTGGATGCCCTCCAGGATCACGGCGAGCTTGAACCAGGCGAACGCCGTGTACCAGGACACCGCCGTCACGTCCCGCCCGGAGCGCTCGGCGTACCGCGCGACCAGTTCGGCCGGATCCGGGTGGCCCGGGGCCTCGGCGGTCGTGGAGATCGTGGAGTCGGGCGCGCCCAGCGGCACGCTGTACATCACCAGCAGACCGAGGTCGGTGAGCGGGTCGCCCAGGGTCGACATCTCCCAGTCGAGGATCGCCTTGATCTGGTCGTCGTCGCCCATCAGGACGTTGTCGAGCCGGTAGTCGCCGTGCACGACCGTGGCCGTGGGGGACTGGGGCAGGCGGCGGCCGAGGGTCGCGTGCAGCTCGTCGATGCCGGCCAGGTCGCGGTTGCGGGAGGCGTCCAGCTGCTTGCCCCAGCGGCGCAGCTGGCGGTCCAGGAAGCCCTCGGGGCGCCCGAAGTCCGCGAGCCCGACCTCCGCAGGATCCACCGCGTGCAGCTCCACGAGGGTGTCCACGAGGGACAGCACGGCGTCGCGGGTGCGCTCGGGGCCGAGGGGCGCGAGCTGGTCGGCGGTGCGGTACGGGGTGCCCTCGACGAACTCCATGACGTAGAACGGCGATCCGGGCACCGCCCCGTTCTCGGGGTCCTCGCACAGCAGGACCGGGTTCGGCACCGGCACGTCCGTGGCGTGCAGGGCGCTGATCACCCGGTGCTCGCGCTTCATGTCGTGCGCGGTGGCGAGGACGTGGCCGAGCGGGGGCCGTCGTACGACCCACTTCGACGGGCCGTCCGAGACCGCGTAGGTGAGGTTGGACCGTCCGCCCTCGATCAGCCGGCCGGTCAGGGGGCCCTGCACCAGGCCGGGCCGCTCGCGGTCGAGCAGGCCGCGCAGCCGGTCGAGATCGAGGCCTGGCGGATGGTCGGGGCTCATCGGGGCTCCTTACGCGCGCGTGGACGTGACCCGACCATCATGCCGACTGGTCGGTATGTCGTCCAGAGGGGGAGGGGGACGTGATCCGGTCCACGATAGGCGGACAGCTCCCCGCGTGGTGCGGCGGGGAGCTGTAAGGGGTGCTGCTCTTCGGTGCTTGTGGTGCTGTGGTGCTTGTGGTGCTTGCGGTCAGGTCAGTGGTCGTCCCAGTGACCTTCGTGGGCCGCGTGCCGGTGGCCGTCGTGGAGGTAGTCGACGTGGTCACCGTGCAGCACGCTCTCGTGTCCGCAGTCCTGGCCGTGCCGGTGCTCGTGCCCCTCGTGCGAGACGTGGTCGCCGGCCTCGCACTCGTCCCAGTGGCCGTTGTGCGCGCGGTGCAGATGCCCGTCGTGCGCGTAGTCGACGTGGTCCCCGTGCGGCACCTCGGTGTGACCGCAGTCCGGGCCGTGGGTGTGCGTGTGGGAGGCGTGTTCGTGGTGGAGGGTGGTCATGGTGCTCACCTTCGAAGCGACGGGCGATGACGTCGGACAGGCTGCCACGGGTGGGGTGCATATCGGGCGATTCGGTGTGCGTGGCGCGCGGGTGCCCAGGGCTCCCCCCCAGAACACTCCTCCTGCCCCTCAAAACACCAACGACGCCCCGCACGCCGCCATCGCCACCGTGCACAGGACCGCCACTGTGGCGGATCGGGAGGTGAGGGCGGTCGGGGTGTCGGTCGCGGTCAGGGTGCGGATGCGGCGGTGGGCGAGGAACAGGAAGGCCAGCCAGAGGGCGCAGCACAGGGCGCAGGCGACAAGGCCCGCGGGAGACGGGCCGCCGTGCAGCGCGGACTTCACGGCGAGCACGGCGCACGCGGTACCCGAGAGAGTCGTACGGCGCCAGGCGAGCCGGGTGCGTTCGGGCTGGAGCCCCGGGTCGCGCTCGGCGGCGGTGTCCTCGCTCATCCCTCCCACCCGACGAGCACGACGACGACCATGGCCACGGCGACCACCGCGACCACCAGGCTCAGCAGCGCCGGGAACCGCGACACCGGCAGATCCTCGCCGCGCCGCATCGCCCGCTCGCACCGCACCCAGTGGTTGACCGCACGCAGCGAGCACAGCACCCCCGCCGCGAGCAGCGCGAGCGCCAGTCCGACCCGCCAGCCCCAGCGCAGATCCGGCAGGAACTGGTCCACGGCGAAGCCACCGCCGATCAGTGCGAGGGCGGTGCGCAGCCAGGCCAGAAAGGTGCGTTCATTGGCCAGCGAGAACCGGTAGTCGGGGGTACTGCCCTCCTGCCGGACCTCCTCGGGGGCGAACCAGACGCGGACGTTCCGTGCGAAATCGATCACGCGCACGAGCCTATCGGGGACCGGGAGACGGAGGGGTTGTCAGTGCTGCCGGTTACCGTTCGGACCCTGGATGTTCCCACGTCACAGGTACAGCCCCCGCACGGTACGACCCGCGGACCGGCGAGCCCTCAGCCCATCGACCGGTACGCCTTGAGCCGATCGTACGCCGCCAGTCCGTCCGGGACCCACGCCCAGTCCCGCAGCCGTAGCTCCACCTCGTCCTCCGGCAGGAAGTCGTGCCAGGCGACCTCCTCGACCTGGGGGCTGACCGGGAGCTCGCAGCGGACCTCGTATACGGCGGACCACCAGGTCTGGCCGGCGCCGTCGTCGTAGAGGAACTTGAAGAGGTACTTGGGGCGGGGCAGACCGCTCACGCCCAGTTCCTCCTCCGCCTCGCGCAGGGCCGCGTCGTCGTAGGACTCGCCCGCCCCGACGACTCCGCCGACGAACATGTCGTACAGGGACGGGAAGACCAGCTTCGTGGATGTGCGGCGGTGGACGAAGAGGCGGCCCTCGGCGTCCCTGGCCTGGATGAAGACACAACGGTGGCGCAGGCCCTTGGCGTAGGCCTCACCGCGCGGGGACTGTGCGACGACGACGTCGTTCTCGTCGACGATGTCGAGGATCTCGTCAGCAGCGCTCATGTCCCCTATCCAAGCAGGGGTGCGCAGCCGGGTCGGGGGCCGCGTCCAGTCAGGGGCGTGAAGCCACACTCCGCATCCATGCGCGGACACGTAGCCAGGCGCTGGCTGGCTTTTCCTGCACGGATGCTCATTCCTGCGGAAGTCTGCCGTTCGGGAGGGGGTGCGTGTTTCTGCGGAAGTCTGCCGTTCGGGAAAGGTCCTGGAGTCGTCCAGAACCCAGCGTCCAAGCGAAGCCGCGCAGTCGCCCAGAACCCCGCGTCCACGTGGAGTCACGCGGTCGGTCGGAAGTCCGTATCCGAGAAGGGGCCAACGCCCGCCCGGAGGCCCGTGCCCGAGTAAAGCCCCGTCGTCGTCCAGAACCCCGCGCCCGATCAAAGCCCCGTAGTCGTCCAGAAACCCGCGCCCGATCAAAGCCCCGTAGTCGTCCAGAACCCAGCATCCAAGCGAAGCCGCGCAGTCGCCCAGAACCCCGCGTCCACGTGGAGTCACGCGGTCGGTCGGAAGTCCGTATCCGAGAAGGGGCCCAGACCCGCCCGGAGGCCCGTGCCCGATCAAAGCCCCGCAGTCGCCCAGAACCCCGCGCCCGATCAAAGCCCCGCAGTCGTCCAGAAACCCACCTCCAAGCAGAACCCCGAGTCCGCCCGGACGCACGCCTCAGCTCGGCTGGAGGTTCCGTGCAGGTTGCGACCGGGCGGCGCCCGAGGGCATCGCCGGGTGCATCCCCAGCAGCAGGATGCCCACGACGACCGCCGCGAGCCCCAGCGCCTCCCAGGTCAGCGCGCCGGTGTCGGTGCGCAGCCGGTCGCCCAGGAAGCCCACTCCGCAGATGATCCCGGCGATCGGCTGGGCGGCGGTGAGCGCGGGCAGCGACATCCGCAGCGGCGCGGTCTCGAACGCGCTCTGTACCAGGATCAGCCCGGTGACGCCGAGGGCCAACACGGCGTACGGCTGCCAGCCGGTCAGCAGTTCGGCGAGGCCGCCCTCGGAGAAGCGCTGGCCGCTGACCCGGGTGAGGGCGTCCTGGACTCCGTAGAGCAGACCGGCTGCAAGAGCCAGCAGGACCGGGCCCGCGCTGAGGCGGGAGCGCTTGGCGTAGGTGGTGAGCAGCAGGGCGAGGCCGATCATCGCGCCGATGATCAGCCAGTGCCGGAAGGGATCGTCGACCGCCTCACCGCCGCGCGGCTTGCCCGCCACGATGAACGCGGTGACCCCGCCCGCCAGCAGCGCGAGCCCCGCCCAGCCCTGGCGGCCCAGCGGCTGCTTCGTCTGCTTGCGGGAGAGGGCCAGGGCGAAGAGGAGGTTCGTGGCGAGGAGAGGTTCGACCAGCGAGACCTCGCCCTGGCTCAGCGCGATCGCGCCGAGGACCATGCCGGCCACCATCAGACCGATGCCGCCGAGCCAGCGCGGCACCTTCACCAGATCCAGGAGCAGCCGGGGCGAGAGGAAGTCGCTCAGCGGGGCCTGACGGGCCACGTTCTGCTGGAGCACGAAGCCGAAGCCCAGGCAACAGGCAGCACTCACGGCGAGAATCAGAACCAGAACCGACACGCGGGTACCTCGATCGTCCGGCCGGGCGGCGGGGTGATAGTCGCCGACTGTAGCGTCCCAGTGCCCGGCTAGCCCCTGGGAGTACCCGCATGCGCGCCGTCGACGCGGTCACCGCGTCCTTCTCGGCGGCGGGGGTTCCCGCCATGGTGCGGTGCGCAGGAGGGCGGCGCCATGGCGTACGCCACAAGTGCGGGGTCTTGACCGGGTCCCATCGGCACCGGACAGTCACAACTTCCCCTCAGGTATGGAGAGTTGACGCGTGTAACGCGCCTTCGACCCTTGACGCGATCCATTGGTGGGGGGTTGGCTGTCCGTGATCAGTCGATGGCGGTGCGAATCGGCCACTCGGTCTGCCCGCATGGGCTGACGACACCCTCTCCCGCATGGACTGACGGCACCCCCCGCCCGCTCCGCGCCATGTTCCGTGAGGAAAGCCCACACGGTGTCCCCACCGCCGCCATCCTTCGGCCGCAGTCGAAAACGTGCCGCCCAGGCATTCGACGCGGCCCTCGACGACGCCGAACTCGTCGACGCGCGCGCCGCGTTGGCGCAGGGCAGGTGGCAGGCGGTACGGGCGCTGCTGGCCAGGACGGGTGACGAGTGGGACCTGCGGGGGCACCGGGTGACGGTCCTCGCAGCGGAGCCCTACAGCGACGCCTGGGCCCGGGACTGGCTGGTCGCCGAACCGGACTCCGCCGACGCCGCCGTACTGCTGGCGCTCGCCCTGGTGCAGCGCGCCCGGCTGGGCAAGGGAAAGCCCGCCCCCGCGCGCGAGGCCTGCCGGAGCGCGGCCGGGCGCGCGCCCGCCGACCCCACCCCGTGGCTCGGCCTGCTCCTGCTGGAGCGCGATCTCGGCGCGGCGGACGAGGTGGCCGACGTGTTCGGCGAGATCAGGCAGCGGTACGCCGACCACCACCACGCCCACCACCTGATGGTCGCCCGGCTCGCCGAGCGCCGCGCCGAGGCGGGCCCCGACCCGCTGCACGAGGTCTACGACTTCGCCAACTGGGCCGCCGAGCAGGCCCCCGCCGACTCCCCGCTCGCGATCCTGCCGGTCATCGCGCACACCGAGCGCTACCGGGCCCTGGCCGCCGCCGGGCACGAGCCCCGCGACCCGGCCGCCTCCGCCCACTGGACCGGCCGCCGGGCCCGCCAGGTGATGAAGGCGGCCTTCGACTGGTGGCTGGAATGGGAGCACGAGGGTCACCCCCGCCGACTGGTCGACCTGAACTTCCTCGCCCACGCGAAGGTCTGCGAGGGTCGCGGCGCCGAGGCCGCCGCCCTCTTCCACCGCATCGGCGAACGCCCCACCCCGGCCCCCTGGTCCTATCCGGACCGCGAGCCGTACTCCGCCTTCCGTGCCGCCCGCGACCACGCGCTCGGCACGGTGTAGCACCCCCGAACCCCAGAAGGACGGTCCCCATGACCACCGAGAGTTCCAGCAAGAGCAGACCAGGCATCAGTACGTTCAAGGGGCAGGAGCGGGCCCTGCGCGCAGGGCGTCTCGGCACCGGGGGCCTGCTGCTCTCGGTGCTCGCGGCGACCGCGCCCCTCATGGTCGTCGCGGGTGTCATGCCCACCACATTCGCGGTGATGGGGATCGTCGGCCAGCCCCTTCTCTACGTCGTTCTGGGCGTGGTCCTCGTCCTGTTCAGCGTCGGCTACGCCGAGATGAGCCGGCACGTCCACAACGCGGGCGCCTTCTACGCCTACATCTCCCGCGGCCTCGGCGCCACGGCCGGAGCGAGCGCCGCCCTCGTCGCCCTGGTCGCCTACAACGCCCTCCAGGTCGGTATCTACGGCATCTTCGGCTTCGAGGTCTCCGGCCTGTTCGCCACCTACACCCACCTGTCGGTGGCCTGGTGGATACCGGCGCTGGTGGTCGCCCTGGTCGTCGGCGCGCTGGGCTGGCTGAAGATCGACGTCAACGCGCGCGTGCTCGGTGTCCTGCTGATCGTCGAGGTCGCCCTGGTCGTCATCTTCGACATCGCCGCCGTCGCCGACCCGGCGGCGCAGGGCCTGTCCCTGCACGCCTTCAACCCGGACACCCTCAGCGGCGCCGGCGTCGGCACCGCCCTGTGCTTCTGCATCGCCGCCTTCCTCGGCTTCGAGCAGGCGCCCGTGTACGCCGAGGAGACCAGCCGCCCGCACATCCTGGTGCCGCGCGTGATGTTCCTGGCCGTCGGCGGGGTCGCCGTGTTCTTCGCGCTCAGCAGCTGGGCCCTCACCGTCGCCACCGGGCCCTCGGCGATCGTCGCCGAGTCCCAGAAGCAGAGCGCGGGACTGCTCTTCGGCCTCACCGAGGCCCGCCTCGGCGGCACGTTCACCGACGTCCTGCACGTGCTGTTCGTGACCGGCATGTTCGCGGCCATGCTCAGCTTCCACAACGTCGTCGCCCGCTACGCCTTCGCCATGGGCCGCGAAGGCCTGCTGCCCGCCGCCTTCGGCCGCACCAACAGCGCGAGCGGCGCGCCCGGCACCGGCTCGCTGCTCCAGACCGCCGTCTCGGTGATCGTCGTGATCGTCTTCGCGGTCGCCGACGACAAGCCCACCGGCGACCCGACCGTGCCGGTCCTCCACCTGTTCACCTGGTTCGGCAACCTCGGCTCCCTCGGCGTGATCGTGCTGATGGCGGCCTCCTCCGCCTCCGTGATCGCCTTCTTCGTCCGGCGCGGGGCGGCGGGCGCCCAGGCCTGGCGCCTGGTCACCTCGGCCCTCGCGGGGATCGCCCTGCTCGTGATCGCCGTCTACACGGTCAAGGACTTCGACGTCCTGGTCGGCGCGGGCCCGGACTCCTCGCTCAGCTGGCTGCTGCCCGGCATCATCGCGATCGCCCTGCTGATCGGCCTGGTCCAGGGACTGGTGATGCGCGCCCGCAGACCCGAGGCACACGCGCGAATCGGACTCGGCAACGAGGCCTTCCAGCTGGAGAAGGCGGCGGGCGAGACGTCGTAGCCCTCGGCGCCGGAGCGCGTGCCGGGGGTCCGGGTGTTCGGTCGCGCGCTGGGGTGGTTCCGGGAGTTCGATCGCCAGCTGAGGGTGGGTCCGGGTGTTGGGGCGCCTGAGGGTGGGCCCGGGTGTTGGGGCGGGCGTTTGGGGCGGTCCCGGGGTGTCGGGGCGCCTCAGGGTGGGCCCGGGTGTTCGGTCGCGTGTTGGGGGCGGTCCCGGGGTGTCCGGGCGCGCGTTGAGGGTGGGCCCCGGTGTTCGGGCGCCCGCTGAGAGCAGTCTCAGGCGTTCGGGCGCCCGCTGAGACCGGCCCCCGTCGCCCGGACACCCGCTGAGACCGGCCCCCGGGACACCTGAAAGCGGCCCCCATCGCCCGGACGCTCCCTGAGAGCCGGGTGAGAACTGCTTACGGAAGTCTGACGAGCACCCGCGATTCCTGGTCCCACCGGGGTCGCGGGTGTTCGAATGGATACGTGAACTCCGAACAACCCGAGGAGCAGCACGGCACGCCGATCGGCCGCCGGGTCCTCCTCGGCACCCTCGGCCTGGGCGCCCTCGGCGTGGTCGCCGCGCCCACCCTGCAACGCGGCCTGGAGGCCTTCCTCGGCAGCGCCGCCGACAAGGACCCCACCGGCCTCACGGGCCTGCTCCCCAACGGCGGCGGCTTCCGCTACTACTCGGTGACCTCGTCCGTGCCGCACAAGAACGCCCAGAACTACCGCCTCAAGATCGACGGCCTGGTCTCCCGCCCGCGCACCTACACCCTGGCCGACCTGCGGGCCCTGCCCCAGACCCGGCTGGTCAAGGACGTGCAGTGTGTGACGGGCTGGCGGGTCCCGGACACCCCGTTCGAAGGCGTACGACTCTCCGCGCTGCTGGACGCCGCCGGAGTGACCGCGAAGGCGGGTGCCGTCCGCTTCACCTGCTTCGACGGGGCGTACACCGAGAGCCTCACCCTCGACCAGGCCCGCCGCTCGGACGTCCTGGTCGCCCTGCGCATGCAGGACAAGGACATCGGCCATTCCCACGGCGGCCCGGTCCGCCTCTACGTGGCCCCCATGTACTTCTACAAGTCCGCCAAGTGGCTGTCCGGCATCACCGTCACCGAGGACGTGGAGCCGGGCTACTGGGAGAACCGGGGCTACGACATCGACGCCTGGGTCGGCAAGTCGAACGGGCGGGACGATGAACCTACGAGTTGACGCCCCGCCGATGACACGGATCCGGCGCTTCGGCCGCACCCAGAAGTGGGTCCACCGCACCACCGCCGCACTCATGGGCATCTGCGTGGCGACCGCCGCCTGCCTCTACCTCCCCCAGCTGGCGGAACTCGTGGGCCGCCGGGAGCTGGTGGTCCGCATCCACGAATGGGCCGGTCTCGCCCTGCCCGTACCGGTCCTGCTGGGCGTGGCCTCCCGCGCCTTCCGCGCCGACCTGGGCTTCCTGAACCGTTTCGGCCCGCACGACCGCGTGTGGCTGCGCGCCGCCCTGCACCGCGACAAGCGCCGCTCGTCCCGCCCCGCGGGCAAGTTCAACGCGGGCCAGAAGATCTACGCCGCCTGGATCGCCGGCGCGAGCCTCGTGATGCTCGGCACCGGCCTGCTGATGTGGTTCACCCACCTCACCCCCATCCAGTGGCGCACCAGCGCGACCTTCGTGCACGACTGGCTCGCCCTCACCATCGGCATCGTCCTCGCGGGCCACATCGGCATGGCCCTCGGCGACCCGGAAGCCCGGCGGGGACTGCGGACGGGGACGGTGAGCCAAGAGTGGGCGGAACGGGAGCATCCATTGTGGCGGCCGTAGCGTGACGTCACGCGGCAGCAGTTCTCTACGGCGTGCCCTTGTGTTCGTCGGTCCGCAGGCCCCGCAGAGTCCATAGTCCGTACAGAGCCAGCAGCGGTTTGACGACGGTCCATTCGCCGGGGCGGTAGTCGTCCGCGCGCACCAGCCGCTCCGCCAGATCAGGGCGCTGCCGCCGCAAGTAGGCGCGGGCCTTGAGCGCATGAGCCGGCTGGGAGACGATCTTGATGCGGTCCACGTCCTCGAGCAGCGGGATCACGTTCGTGATGTTCTCCCACGTCGTCGTGGACCGGTCCTCCAGGAGCACCGGGCCCTCGAACCCGAGCACCGATTCCGCGTAGTCGGCCATCAGGCGGGCCTCCGTCGCGCCGCTGCCGGTCGCACCACCGCTGAGGATCAGGCCGGCCCCGTGCGTACCGTCCGCGGTGAGGGAGCGGACTCCGGCACGGACCCGCCACCGGTTGATCAGGTTCGCTGTGTCCCCGGGGTTGCGGTATCCCAGGACCACCACGGCCGAGGAGGCGCCCCGGGCGTCACCCACGAGTCCTCTGGACCAGCGCCAGTTCAGCCACTCGCCCCAGACCAGGGCCACAGCCCCGGCCATCACCAGTCCCGTCCTCCGCCGCATGCCGGGACTCTAGGGCACCTCGGTGCCGGATCCCCACGTCGGCAACGGCAACGGCAACGGCAACGGGCGAGGCCGGAAACCGTGCCTCGCCCGCTCGGGTGCCCTCGTGGCCGTACTCCTGAATGACCGGCTACATGACCAACGAGAGCAGGAGCACCAGACCGCCCGCGACCACCGAGATGATCGTCTCCATGACCGACCAGGTCTTGATGGTCTGGCCGACGTCGAGGCCGAAGTACTCCTTGACCAGCCAGAACCCGGCGTCGTTGACATGGCTGAAGAAGAGCGAGCCGGCGCCGATGGCGAGGACCAGGAGGGCCGTTTCGCCGGTGGACATGCCTTCCGCGAGCGGGGCGACCAGGCCGGCCGCGGAGATCGTCGCCACCGTGGCCGAGCCGGTCGCCAGCCGGATCGCGACCGCGATCAGCCAGGCCAGCAGAAGGGCCGGGATCGACCAGTCCTTGGAGATGTCCAGGACCATCTGACCCACACCGGAGTCGATCAGGGTCTGCTTGAAGCCACCGCCCGCGCCGACGATCAACAGGATGCCGGCGATGGGCGCGAGGCCCTTCTCGACGAGCGGGGAGAGACGGTCCCGGCCGAAGCCGGCCGGGCGCAGCAGCGTGAAGATGCCGACGAGGACCGCGGCCAGCAGGGCGATCATCGGGGAGCCGATGACGTCGAAGACGCGCTGGGTGAGGTTCTCCGGGTCGTCGACCACGATGTCGACCAGTGCCTTGGAGAGCATCAGGACGACCGGGAGGAGGATGGTGGCGAGCGTGGGGCCGAAGTTCGGGCGCTTCTCCAGTTCCTCCGAGGCGCGCTGGGGAATCATGCGGTCGGGCGCGGGGACGTCGACCCAGCGGGCCGCGTACCGCGAGAACAGCGGACCGGCGATGATCACCGTCGGGATGGCGACCAGGACGCCTAGCGCGAGCGTGACGCCGAGGTTGGCGCCGACCGCGTCGATCGCGACCAGCGGGCCGGGGTGCGGCGGCACCAGGCCGTGCATCACGGACAGGCCCGCGAGGGCCGGAATGCCGATGCGCATCAGGGAGTAGTTGCCGCGCTTGGCGACCATCAGCACGACCGGGATCAGCAGGACGACACCGACCTCGAAGAAGAGGGGCAGTCCGATCACGGAGGCGATCAGGACCATCGCCCACGGCATCGAACGGCCGCCCGCCTTCTCCAGGATCGTGTCGACGATCTGGTCCGCCCCGCCCGAGTCGGCGAGCATCTTGCCGAGGATCGCGCCGAGGGCGATCAGCACACCGACACCGGCGACCGTGGTGCCGAGGCCGGTGGTGAAGCTGGCTATGGCCTTGTCGAGCGGCGCCCCGGCGACCGCGCCGAGCACGAGTGTGCCCAGGGTCAGCGACAGGAAGGCGTGGAGCTTGAACTTCGTGATGAGCAGGACGATGACGGCGATGCCCGCCAGTACGGCGATGCCCAGCTGAGCGTGACCGGCCGAGGTGATCGGCTCCGGTGCGTCCGCTGCCAGCATCTCGACGCTGAGTCTGGTCACGGGGTTCCCTTGCAGGTACGGGGACGTTCTTCGGAAAGGGGTGTTACGGGAGTTCGGCGAGCGCCTTCGCGGCCCGCCCGGTGATCTCCTCCGGACTGCCGGACACGTCCACCGCGACCCCGGCCTCGTCCTCCTGGAGAGGCTGGAGCGTGGCGAACTGCGAGTCCAGCAGCGCGGTGGGCATGAAGTGCCCCTGCCGGTGCGCCATGCGGTCCTCGATGAGGGCGCGGTCGCCCGCCAGGTGCACAAAGACGACCCCGGGTGCCTCGGCCCGCAGCCGGTCGCGGTACGACCGCTTCAGCGCCGAGCAGCTGACCACCCCGCCGAGCCCCGCCCGTCCGTGCGCCCAGGAGCCGATGGCGTCGAGCCACGGCCACCGGTCCTCGTCGGTGAGCGGGGTGCCCGCCGACATCTTGGCGATGTTGGCCGGCGGGTGGAAGTCGTCGCCCTCCGCGTACGGAACGCCGAGCCGGGCCGCGAGCAGGGGACCGATGGTGGTCTTCCCGGTGCCCGCGACGCCCATGACCACGACGACATGGGGGGTACTCATCGCTGCCTCACTGTCTGGTTTCGTCTTCGACAGGTGATGTCGACGCAACTGAAACCGATTAGGTACGACGAATTCAAGACCCTGTGACAAATAAGTCTGACTTTTTGGTGGTGTGACGCGCCCCGTACTCTGAGTGCATGAGCACATCGGGCCGGGGGCTGCACGGCCAGGTACTGGAGTCCCTCGGCCCCGCCATCACCGCGGGTGAGTACCCGCCGGGCAGCGTTCTGCGTACCGACGAACTCGCCCAGCGCTTCGACGTCTCACGCTCGGTGATGCGCGAGGCGGTCCGGGTCCTGGAGTCCATGCACCTGGTCGAGTCCCGCCGCCGCGTCGGCGTGACGGTCCGGCCCAAGGCCGAGTGGAACGTGTACGACCCCCAGGTGATCCGCTGGCGGCTGGCCGGCGCCGATCGACCTCAGCAACTGCGCTCCCTGACCGTGCTGCGCTCGGCGGTCGAGCCGGTGGCCGCGGGCCTGGCCGCCAAGAACGCGACCGCCGAGCAGTGCGCCGAACTCACCGAGTGCGCGCTCGGCATGGTCGCCAACTCCAAGGGCCACCGCCTTGAGGGCTACCTCTTCCACGACATCGCGTTCCACCGCGTGATCCTCAACGCCTCCGGCAACGAGATGTTCGCCCATCTGGGCGACCTCGTCGCCGAGGTCCTCACCGGCCGCACCCATCACGAGGTCATGTTCGAGGACCCCGACCCGGCCGCCGTCACGCTCCACGTCCGCCTCGCCGAGGCGATCCGCGCGGGCGACGCGGGCCACGCGGAGGAACTGACCCGCGAGATCGCGGTGGGCGCCCTGCACGAACTCGACATCCTGGCGCCGTAGTCCAGTCAGTCGCCGATCTCCCCGTCGACGTACACCCAGGCCCCGTCGACCCGCTCGAAACGGCTGCGCTCGTGCAGCGAACCACCCTTGAACGAGGCCCGGAACGTCACCGTGCCGGTGGCGTGGAAGGTCGAACCGTCGGTCGTGTCCAGGATCTCGAGCCCGGTCCAGCGCATGCCCGTGTCGAGGTCCAGTGAGCCGGGGCGGGTCCGGGGGTGCCAGGTGCGCAGCAGGTAGTCCCGCTCCAGTTTCACGAAGGCGCTGTAGCGCGACCGCATGAGCGCCTCGGCGGTGGGTGCCGCCGACTCGCCCCGGTGGAAGCGGCCGCAGCAGTCGTCGTACGTCTCCTGAAGACCGCAAGGGCAGGTGGGCCGCTGCCGTGCGGCACGTCGGGTCACGGCTGCACCGTGCCGGTGTTGGTCGGCGGATGCGCCGGCCGCGCCGGACCCAGCGTCGGCAGTGCCGGCAGTTCCGCCCCGTACACCCATGCGTCGAACAGCCCGTTCAGCGGCTCGTCCGCGAACCGGTTCACATGAGCCGTGAACGTCGAGGTGGTCACCGCCCCGCCCCGGTGCAGCCCGGCCCAGCCGCGCAGCATCCGGAAGAACGCCTCGTCACCCATCGCGCAGCGCACCGAGTGCACGGTGAGCCCGCCACGCTCGTAGAGCCGGTCGTCGAACATCGACTTGCGGCCCGGGTCGGCGAGCCGCAGATCCTGGGGCAGCGAGGACAGCAACCGGTGCGCGGCGGCGGCCAGTTGCTGGGCCGTACGGCCACCCGAGCGCTCCGACCACAGCCACTCGGCGTACTTGGCGAACCCCTCGTTCAGCCAGATGTGCCGCCAGTCCGCGATGGACACGCTGTTGCCGAACCACTGGTGCGCCAGCTCGTGCGCAACCAGCCGCTCCCAACCCCGGGCCCCGTCCACGTGGTTGGCGCCGAACAGCGACAACCCCTGGGCCTCCACGGGCACATCGAGCTCCTCCTCCGTGACGACGACCGCGTACTCGTCGAACGGATACGGCCCGAACAGCTCCTGGAACAGCTCCATCATCTGCGGCTGCCGCGCGAAGTCCCGTGAGAACTCCGGCAGTAGATGCGCCGGGATGTGCCCGTGCTGCGGCACCCCGCCGGGGCCCGGATCGCCGAGCAGGACCGTCTGGTACTTCCCGATCGAAAGACCGACGAGATAGCTGGAGGTGGGCGCGGCCTGCTCGTACACCCAGGTCGTGGTCGAGGCACGGGTCGTACGCGTCAGCAGTCTGCCGCCCGCCACGACCGCGTACGCGGACGGCGTGGTGATCGAGATCTGGTACGACGCCTTGTCGGCGGGCCGGTCGTTGCACGGGTACCAGGACGGCGCCCCGATCGGCTGGCTCGCCACCAGCGCCCCGTCCTCCAGTTCCTCCCAGCCGAGCCCGCCCCAGGGACTGCCGACCGGCTTGGGGTTGCCCGACCAGTGCACCTCGACGGTGAACGCGGCCCCGGGCCGCACCGCCTTGGCGGGCTTGACACGCAGCTTCCCGCCCCGGTGCGTGTAGTGCGCCGGCCGGCCGTCCACCCGCACCCGGCCGACCTTGAAGTCGGACAGGTTGAGCATGAACTCGGCAAGCGGCGAGCGCCCCGCTATCGCGTTGATCCGGGCGCTCCCGGCCAGCCGGTTGGGGGCCGGGCGGTAGTCCAGCGCGAGCTCGTAGCGGTGCACCCGGTACCGGGCGTCACCGTGGTCCGGGAAGTACGGGTCCGAACCCGCCGCCTGCTGAACTGCCACTGCCGCTTCCGCTCCCTGCGCTGCGCCGCCACTCGGATCCGCCGGTACACCGCTCACCGACTCCGAGTGGCCCGCGTTCAGGGCCGCCATGCCTCGATCGGGTTGCCGAGCCAGCGGGTGTCGTCCGGGACGGACTCCGCGGCCATGACGAGCGACGCGGGACCCAGCGTGGTGCGGGCCCCGATCGTGCTGCCGGGCAGCACGATCCCGCCAGGGCCCAGCGTGGCGCCCTCACGGAGAACAACAGTATCCGTCCGCAAGATCCGGTCGTGGAAGAGGTGGGTCTGGAGCACACAGCCACGGTTCACGGTCGCCGCGTCCTCCAGCGTCACCAGATCGGTCTCCGGCAGCCAGTAGCTCTCCACCCAGACGCCCTTGCCGATCCGGGCGCCGAGCCCCCGCAGCCACGCCGTCAGCACCGGCGTACCGGGCACGGACCCCGCCAGCCACGGCACCGCCAGCACCTCGACGAAGGTGTCCGCGAGCTCGTTGCGCCACACGAAGCCGCTCCACAGCGGGTGCTCCCCGCTGCGGTGCCGCCCGACCAGCAGCCACTTCGCGACCATCGACACCAGCCCCGCCAGCACACCGGCCGCGAGCAGCACCACACCGGCGAGCAGCCAGGCCCACGGCCCCAGCACGCACAGTGCGGCGATCGTCAGCACGGCGAGCCCCGCCGAGCAGAACACCGGCAGGATCCGGCACAGCTCCACCAGCCCGCGCCCCCACAGCAGCCCCGCCGAGGGCTCGTACGTCCGGCTCTGGTCGTTGTCGGCCGCACTGCGCGGCAGCTTCACCGGCGGCAGCCCCAGATACGACGTGCCCTTCTTGGCCTTCTTCGGCGTCGCCGACAGCACCCCGACCAGCCCGCCGTCCGGCACACTCCGCCCCGGCGCGGTCATCCCCGAGTTCCCGAGGAACGCCCGCCGCCCGATCTCCGCACGCCCGATCCTGACCCAGCCGCCCCCCAGCTCGTACGGCGCGGTCAGCGTGTCGTCCGCCAGGAACGCGCCCTCGCCGACCGTCGTCAGACTAGGCAGCGCCAGCACGGTTGACACCTCGGCACCCCGCCCGATCCGCATCCCCAGCAGGCGCAGCCACACCGGCGTGACCAGACCGGCGTACAGCGGGAACAGCGTCTCGCGCGAGCGGTCCATCAGCTGCGTCACGGTCCACGCCTGCCACCCGACCCGGCCGTGCGTCGGATACGTCCCCTCGCGCAGCCCCAGACTCAGCAGCCGTACGGCGACCAGGAGCAGCAGCGCGTACGCCAGCCCGAAGCCGAGCGTGGCCGGGACGAGGGCTTCCAGGGCACCCCGGAGCGGAGCGTCCCCGGCGATGAAAGGCCGGGCCACCAGGAACGCGGCGCCGCCCGCCAGCACGGGGAGTGCGCTGAGCGCGAGCCCTGTGATGCCGTACATCACCCGCCAGTACGTGCCCCGCGCCGGCCGCTCCTTCGGCCAGTTGCGCTTGGCCTTGCCGAGCTTGACCGCGGGCGCCCCCGCCCAGCGCTGACCGGTCGGGATCTGCCCGGTGACCGCCGAACCCGGCGCCACCTCGGCCCGCTTGCCGACCCGGGCGCCCGGGAAGAGCATGCTGCGCGTGCCGACGACGGCGTGCGCACCCACCTTGACCTGGCCGATCTCCAGCCGGTCGCCGTCCAGCCACCAGCCGGACAGGTCCACCTCGGACTCCACGGCCGCGCCCCGGCCCAGCTTGAGCATGCCGGTGACCGGCGGCAGCGAGTGCAGGTCCACGTCCGGACCGATCTTGGCGCCCAGGGCGCGGGCGTACCGCTCAAGCCAGGAGCCGGTCAGCGAGGTCGCCCCGGTGAACTCCGCGAGCCGCTCGGCGGTCCACAGCCGCAGGTGGACGCTGCCACCGCGCGGGTACCGGCCGGGCTGGAGGCCGCGCAGCAGCAGCCGAGCGCCGCCGGCCGCGAGAGCGAGCCGTCCGGGCGGACTGAAGAGCAGCAGGGCACCGGCCCCGACCAGCCACCACGAGGCGGACGGCAGCCAGGAGTACGGCAGGACGTTCCCGAGCGCGGCCAGCGGCACCAGCCAGCGCAGCCCCATCAGCGTGAACAGGGGGAGCAGCACGAGGAGTTGGATCGCCTGGGCCCTGACCGGAACCGGCGCGATCGTCCGCGCCGCCCCGTCGTCCTGCGCGGACTCCTCAAGACGCCGGGCCAACTTCCGCAGCGTGGGCTGCTGGTAGATGTCGAGGACGGCCGCGCTCGGATAGCGGGTGCGCAGCCGGGTGGTCAACTGGGCGGCGGCCAGACTGGAGCCGCCGATCGCGAAGAAGTCGTCGCGGGCACTGGAGACCGGGATGCCGAGGACCTCGGCCCACTGCTCGGCGAGCCACGCCTCGGTGCCGTACAACTCCTCCGCGGGACCGCCGGTTTCGAGCCCCTCCAGCGGCCAGGGCAGCGCGTTGCGGTCCACCTTGCCGGAGGTCCGGGTCGGCAGGTCCTCGACGGGAGCGAGCAACGGCACGAGCGCGGCGGGCAGTTCGGCCCGCAGCTTCTCCACGGCCGCCGCCTGGTCCCAGCCTTCCTGAGTGACGACGTACCCGACGAGGAGCTGGTTGCCGCTGCGGGCGGTGCGCACGGCGGCGGCCGCTCCCGCGACCCCGGGCAGCGCCTGCAGGGCCGCGTCGACCTCACCGAGCTCGATCCGCCGGCCGCCGAGCTTGATCTGCTCGTCGGCCCGCCCGAGGAAGACGAGCCCCTCGGGCTCGGCCTTCACGAGGTCACCGCTGCGGTACGCCCGCTCCCAGCCCAGTGACTTCAGCGGTGCGTACTTCTCCGCGTCCTTCTCGGCGTCCAGGTACCGGGCCAGCCCGACCCCGCCGATCACCAGCTGCCCGCTCGCACCCATCGGCACGGGATCCCCGGCCTCGTCGACGACGGCCAGCTCCCAGCCGTCCAGCGGCAGCCCGATCCGAATGGGCTCCTCGCCGCTCATGAGCGAGGCACAGGCCACCACCGTCGCCTCGGTGGGCCCGTAGGTGTTCCACACCTCGCGCCCCTCGGTGACCAGCCGCTGCACCAGCTCGGGCGGGCAGGCCTCACCGCCGAAGATCAGCAGCCGTACGTCGTTGAGGGTCTCGGGCTCCCACAGCGCGGCGAGCGTCGGCACGGTGGAGACGACGGTGATCTCCTGCTCCACGAGCCAGGGCCCGAGGTCCGCGCCGCTCCTGACCTGCGAACGCGGCACCGGCACCAGACAGGCCCCGTACCGCCACGCCAGCCACATCTCCTCGCACGAGGCGTCGAAGGCGACCGACAGCCCCGCCATGACCCTGTCACCGGGACCGATGGGGTCGTCGGTGAGGAACAGCGCGGCCTCGGCGTCCACGAAGGCGGCGGCGCTGCGGTGCGAGACGGCGACGCCCTTGGGCTTGCCGGTGGAACCGGAGGTGAAGATGATCCACGCGTCGTGTTCGATGCCGGGCCTGGCGGCGGGGGAGTCACTGCGCCCGTTGACGGTCAGCTCGTGCCCGGCGCCGACCACGGCCCGCACCTCCGCCTCCCCGAACACCAGCTCGGCCCGCTCGTCGGGGTCCTCGGCATCGACGGGGACATAGGCGGCACCGGCGGCGAGTACGGCGAGGATCGCGACGTACAGGTCGTTGGTGCCGGACGGCACCCGGACGCCCACCCGGTCGCCGCGCCCGACCCCCGCCGCACCGAGCCGTCGCCGCAGCCGCTCCACCTCCACGGCGAGCGCGCGGTAGGTGAGCCGGGTCGTCCCGTCGTCCAGGGCGAGCTCGTCGGGGTAGGAGCGTACGGATGCGTCGAAGACGTCGACGAGCGTGCGGGGGGAGGCGGCGGGGCCCCCGGAGAAACGGGCGGTGTCGCCGAACTCTTCACGGATCTCTGCGCCGAACTCTTCGTTGAGCAGGCCGAGAGCACTGCTCTCGTGTATCGCTGCCATCGGTCCTCGCGTCTCGATCCCGGAGCCTCCGGGGCGCTGGCGGGCCCGCAGGTCTGCCTGGGGTTGTCCGGCTCCAGCTCGTAACAAGCCGGAAATTTTAGTACGAAGCTAGGTCCGTGCCGCCTGATCGGCCATACGGGAGGGCCGTTCGGGGCTGTTCACGAGCACCGGAAAGGCTGTGACCTGGGGTTTTCACTCCCGAGAGAGATCGCCCACACCGTGCGTGAGGAGTGCCTGCCCGTGCCTGCCCCAGGGCAAAAGAAAACGGTGCCGACCGCGAAGCGGTCAGCACCGTTTGTTGGTGTCCGAGGGGGGACTTGAACCCCCACGCCCGATAAAGGGCACTAGCACCTCAAGCTAGCGCGTCTGCCATTCCGCCACCCGGACAAGGTGTCTGTCGTGCGGGGTTTCCCCCGCGGCGACGAAGGAAACATTACCAGGCTTTCGAGGGGGCCCGATCACCCCCCGTCCCCGTCCCGGGTCGTGCGTGAACGGCGTGTGACGGGCCGGGCCCGGTCTTGGGCGGACCGCTTCGCGGGGAGAGGATGAGGGGAACCACCAGCAGAGACAGCGGGAGGAAGCAGCGTGAGCGAGACGGACACGGCCAGGACCGTCACCGGCGAGGACGAGGTCGTGGACCTCTGCCGCGAGCTGATCCAGTTCGACACCAGCAACTACGGCGACCACTCAGGGCCGGGCGAGCGCAAGGCGGCCGAGTGGGTCGCCGGCAAGCTCGCCGAAGTGGGCCTCGACCCGCAGATCTTCGAGTCGCACCCGGGCCGCGCCTCCACGGTGGCCCGGATCGCGGGCGAGGACCCGTCCCGGCCCGCCCTGCTGATCCACGGCCACCTCGACGTCGTACCGGCCAACGCGCAGGACTGGACCCACCACCCCTTCTCGGGCGAGGTCGCCGACGGCTGTGTCTGGGGCCGGGGCGCCGTCGACATGAAGGACATGGACGCGATGACCCTGGCGGTCGTCCGCGACCGTCTGCGCAGCGGGCGCAGGCCTCCGCGGGACATCGTCCTCGCGTTCCTCGCCGACGAGGAGGCGGGCGGCACGTTCGGCGCCCGGCACCTCGTCGACAACCACCCCGACCTCTTCGAGGGCGTCACCGAGGCGATCAGCGAGGTGGGCGGCTTCTCCTTCACCGTGAACGAGCAGCGCCGGCTCTACCTGATCCAGACGGCCGAGAAGGGCATGCACTGGATGAAGCTGACGGTGGCCGGCACCGCCGGGCACGGCTCGATGATCCACCGGGACAACGCCATCACCGAACTGTCGGAGGCCGTGGCGCGGCTCGGCCGGCACAAGTTCCCCGTCCGCGTGACCAAGACCACCCGGGCCTTCCTCGACGAGCTCGGCGACGCGCTCGGCACCGAGCTGGACCCGGAGGACATGGAGGGCACACTCGCCCGGCTCGGCGGTATCGCCAAGCTCATCGGCGCGACCCTCAGCAACACCGCCAACCCCACCCAGCTCGGCGCCGGCTACAAGGTCAACGTCATCCCGGGCGAGGCCACCGCACACGTCGACGGGCGTTTCCTGCCCGGCTTCGAGGAGGAGTTCCTGGCCGACCTCGACAAGATCCTCGGCCCCAAGGTCAGGCGTGAGGACGTGCACTCCGACAAGGCCGTGGAGACCACCTTCGACGGCGCGCTCGTGGACGCGATGCAGTCCGCGCTGGTCGCCGAGGACCCGGCCGCCAAGGCGATCCCCTACATGCTCTCCGGCGGCACCGACGCCAAGTCCTTCGACGAGCTCGGCATCCGCGGCTTCGGCTTCGCGCCGCTCAAGCTGCCCCCGGAGCTGGACTTCGCCGGCATGTTCCACGGTGTCGACGAGCGGGTGCCGGTGGACGGCCTGAAGTTCGGCGTGCGCGTTCTCGACCGTTTCATCGACGCGAGTTGACGCGGTTTATCGCCTGGGTGTGCGAGATCGACTGAGAAGGATGAATGCGCTCATAAGCTCGTAGCTCCATTACTCCCTCCTCGTTACAGGTGATGCGATCCGCTACTTGGGATCGCATTGCCAACAAGGAGGAATAATGATCAAGAAGGTCGTCGCCGCTGCGGCTGCCACTGGTGGCCTGGTTCTCGCGGGCGCGGGCCTTGCCGTCGCCGACGCTGGAGCGCAGGGTGCCGCTGTGGGCTCCCCGGGTGTTCTGTCCGGCAACGTCGTCCAGGTTCCCGTTCACATCCCGGTGAACGTCTGCGGCAACACGGTCTCCGTGATCGGCGTGCTGAACCCCGCCTTCGGCAACACCTGCATCAACCAGTGATGTTGTGCCTCGCCCTTAGTTAACAGGGTTGAGCCCGTCGGCCCCGGAGCGCACGCCATGCGCTCCGGGGCCGACCGGCCTTTTCGAAAAGAACAGTGCCGCCGAGCAAGCGGTATTTCGAGACAAGGTCGAAAGCAGGGAATCAGTACATGCGACAAGTCACCCGCAAGGGCCTGATGACAGTGGCGGCCGCGACCGGCGTGATCGCCGCCGCCGGAGGCGCCGCCCACGCCGACTCGGGCGCGAGCGGATCGAGCACGAACTCACCCGGCGTCCTGTCGGGCAACACGGTCTCCGCGCCGGTGCACGCGCCGGTCAACGCCTGCGGCAACACCGTGGACGTCGTCGGGGTCCTCAACCCGGCGATGGGCAACAGCTGCGGCAACAAGAGCGGCGGCAAGGGCGGCACCAGGGGCGGCGGCAACGGGTCGTCGGGCGGATACGGCGACTCGGGGGGCTCCTCGGGCCACGGTGGTCACGGGAGCCACGGTGGTCACGGGCACGGTGGTTCCGGAGGCTCCGGTGGTTCCGGGGGCTCTGGGGGCTCCGGGGGCTCGCACGCCGGTGGGCACACGGGCGGCTCGCCCGGCGTGGGGTCGGGCAACCACGTCGAGGTGCCGATCGACGCTCCGGTGAACGTCTGCGGCAACAGCGTCGACCTCATCGGCATCGGCAACCCCGCGATGGGCAACGACTGCGGCGGCGGTCAGCACCAGACCCCGCCCGGGTCGCCCGAGCAGCCCGGCAACCCGAGCACTCCGGGCAACCTCGGGAACCCGGTGGAGCCCGGTCCCCCCGGGACCTCGGTCACTCCGCCCGGCCCGGGCGCCGAGACCCCGGGCGGCGGCACGCACGGCAACCACCCCGGCACCCAGACCGTGACCCAGCCCCTGGGCAGCGCACAGCTCGCCCAGACCGGCAGCGACCTGCCGATCGGCCTGGCCCTCCCGGTCGGCGCCGGAGCACTGCTCGCGGGGGCGGTCCTCTACCGCAAGGCGCGCGCCTCGGCCTGACGGGCAACTCCTGAAACGGAGCGGGCCCCGCCGCGGCGGGGCCCGCTCCGTTCGTCCTGTCTCACCACGTGGCACGCACCTGGCGGATGATCCGCCGGCGCAACCGCACCCTGCGGCTGCCGTCGCGCATGAGGCTCAGTCGGTCCAACTCCCAGTGTCCGTACTCGGCATGGTCCGTCAGCAGACGTGTGGCGTCCTTGCGGGAGACCCCGCGCGGTACGTACACGTCGACAAATTCGTATTCCGGCATCGCATCTATTGTGCGGTCCGGGGCCCGGTACGGATAGCGTCTGCACTATGTCTGATGCTGTGCAGCCCACCGCTGCCGAGGTACGTGCCGCCGCCGAGGCGGTCAAGACCGCGCTCGACCGCCACCTGGCCGCGGTCGAACGCAGGTCGGGGGAGGACGACCCCGCCGTCTACGAGGCCTTCAACGAACTGGCCGCGGCCGCCGAGGTGTACGACGAGCTGCTCTACGACCGCTATGACGAGGTCACCCCCTTCGAGATCCCCGGCGCGGAGGACACCCCGCCGTACACGGGCCCCGAGGAGCCGAACGCGCTGAGCGTGATGATCCGCCGTGACTACGCCGTGGTGGAGCCCCAGCGGTTGCTGGCGCAGGCCCAGCGGGTCGAGGCGGCCGACGAGGGCCTCGGCACGGAGGCCTCCGGCACGGTGCACGGCGCGTTGGAGGTGCTGTTCGGCGAGTTCGAGCCCGACGAGATCGCCTCCCGGCACAAGGAGTTCGGTCTGGAGGAGGGCGACTCCACGCTGTGGGTGACCGCGGCGGATGAACCGGCCGAGCCGGGGGAGTGGCTGGAGGCGCCGTTCGAGCAGGTCGACGTGGAGCGGGTGGTGTGTCGGTTCGACGTCAGTGCGGTGTTCGACGATGCCGACGAGGTCGATCTTGAGGACGAGGATCTGGAGCCGTTGGATCTGGATCGACGCTGAGGCCATATGACGGCGGTCCCGGAGGTTTGATCTCCGGGACCGCCGTTGTCTGTCCGTGGTCGTCGGTCTGCGGGTGTGTAGGGGGCTGGTCGCGCCCGCGCGGCGGAGCCGCATATCAGATACAGCCCCGCGCCCCTTCAGGGCGCGTCAGGTGGCCGTTGGTGTTGCCAGGAGGGTCGGTAGGCGCGTCGTGCGGGGCTTGGCCGGGATCTCGGAGACCGCCCTCGCGAGGGCCTGGTCCGCGCCGTGGACCACGGAGAGGTGGCGGGACGCCCTGCCGAAGGCCGTGTAGACCCAGGGGCGGGTCAGGGCCTGGGTGGCGTCGCCCGGCAGTACCGCCACCACCGCGGGCCAGCGGCCGCCCACCGCCTGGTGTGCGGTCAGGGCCCAGCCGTGGCGTACGGACTGCTCCACCCGCTCCTTCGGTACGACGACGGGCTCGCCGGCGCAGGTCAGGTGCAGGCCTTCCGTGTCGGCCTTCACCACGTGGCCGGGGATCGTACGGCCTGGGGTGGGGGAGTACGCGATGCGGTCGCCGGGGTCGAAACCGCCGAAGCGGCCGGGGCCGGGGTTGAGGCGCTCCTTCAGGGCCGCGTTGAGCGCACGGGTGCCGGCGGCACCGCCATGGCCCGGGGTGATCACCTGGGTCTCCTCGGCCGGGACGCCGATCGCCCGTGGCACCGAGTCCGCGACCAGCTGCACGGTCCGGTGCACGGCCTCGCCCGCGTCCCGCACCGGCACGATCACGATCTCCTTGCCGGGTGCCTCGACCTGGTTCAGCTCACCGATGCCGATGCCGGAGACCAGCTCGCCCAGCGGTCCGGGATCGGGCACGCGTGAGGCGACCTGCGGGCAGATCCGCGCGGCGAGCAGATCGGCGAACACTCTCCCGGGCCCCGCCGACCACAGCACCGCCGGATCCCCGCCCAGCACCAGCCGCGCCCCGTCCGGCAACGACTCCACGAGCAGCGCGGCCGTCTCGACGTCCAGCTGGGGTGCGTCGAGCACCACGAGCAGGTCGAGGTCGAACGCCCCGTCGGCGTCCCGGCCGGGCCCTTCGGCACCGGAGAGGAGACCGGCGACGGTGGCGACCTGCCGGGCCGGACCGGGGGAGTCCGTTTCGAGCAGGGCGCCGAAGCGGTCGCGGCCCAGGGGGCTGTGGGTCGCCGCCCACGCCCGCAGCCCCAGCCCCCGTGCCGCCGTCAGCAGCGCCGCCGGTTCCGCCAGGGAGGCCTCACCGCCGGTGTGAAGGACCAGGCCGCCCGCCGCGACCGCGCGGATCAGCTCGGCGGCCGAGCCCGAGCCCGAGGCCGCGGCGCGCTCCCAGTCCTCGGCCGAACCGTCCTCCTTCGGCACGGAGTTGATCAGCCGGGCCAGTCCGTCGGCGAGGCTCTCCTCCGCGAGGGCGCACCGCTCCAGGCCCACCAGGATCCGGACCGGCCGCGCCGTCTCCTCCTCGTCGTCCCCCTCGGGCTCCGGGGCGGTCGGGTCGAGGGCGTCCTGGAAGACCAGGGCCTCGGCCTCGGCGATCGTGCTCTGTACGGCCGCGTCGGCGTCCGGCACGCCCTGCCGGCCCAGCGCGGTGACCAGGGCGGGCATCTCCAGCGCGGTGTGCCCGGCGAGGGCCGCCTGCTCCAGCAGCCAGACGGTGACCGCCCGGCCCCGCCGCTCGTCGTCGGGTGCGCAGTCCGCGCCGAGCAGCGCCCGCGCGAACCCGTCGGCCTGCTCGGGCCGTACGCCGGTGACCCGCAGCAACTGCCAGGGATCCGCCCGCAGCTCGCCCTCCGCGCCGTCCCCGAGAACCGCGGCGACCTGCGACGCGAGGACTTCCGGCGCGCCGCCCTCGGCCAGCACGCTCCGGACGGCCGCCACGGTGTCCGACGACGGCCCCCCGACGGATCCGGTGACGCCTGGGGAACCAGCGCCACGGAGAGCGCCGCCCGCACCGGTGGCGTCGCCGCTCCCGGCCGCAGCCGACACCGGCCGGCCCGGACCCGGCTCCTGCGCGGGCCGGCGCGGTGGCTCGGGCTCACTGAAGACGGCGGCCACGGGCTTGGCCCCGCTCTCCACGGCCCGTACGGCGGCGAGCAGATCGGCGGCCTTCCCGCTGAGCTTGGCGCCGCTCTCCACGGGCCCCTGCTTCTCGGCCTTCCGCCGCGCGATCCGCTCCCGCTCGACCCGCTGCGCCGCGAGCTCCGCCTCGGCCTCGGACAACCGCGCCTTGTCGGCACCGTCCGCGTCACCGCCGTCCGGTTCACCGGGCTCGCCCGCCCCCGAGACGTCGCCGTCCGCGGCCTCCCCGCTCACGTCCGCGCCGTCCTCGGAACCGGCGTTGCCGCCTTCGCCCGGACTCGCTCCGCCGGCGCCCGGAGCCACGCCGGTCACGCCCACGCCAGTCCCCGGCTCCTGGGCACCGGCGGAGTCACCGCCCGCACCGCCGCCCGTGCCGCCCTCGGCGCTCGCCACCTCGCCCTCGGACTCCGCTCCCGGCGCGCCCCCCGTGCCGTCCGGCTCCGTCGCGGTGTCCCGCGTGCCCGGGTCGGTCGTCTCCGTGGGCTCCGGCTCCGTGCTCACAGCGTGCTCCAGTCGTGATCGGGATAGCGGTGCACGGGCGCCGACACATCGTCGAGCGCCCGGCAGATCTCGTCAGGAAGACTAAGGGCCTCCACTGACAATGCCGCCGTGAGCTGCTGCGAGTTGCGCGCGCCGACGATCGGCGCGGCCACTCCCGGCCGGTCCCGGACCCACGCGAGGGCCACCTGGAGCGGCGTCACCGCGAGCCCGTCGGCCGCCGTGGCCACCGCGTCCACGATGTGGCCGGCCATGTCGTCGAGGTAGGGCGCGACGAAGGGCGCCATGTGCTCCGAGGCCCCCCGAGAGTCGGCCGGCGTGGTGTTCCCGCGGTACTTGCCCGTCAGCACCCCGCGTCCCAGCGGCGAGGACGGCAGCAGGCCGATGCCCAGGTCCAGCGCGGCCGGCAGCACCTCGCGCTCGATCCCGCGCTGCAGCAGCGAGTACTCCAGCTGTGTGGCGGCCAGCCGGGTCCGCGTCCCGGGTGTCGCCAGCTGCCAGGTGCCCGCCTTGGCGAGCTGCCAGCCGCAGAAGTTGGAGACCCCGGCATAGCGGGCGCGGCCGCTGCTGACGGCCAGGTCGAGGGCCTGGAGCGTCTCCTCCAGCGGGGTGCGGGGGTCGTAGGAGTGGATGTGCCAGAGGTCGACGTAGTCCGTGCCGAGCCGGGCCAGTGAGTCGTCCAGCGCGGAGAGCAGATGCCCGCGCGAGCCGTCGACCCGGCGGTCCGGGTCGGCGACACTGCCGGCCTTCGTGGAGATGACCAGGTCCCGGCGCGGGACCAGCCCTTCTATGAGGCGTCCGAGCAGGTACTCGGCCTCCCCGTCGCCGTACACGTCCGCCGTGTCGACGAGGGTCCCGCCCGCCTCCCAGAACGTTTTCAGGAGGTCCGCCGCGTCGTGCTCGTCGGTGTCCCTGCCCCAGGTGAGGGTGCCGAGTCCGATGCGGGACACGCGCAGGCCGGTACGGCCGAGATGCCTCTGCTCCATGAACGCCGAGATTACTGGCCAGAACCTGTCGCGTGGGGGCCTGTGGACAACGGATTCCCACAGGTGCACGGCGAATTGCCGTCCGGTCACCGGGCCCGGGCCGCGACCTGCCCCGCTGAGCCCTGTCACGCTAAGGTCTGCGAGCAAGGGACGTTACTGATCGGTAAGGGGAATCGGCCATGCAGCTCGGGATCAACCTCGGCTACTGGGGCGCCGGAATGGACGCGGACAATCTCGCCGTCGCCCAGGAGGCCGACCGGCTCGGATACGCCGTCTGCTGGGCCGCCGAGGCCTACGGCTCGGACGCGGCCACCGTGCTCACCTGGGTCGCCGCCCAGACCGAGCGCATCGACGTCGGCTCGGCCATCTTCCAGATCCCGGCCCGCCAGCCGGCGATGACCGCGATGACCGCCGCCACCCTCGACTCGCTCTCCGGCGGCCGCTTCCGGCTCGGCCTCGGCGTCTCGGGGCCGCAGGTCTCCGAGGGCTGGTACGGCGTCAAGTTCGACAAGCCGCTGGCACGCACGCGTGAGTACGTCGAGATCGTGCGCAAGGCCATGTCGCGCGAGCGGCTGTCCTACGAGGGGCAGCACTGGACGCTGCCGTTGCCCGGCGGCCCCGGCAAGCCGATCAAGCTGACCGTGCACCCGGAGCGTGAGCACATCCCGCTGTACATCGCCGCGATCGGCCCGAAGAACCTGGAGCAGACCGGCGAGATCGCCGACGGCGCCCTGTTGATCTTCCCCTCCGCCGAGCACCTGGAGGAGACCGCGATCCAGTACCTGCGGGCGGGCCGTGAGAAGGCCGGCAAGACCCTCGACGGGTTCGACATCGCGCCGACCCTCCCGCTCGCCCTCGGCGAGGACAAGGACGTCACCACCCTCGCCGACACCTTCCGCCCCTACACCGCGCTCTATGTGGGCGGTATGGGCAGCCGCAAGCAGAACTTCTACAACCAGCTCGCCCGGCGCATGGGCTTCGAGGCGGCGGCCGAGGAGATCCAGGACAAGTACCTGGCGGGCGACAAGGACGGCGCGGCGGCCGCCGTCCCGCACGACCTGATCGACAAGACGGCGCTGCTCGGCTCGGTGGACCGCATCGCGGACCGGATGAAGGAGTACGCGGCGGCCGGCGTCACCACCCTGACCCTGGCCCCCGCGGGCTTCACGCTCGACGAGCGCCTCGCCGCACTCCGCGCCGGCACCGAGGCCCTGGAGCGCGCCGGACTCGCATAAAGGGCGACAACGCGCCTCAGGAATGCTCTACGGCCGTGGTGGGGGCTCGAGGGTCTTCCCCGCCACGGCCGTCACGTGAACCAACGCGCTCACGCCCGCGTGGTTACGCCCCGACGTGACCCCGGTGGTCCTCCTTTTGGCGGAGTTGTCCGACACAGCTGTTGCAGCACCCCTCTCGCCGCATTTGACTCTTTCTTTGCGGATTGCCGCGGAGTCCGGCAGAGAGGTGCCCACGATGCTTTCGGCCAAGAGTCTGTTCCAGGAGATCCTCGACAACGACGAGTCCTTCCGGCTGTTCTGCTCCATCGCGGCCAGCGGGGAGTCGCAGGGCGGCTGGGAGAACGCCCGTATCGCCGCGCTGGTGCCGCGGAGCGAGCGCGAACTCGCCCCCAAGATCACCCGGCACGGCGCGGACGAGGACAAGCACGGGCGGATCTTCCACGCGCTGATGAAGAAGCGCCGTCTCGACCCCGTCCCCGTCCCGCCCGAGACGGACTACACGATGCTCCTGGAGAAGCACGGCATCGGCCTCGCCCACGAGAAGCTCAAGAGCGACGAGCCGCTCACCGTGCAGGACATCGTCACCTACCTCGCCCACAGCCGGGTCACCGAACAGCGCGCCTCCGAGCAGATGGAACTGCTGCGCAAGCACTTCGCCGACCACCCCGACCTGGGCCGGGCGGTCAAGATGATCTCGAACGACGAGGACAACCACCTCGCCTACTGCCACGAGGAACTCCTGCGCTTCGCGTACGCCGGACACGGCCGCGCGATCCAGCACACGCTCCGGGAGTGCGCGCTGGCCGAGATCCGCGTCTACCGCGACGTCAGCCTCGCCGTGATGGCCCACATGGGACGCATCCTCGGCTGGTCGCGCGCGAAGTCGGCGGTCCTCGCCGCCGGCATCCACGGCGCCTACGCCTACGAGCGCGCCGCGGGCTGGCGCCGCATGGTCTCCCTGAGGATGCCGGAACGCCGCGACGCCCTGGGCGGCCCCGCCACCTCGGCCCCCGAGTTCGCCTGACCGCCCACGAGAAGAGCGCCTACAGCCAGCCCCGGCGCTTGAACGTCCGGTACAACAGCACCTCCAGGACGCCCATCACCGCGATCACCGCCGGGTACGACCACACCCAGTGCAGCTCGGGCATGTGCTCGAAGTTCATGCCGTAGATCCCCGCGATCATCGTGGGGACCGCGGCCATGGCCGCCCACGCGGAGATCTTCCGCATGTCGTCGTTCTGCCGGACGCTCATCTGCGCGAGATGCGCCGACAGGACGTCCGACACCAGCCGGTCCAGGCCCTCCACCGACTCGTTCACGCGCGCGAGATGGTCGTTGACGTCCCGGAAGAAGGGCCGCGCCCGGTCGTTCACGAACGGCACCGTCCCGCCGTACGCCCCCACGCCCGCGAGCCGGGTCAGCGGCATCGAGAGCGGGACGGTGGCCCGGCGGAACTCCAGGATCTGCCGCTTGAAGGTGTAGATCCGGGACGCGGTGCCCCCCGAACCGCCGCCGTCCGGCGAGAACACCTCCGCCTCCAGCTCCTCCAGGTCGGTCCCCAGCTCCGTCGCCACCTCCAGGTAGTGGTCCACGACGGCGTCGGCGACCGCGTACAACACCGAGGTGGGTCCCTTGCCGAGCAGTTCCGGCTCGTGCTCCAGGCGCTCGCGTACGGCCTTCAGTGGCGAGCCCACGCCATGACGGACCGTCACCACGAAGGCGTCGCCGAGGAAGAGCATGACCTCGCCGGTCGAGACGGCGTCGCTCTCCGGCTCGTACACGACCGGCTTCAGGACCACGAACAGCGAGTCGTCGTAGACCTCGAGCTTGGGCCGCTGATGGGCCTTGAGGGCGTCCTCCACCGCCAGCGGATGCAGTCCGAACTCCCGGGTGACCAGGTCGAACTCCTTCTCCGACGGCTCGTGCAGCCCGATCCACACGAACCCGCCCGCCGACCGCGCCTGGTCCAGCGCGTCGGACAGGTCCTCGGGCCCCTCGGTCCGGTGGCCCTCCCGATAGATGGCACAGTCGACGATCACGGAGCGTATTCTCCCGTCGCTCGCAGGACACTGCATTCCGGCGTACGCCTACCCTTGCCGCATGCCCACGTTGATCCTTGTCAGGCACGGACGATCCACCGCGAACACCGAGGGGCTGCTCGCCGGGTGGACGCCCGGGGTCGCCCTGGACGAGCGCGGCGCCGCGCAGGCCGCCGCGCTGCCCGGACGGCTTGAGGGGGTGCCGATCTCCGAGGTCGTTGCCAGCCCGCTGCAACGCTGCCAGGAAACGATTCAGCCGCTGCTCGACGCCCGCCCCGGCCTCACGGCACACAGCGAGGAGCGCATCGGGGAGTGCCACTACGGCGACTGGTCCGGCCGCAAGCTCTCCGAGCTCATGGGAGAGCCGCTCATGGAGGTCGTCCAAGCGCACCCCTCGGCGGCCGCGTTCCCCGGCGGCGAGTCCATGCGGGCCATGCAGACGCGCGCGGCGGAGGCCGTACGCGAGTGGAACGCGCGCGTGGAGCGCGATCACGGCGCCGACGCCGTCTATCTGATGTGCTCGCACGGCGACATCATCAAGTCGCTCGTGGCGGACGCACTCGGACTTCACCTCGACCTCTTTCAGCGGATCTCCGTCGAACCGTGTTCCGTCACCGTCATCCGCTACACCCGTCTGAGGCCGTTTCTCGTCCGCCTCGGCGACACCGGTGACTTCGCGTCTCTGGTGCCGCGCGAGGAGGCGCCGGGCGGTGACGCCCCGGTCGGTGGTGGTGCGGGCGCACCGTGATCGTCGGGCGCAGTAGGGTGAAGCGGTTCACTCAAGCGCGTTCACTCATGGACGTTCCCCTCGTTCCCGTACTCACGAATCCAATGGAGACAGGACGTGTCCCGTCAGGTGTTCCTCTTTGACCCTCCGGACCGCTTCGTGGCCGGCACGGTCGGACTGCCCGGGCGCCGTACGTTCTTCCTCCAGGCCACGGCCGGCCCCCGAGTGACCAGCGTGGCCCTGGAGAAGACGCAGGTGGCCGCCCTCGCCGAGCGGATGGACGAACTCCTCGACGAGGTCGTGCGCCGCAGCGGCGGCAGTGCGCCCGTTCCGGCCGTGCCGCCCACCGAGATCTCCGACACCGCCCCCCTCGACACCCCCATCGAGGAGGAGTTCCGGGTCGGCACCATGGCCCTCGCCTGGGACGGCGAGGAGCAGCGCATGATCGTCGAGGCGCAGGCCCTCGTGGAGTTGGAGGCCGACTCCGAGGAGGACCTCGCCGAAGCCGAGGAGAAGCTCCTCCAGGACGAGGAGAACGGACCCCCGATGCTGCGGGTCCGGCTCACCGGCGCGCAGGCCAGGGCCTTCGCCAAGCGCGCCCTGGACGTCGTCAACGCCGGGCGGCCGCCGTGCCCGCTGTGCAGCCTCCCGCTCGACCCGGAAGGACACGTATGTCCGCGCCAGAACGGATACCGTCGCGGAGCGTGACGACGGCAGAGCTGCTCACCCGGGGTGAGCTGACGGTACGCGGGCAGATCCGGGACGCCTCCAACGCGGTGCTGCACTGCTCCGTCGCGTACGACGGCCAGGAGGCGCTCTGCGTCTACAAGCCGGTCCGCGGCGAAAGAGCCCTCTGGGACTTCCCGGACGGCACCCTCGCCCAGCGCGAGGTCGCCGCGTACGAGGTCTCCGAGGCGACCGGCTGGGGCCTGGTGCCGCCCACCGTGCTCCGGGACGGCCCCTACGGCGAGGGCATGTGCCAGCTGTGGATCGACGGCGTGCCGGGCAGCGAACTGCTCGCCCTGGTCGACGCCGAGGAACCCGAGCCGGGCTGGAAGGCCATCGGCCTCGCCGAGGTCGGCGAGGGGAAGACCGCGCTGCTGGTGCACGCGGACGACGAGCGGCTGCGCAGGCTCGCCGTCCTCGACGCCGTGATCAACAACGCTGACCGCAAGGGCGGCCATCTGCTGCCCGCCGAGGGCGGCCGTCTCTACGGCATCGACCACGGAGTGACCTTCAACACCGAGAACAAGCTCCGCACGCTGCTGTGGGGCTGGGCGGGGGAGCCGCTGACCGGGGAGGCGGTCGACGTCCTCAAGGGCCTCAGGGAGGCCCTGGCGGGGGAGTTGGCCGTCCGGCTGGCCGCCCTGATCACCGCCGCCGAACTGGACGCCACGCGCGCGCGTGTAGACGCCCTGCTGGGCTCCGGGAAGCACCCGGAACCGAGCGGCGAGTGGCCGGCCATTCCCTGGCCGCCCGTTTAGCAGCACACTGCACACCGTGCCGTACCGCGCAAGAAGGCCTTACCGGCCATCCGGCCCGGTCCGGTTCGTATACGGAACATCCGTCCGGTTAGGCTCATGACATGCATGCCTGGCCCGCTTCCGAGGTCCCCGCCCTGCCTGGTCAGGGCCGCGACCTGAGGATCCACGACACCGCGACCGGCGGTCTGGTCTCCCTCGACCCCGGTCCCGTCGCCCGTATCTACGTCTGCGGCATCACGCCGTACGACGCCACCCACATGGGGCACGCGGCGACCTACAACGCGTTCGACCTGGTTCAGCGCGTGTGGCTCGACACCAAGCGGCAGGTCCACTACGTCCAGAACGTCACCGACATCGACGACCCGCTCCTGGAGCGCGCCGAGCGGGACAGCGTCGACTGGACCGCCCTCGCCGAGAAGGAGACAGCCCTCTTCCGCGAGGACATGACCGCCCTGAGGATGCTGCCCCCGCAGCACTACATCGGCGCGGTCGAGGCGATACCCGGGATCGTGCCGCTCGTCGAACGGCTGCGGGACGCCGGTGCCGCCTACGAGCTCGAAGGGGACACCTATTTCTCCGTCGAGTCCGACCCCGACTTCGGCAAGGTCTCGAACCTCGACGCGGCCGCCATGCGGCTGCTGTCCGCCGAGCGCGGCGGCGACCCGGACCGCCCGGGCAAGAAGAACCCGCTCGACCCGATGCTGTGGATGGCCGCCCGTGAGGGCGAGCCCAGCTGGGACGGCGCCTCGCTGGGGCGCGGCCGGCCGGGCTGGCACATCGAGTGCGTCGCGATCGCCCTCGACCACCTCGGCATGACCTTCGACGTCCAGGGCGGCGGCTCCGACCTCGCCTTCCCGCACCACGAGATGGGCGCCTCCCACGCCCAGGTGCTCACCGGCGAGTTCCCCATGGCCAAGGCGTACGTCCACGCCGGCATGGTCGCCCTCGACGGCGAGAAGATGTCCAAGTCCAAGGGCAACCTGGTCTTCGTGTCGCAGCTGCGGCGCGAGGGCGTCGACCCCGCCGCCATCCGGCTCGCGCTGCTCGCCCACCACTACCGGGCCGACTGGGAGTGGACCGACCAGGTCCTCCAGGACGCCGTGGACCGGCTGGGCCGCTGGCGTGCCGCTGTCTCCCGTCCCGACGGACCGCCCGCCGAGGCGCTCGTCGAGGAGATCCGCGAGGCCCTCTCCAACGACCTGGACGCCCCGGCCGCGCTCCTCGCCGTGGACCGCTGGGCCGCTGTACAGCAGGAGCAGGGCGGTACCGACATCGGGGCGCCCGGTGTGGCGACACGTGCGGTGGACGCGCTGCTCGGTGTGGCCCTCTAGAAGGCCGTGCGGAAGGGGCGCTTCCTCCCCGCGGAGGGAAGCGCCCCTCGCTGCCGCTCAGGCGCCGGTCAGAAGCGCTGGATCCGTACGCTGCGCAGCACGTTCGGCGACTGGCCGTCCCACACACCGATGACCTGGTGGCCGAACGCGAACGCCTCCTGGATCTGCTGGTGGAGCTGGGGAGAGGGGTTGGCCAGGCTCCGGAACTGGCCGTTGACGCGCAGGAAGATCTGCTGTGGCAGGCCGGGGAGCGGTACGACGATGTCGATGAACGCGTCGGCCACTCCGGCGTCGAGCGACTGGGTCTGGACCTGCTGCACCACGGACTGGGTGAGCTGGAGGATCTGCTGCTCCTGCTGGTTCTGCTGTTGTTGTCCTCCCAGTTGCTGGATCAGCTGCTGGTAGGGCTGCTGCTGCCCGAGTTGCTGGAGCTGCTCCAGGGAGCCGAGGCCACCCTGCTGCTGATACGGCGATGTGCTCGGGAACTGCTGTCCCTGCTGCTGGCCTTGCTGTCCCAGTTGTCCCATCTGCGGGGTGATGCTCATGCGGGTGTCACCTTCCCTTGATGGTGTCGGGTCGTGCCGTGCCGTCAGCCGGTGACCACCAGGCCGACGATCTCGTCGTCCGAGAACCACACCCGGACGTCGGGCCGTCCGCCCGCGAAGGCGGCGTGCACCGCCTGCCGGATCTCGGGGGACGGGTGGTTCAGGTTGCGCCACGCACCGGCCACGAACAGCCTCAGGCGCGGCGGGAGTTCACGGGGATAGGGCAGGAGCTCGTCCCAGTACCGCTCGGCCTGGCCCGAGCCGACCGCCTCCGGGAGCAGCCGGGTGACCGCCGACCTGATGTCGGGCCGGTTGCCGATCCGCTGCGAGGCGGGCCGGCCCGGCGCGTCCTGCTGCGGGGTGCCCGTGGCGCGCAGTACCGTACGGGCGCGTTCCGGGGACATCGACGGTTGGCCGGCCGCCTTGAGCATGCCCTGCAGCGCGGCCAGCGCGCCGACCACCACCGGGGAGGCGGAGGAGGTCCCGGAGAACGTGTCCGTGTACCAGGCGATCTCCTCGGGGCCGCCCTGGAGGTCTCCGGGCCTGTCCCAGAAGCCGCCGGTGGTGGTGACCTCGCGTCCCCAGCCCTGGGCGTCCACGCGCACGCCGTAGTTGGAGAAGGCGAGGCGCGAGCGGTCCGGGCCGTGGTCGCGGCCGTGAGTGCCCGGCGGCGGGGCGCCCGCGCCGACCAGGACGGCGCCTGAGGACTGGTTGGACGGGTTGAACGGGTTGCGCCACCACTCCGGGAAGTCGTCGGGGCGGCGCTCGTAGACGGCGTCGTCGAGGGACTCGCCGCCGTTGCCCGCGGCCGCCACGACCAGGACGCCCCTGGCGGTCGCGTAGCGCACGGCCGCGTAGTCGTCCGGCCACCACTCGATCGCGATGTAGCCCTTCTGGTCGTCGCGGATCTCGTGGTCGAACCGTGGTCCGGGGCGGTGCAGTCCGACCAGCACGATGTCACCGGGGCCCAGCCGGTCGGCCGCCGCCTGGATCGCGGCCGCCGTGCCGATGCCCTGGAAGGACGCGGCCGCGGTCACCGCCTCCGGCACGATCCCGGTCACTCCGCGCTCGCCCGGGTCCCCGCCGATCACGCCGATCACGGCGGTGCCGTGGTTGCGCCAGGCCAGGTCGGTCAGCGGGGTGCCGACGACCACGCCTGCGAGCTTGGCGGCAAGGTCCTCGTGGCTCAGCTGCCAGGCGCCCTCGACGTCGATCACGGTCACCCCCTGACCCGTCCCGCCGGGGCGCTGCCAGGCCCAGTGGGCGTCGATCCCCTCGGGGGCCGGGCGCAGATAACCCTGCCGTCCGGTGAAGTCGGGCGTCACCGGCGTGCCCTCCTTCAGCCGGCGGTCGTCCTCCACCGTCGCGGGCACAGCCGGTGGCTTGACGTACGCCGTGTCGATGCCCGGCAACGCGGCGATCCGGGCCCGCAGTTCCGCCGCCCGGTCCGCTCCGCCCCGCACCCGGTAGAACCGCGCGAGGTCGGGAACGCCTTCCTCAGGGTTCTGCTGGAGGCGCTCCTCGCTGCCGAACAGCGGCTCCAGGGCCAGCTGTTCGTCGCTGAGGAACATGTTGAGGGCGGACACATCGGCGCCGGCCGCCGAGCGCACTCCCTCGGCCCCGGCACGCAGCCGGGCCTCGGGGCGGGCGACGACGATCAGTTCCTCTTCGGCTCCCCGGTAGGTGAATCCCGCTCCGTCGGGGCCCGGCCCGGAGGCTCCCGGGCCCTGTGGCGGCTGTACCTGCTCGGTCATCGGGTACCGCTCCCTTCGGTCCGTGCGGGTGCTGCGGGTGCCTTCCGGGGGACAACCAAGCACCACAACGGCGGCTCGTCCAGCCCGCGTTCGCCAACTCGGTTTGAAAACAAGTTGAATTGGGTAACGTGTGCAATCCGTCCGGAAACCGATGTCACGCCACAATCCGGCCAAAGGCTGTGGAGACAACGGTCATGTGATGGGGTGGGAGCGTCGCTTGACCGTTCGGCCGGCCGTGCGCCGGCCCCCTGGCGGAAGGACGCACCGTGGCACCCGCAGACCGTTCCTTCGCACGTCGCACACTCCTGACCACGACCGCCGCGCTGACCGGGTCGGCCCTGCTCGCCGGCACCGCGCACGCGGCCGAGACCCGGCACGCGGCGTGGCCCGCGCAGTTCCCCCTGCCCGACGGTTTCCAGCCCGAGGGCATCACCATCGGTTCCGAGCCGTACGCCTACTTCGGCTCGCTCGCGAACGGCGACATCTACCGGGCGAGCCTGGCCACCGGCCGCGGCAAGGTCGTCGCGAAGGGCTCCGGGCGCCCCACCGTCGGCCTGAAGATCGACCGGCACGGCAGACTCTTCCTCGCCGGTGGCGACAGCGGCGAGATCCGGACCGTCGACGCCCGCTCCGGCGAGACCGAGCAGGTGCACGCCACCGGCGGCACCTTCGTGAACGACGTGATCCTCACCCCGGGCGCCGCCTGGTTCACCGACTCTTTCAAGCCGGTCCTGTACAAGCTGGCCAAGGGCGCGGTGGAGACCGTACCGCTGACCGGGGACTGGCAGCAGGGGCCCGAGTTCACGGCCAACGGCATCGAGCGCACGCCCGACGGTCGCGCCCTGCTCGTGGTGAACACCTTCGCGGGTGGCGGCGGCCTCATGCGGGTCGACCCGCGCACCGGCGTCGCCCGCGCCGTCGACCTCGGCGCGTCGAAACTCCCCAACGGCGACGGCCTGTTGCTGCTCGGCCACACCCTTTACGCCGTCCAGCAGCAACAGAACGCGATCGATGTGTTCCGGCTGAACGGCTCCGGCACCCGGGGCGCCGCGATCACCCGGATCACCGACCCGCGCTTCCGCATCCCGACGACGGCCGCCGCGTGGGGGAAGCGGCTCTACCTGCCCAACGCGCGCTTCGACGTGGAGCCGACGCCCGCGACCGATTACGACGCGGTGGCGGTACGGCAGGTCTGACACGGCGGAGGGCGGTGCGCATCCCGCGCACCGCCCTCACCGGCCGGTTATCGGCCCGGACCTCGACCCGGCCCCCGGCTCAGTCCTCCGACGAGGAGTCCTCGTCGTCCGGCTCCGGTTCTGTTTCCGCCTCCGCTTCCGGCTTCGGCGGCTTGGTGGGCTTCGTACGACCAGTCGGGCCGTCCCGCAGATAGGCCGTGCTGTCACTGCCGTCCGTCGTCGCGTGACCGCCCGGCGGCCCCGGCTGGCCGCCGTCCCGGCGCCGCAGATACCGCTCGAACTCCCGGGCGATCGCCTCGCCCGAGGCCTCCGGCAGCTCCGCGGTGTCCCGGGCCTCCTCCAGCGTCTGGACGTACTCCGCGACCTCGCTGTCCTCGGCGGCCAGCTGGTCCACGCCCACCTGCCAGGCGCGCGCGTCCTCGGCCAGCTCGCCCAGCGGGATACGGACGTCGATCAGGTCCTCCAGACGGTTCAGGAGGGCCAGTGTCGCCTTCGGGTTCGGCGGCTGCGACACGTAGTGCGGTACGGCCGCCCACAGGGACACCGCGGGGACGCCCGCGTGGGTGCAGGCCTCCTGGAGGATGCCGACGATGCCTGTGGGGCCCTCGTACTTGGTCTCCTCCAGGTCCATCCGCTGGGCCAGGTCCGCGTCGGACGTGGTCCCGCTGATCGGCACAGGTCGGGTGTGCGGGGTGTCGCCGAGCAGCGCGCCCAGGATCACCACCAGCTCCACGCCCAGTTCGTGGGCGAAGCCGAGGAGCTCGTTGCAGAACGAGCGCCACCGCATCGACGGTTCGATACCTCGGACGAGTACGAGATCGCGCGGCTTCTCACCGCCGACGCGGACCACCGACAACCTTGTCGTCGGCCACGTGATCTTGCGCACTCCGCCGTCCAGCCACACCGTGGGGCGGTTCACCTGGAAGTCGTAGTAGTCCTCGGCGTCGAGCGCCGCGAACACCTCGCCCTTCCACTCCCTGTCCAGATGCGCGACCGCGGTGGAGGCGGCGTCGCCGGCATCGTTCCAGCCCTCGAACGCGGCCACCATGACCGGGTCGATCAGCTCGGGTACCCCCTCGAGCTCGATCACCCAGGCCTCCTTCCGACGTGCCCTCGCTTAACGCACCAACCTTACGGCGTCCGGCGGGGGCGCCCGCAGCCCCCTTGCACGGGGGAGTGAACGGATCACTGCCCCGATCGCCACCCGGGAACACCCCACAGTCATCCGAGCTGTTCCGGTCATGCGTACGGCGTGCCGGAATGATCTACCTGACCCTGCCTGCCGCGGGCGCTCCGGGGCCCGCGCTCTCCCCGCTCAGTGCCCGGCCCGGGCAGGACCAAGCTCCCCGTACCGCTCCTCCGGCCGGCGGCACCCGAGCCCACCCCGCATGACTCACAGAGTGGACCGCAGCCACTGCTCCACGCTCGCGATGTGCACGGTCGCCCAGGAGCGGGCCGCCTCGGCGTCCCGGTCGCGCAGGGCCGCGAGGATCGCCCGGTGCTCGTGCAGGGTGCGGCTGACCGCGTCCTCCTGGGTCAGACCGCGCCAGATCCGGGCCCGGGTGGTGGGCCCGGACAGGCCGTCCATCAGTGAGCAGAGCACGGAGTTGCCGGAGCTCCGCACGATCCCGCGGTGGAAGTCCAGGTCGCAGGCGACCAGCTCCTCCACCGACGGACTGTCCCCCAGCTTGTCCAACTGGGCGCCCAGCGCGTCCAGTTGCTGCTCGCTGATCCGGGAGGCGGCCATCGCGGTCGCGGCCGGCTCCAATATGCGGCGCACGGCCAGGAACTCCAGGACGGTGTCGTCGCGGTGGAAGTCCACGACGAAACTCAGCGCCTCCAGGAGGAGTTGCGGGTCCAGGCTGGTCACATAGGTGCCGTCGCCCTGCCGGACATCCAGGATCCGGATCAGCGACAGCGCCCGCACGGCCTCGCGCAGCGAGTTCCGGGAGAGCCCGAGCTCGGAGGCGAGCTCGCTCTCCTTGGGGAGCCGTTCGCCGGGGCGCAGCGCGCCGGAGACGATCATGCCCTTGATCTTCTCGATCGCCTCGTCGGTGACAGCCATGTCCGGCCTCCTTCTCGCCCCGCACTGCGCTGAGACGTCGGATGTCTCAGCACATTATGCGGCCTGCTCAGATCAGCGCCTCCAGATCCGCGATCACGGCCCGCTCGTCCAGTGTGCGCAGCTCACGGTCCCGCATCAGCACCCGCCCGTCCACGACGGTGTCCCGTACGTCCGCCGAGTGCGCCGCGTACGCCAGCGTCGACCACGGGTCGTGCAGCGGCCGCAGATGCGGGGCGTTCAGGTCCAGGACGATCAGATCGGCCCGCTTGCCGGCCTCCAGCGACCCCAGGTGCTCCCCGAGGCCCAGCGCCCGCGCGCCCTCGATCGTCGCCATGCGTACGGCCCGCTCGGCACCGACGGCCGTCGGGTCGCCGTCCGCCTTGTGCACCAGCGCCGCCTGCCGTACGGCCCCGAGCACGTCCAGCGAGTTGGAGCTGACGGCCCCGTCCGTGCCGAGCCCGACGGTCACCCCGGCGCCCAGCAGCCGCGGCACCGGCGCGATCCCGCAGCCCAGCTTCAGGTTCGAGACCGGACAGTGGGCGACCGAGGTTCCGGTGCGGGCCAGCGCCGCTATCTCGGGCCCGGTGAGGTCGACGGCGTGCGCGAGCAGCAGGTCCGGGCCGAGCACGCCGAGCGAGGCCAGCAGTTCGACCGGCCGTTTGCCGTACCGCACCTCGACCGTGGCGACCTCGGTGGCGTTCTCGGCCGCGTGGATGTGCAGCAGCGCCCCGAACTCCCGGGCCAGGGCGGCGATCTCGGTGAGCTGGTCGGGGGAGAGGGTGTATGCGGAGTGCGCGAAGACGACCGGACGGCGGCCGTGCCGGGCCGGACCTCGCGCCTGGAGGTCCTGCCGGGCCCACCCGAGCCGCTCCTCGTACGCGCGGCCGTCGGGCGGCTCCGGCACGTCCATGAAGGTGGGCCCGGAGTGCAGCCGCCAGCCCGCCTCCCGGGCCGCCCGCTCGGCCGCCTCGTGGAACCAGTACATGTCGAGCGCCGACGTCACCCCGGCCCGGACGCTCTCGGCGATCGCCAGCCGCACGGCCGCAGCCACGTTCTTCGGCGCGAGCAGCTCGGCCTCCGCGGGCAGCACCCGCTCCAGGAACTGCTGGAGGGTCACGTCGTCGGCGCGGCCGCGCAGCAGGGTCATCGCGAGGTGGGTGTGGGTGTTGATCAGGCCGGGCAGGACGAGGCAGCCCGTGGCGTCAAGCGACTCCTCGGCTGCGAACCGGGTACAAAGCTCTTCCGCCTGACCGACGGCCACGATCTCGCCCTCGTGCACGGCGACGGCACCGTCGTGCACCACGGTTCCCGCCTCGTCGACCGTCAGGACGGCACCACCGTGCACCAACAGGTCGATGTTCACAGCGCGTTCCCCTCCGCGAGCAGCCGCAGCGCCTCCAGCGAGACCACCGCGCCCCGCTCGACTCCGGCCGCGACGACCTCGCGGTGCGGGTCGTAGACGCTGGCGCCTTCCTCGTCGACCAGTTCGTCCGCGTTCGCCCCGTCGACGACGAGCACGCCACCCGCGACCAGTCCCCGCAGCGAGGCGGTCACCAGCAGCGCGGACAGCTCCATCTCGATCGCCGCGAGCCCGGCACCGTCGTAGGAGAAGAGCGGCAGGAGTCCGGGTTGGAAGGCGGCCCGGGTCCAGACGATGCCCCGGTGGTGCGGCGCTCCCGTCTCGCGGGCCGCGCGCTGGAGCGCGAGGACCGCCTCGGGTGCCGAAACCGCCGGGTACTCGGGCGGCAGCAGCTGCTGGGTCACCCCGTCGTCGCGTACGGCCGCCTCCGCGATGACAAGGTCGCCGTCGCCGATGCCGGGCTTCATCGCGCCCGCCGTACCGAACCGCAGGATCGTGCGGATCCCCGCGTCCGCCAGCTCCTGGAACAGCAGGATCGCACCGGGACCGCCCACCCCGTGCGAGGCGACGGTGACCGGCACGCCCTTCCAACTCCCGCTGAACACACGGTATTCGCGGTGGTACGACACCTCCTCGGCGCCGTCGAGGAGCGCTGCGACGGCGGCCGCGCGCGCCGGGTCGCCGACCACGACCGCGTGCGCGGGGAGACCGGTGCGGGGTATGCGGGTGACGGGCAGCAGGTCCTGGCTCATGAGGCGGCTCCGGAGGGGCGGATACGGCGACGGCGGCGGGCCGTCGTGAGGAAGAGGGCGGCGAGCGTGACGACGTAGGGCGCGGCGTCGGTCGCCTGCTGGGGCAGGCCGAGGCCCTGGAGGCGGAAGCCGGCCGCCTCGGCGAGCCCGAACAGCAGCGCGGCGAGCAGCACGCCGACCGGGGCGGCGCGGCCGAGCATGACCGCGACGACGGCGATCCAGCCGCGGCCCGCCGTCATGTTCTCGGTGAACAAGGTGACGTTGCCGAGGGCGAGTTGGGCCCCGGCGAGCCCGCACAGGATTCCGGAGACCAGGATGGCCGCGTACTTGTACCTCGCCGGGCTCACCCCCAGCGTTGCCGCCGCGTCCGGGGCCTCGCCGACCCCGCGCAGCCTGAGCCCCCACACGTGCCGCGAGAGCAGTACCGCGGCCACGGCGACCGCCGCCCACGACAGATAGGTGAGCGGGGTGAAGCCACCGACCAACGGCAGCCCGGACAGTGACGGATCGTCAAAACTGCCCTGCACACCGAAGACCGTACGCAGGAGGAAGCCGGTCAGGCCGACGGCCAGGAGATTCATGGCCACGCCCAGAACGACCGCGTCCCCGCGCAGGGTCACCGCGCCCACGGCCAGGATCAGCGAGTACGCGGCCGCTGCGAGGGCCGCCGCCAGGACGCCGAGCCAGGCGCTGCCGGTGAACCAGCTGGTCGCGACCGAGGTGAAGCAGCCCATCAGCATCATGCCTTCGAGGCCGATGTTGAAGACGCCCGCCCGTTCGCAGATCGCGCCGCCGAGCGCGGCCAGCAGGATCGGGGTGAGCGCGCGCAGCGCCGACATCAGCAGATCGGAGTCGAGGAACATCACACCGCCTCCTTGCGGCGGTTGAGCCGACGGCCGGGCAACCACCGTCCGGGGAACCGCAGTCGGGCCGCCAGAAACACGATCACGATGGCCTGGAGCACCTGAGTGAGCTCGCGCGGGACCTCCGTCGTGCGCTCCATCGCGAGGCCGCCGACCTGGAGGACCGCGAATAAGAACGACGAGATCACCGTGCCGATCGGGGCCGCAGTCGCCAGCAGCGCGGCCGTGAGTCCCGTCCAGGTGTAGCCGGGCGCGGTGAGCGAGCCGTCGACGAAGCGGTAGGGGAAGCTCAACACCCCGATCGCGCCCACGAGTCCGGCGAGCGCCCCGGAGACCGACATCAACTTCAGTGTCAGGCCCCGGCGTTCGACACCGGCGTACGCGGAGAAGCGGGAGTTGAGGCCGGTCATGCGGATCTCGTACCCGATGGCAGTCCGCTTGTCCGTGAACCAGTAGGCGGCCGCGGCGAGGACGACCAGCAGCAGGCCTACCGTGACCGTCGAGTCGCCGAACGCGGGCAGGGCCACCCCGTCCGGCAGCACCCGGGTCTGCGGGAGGCTGGAGCCGGGCTCCTTGAGCGGGTAACGGGCCAGGTAGGAGGCGAGCGAGACCGCCGGATAGCTCAGCAGCAGACTGCTGACCAGCAGCGGGACGCCGAGGTGGTTCTCGCACAGGGCGGCCAGGGCCGCGTACCCGGCGCCGGCCGCCATGCCCGCGAGGAGGGCCAGGAGGACGGTCAGGGGTGCGGGCAGCGGCGCGTACAGGCCGGTGACGGCCGCGGTGATCCCGCCGAGCACCAGCTGCCCGTCGCCGCCGAGGTTGATCAGCCCGGCCCGCAGCGGGATCGCCAGGGCGAGCGCCATGCCGAGCACGCTGGTGCCGGTGGACAGGGTGGAGCCGATGCCGTCCGCGCCGAGCGAGCCGGTCAGGACGGCCTCGTACGCCGTGACCGGGTCCGCGCCGGTGCCGACGAGGAAGAGCGCGCCGATGAGGACGCCCGCGAGCACGGGAAAGGTGACGGGGGAGCGCAGGGCTCGTTGGATGCGTTCTTGGTTCATGTCAGTCGGCGGCTTCCACTCGTTCGCTCGTACCGCCCGCCATCGCGAGCCCCAGCGTCCGTTCGTCCGCCTCGGTCTTGTCGTACGTCGCCGTGATCCGGCCCTCGTACATCACCAGGACCCGGTCCGCGAGCCCCCGGATCTCGCTCAGCTCGGCCGAGACGAGGAGGACGGCGTGACCGGCGTCGCGGTAGGCGATCAGCTGGTCGTGGATGTTCTGGATCGCGCCGATGTCGACTCCGCGTGTGGGCTGCTCGACGAGCAACAGCGGGGCCTCGTGGGCGAGTTCGCGGCCGATCAGCAGCTTCTGGAGGTTGCCGCCGGAGAGCGCGGAGGCGGTCACATCGGGTGTGGACGCCTTGATGCCGAAGCGCTCGATCAGCCGCCGCGCGTGTGCCCGCACGGACGCCGGGGGCAGCAGGCCGCGGTGCGACAGGGACGTACGGTGGTGTCCCATCGCGAGGTTGTCGGCCACGGACGCGGCCGGGGCCGTACCGACCGCGTGCCGGTCCTCGGGGACGTACGCCAGGCCCCTCAGACGCCGCTCGGTGGCGGAGGCGTGCGTGATGTCCTGCCCCTTCAGCGTCACGCGGCCCGCGGAGAGCTGCCGCAGCCCGGCCAGCGCCTGGACCAGCTCGCTCTGTCCGTTGCCGGCGACGCCCGCGATGCCGACGATCTCCCCCGCACGGACGGCGAGCGTGATGTCGTGCACGGAGTCGGTGGAGACGCCTGTCGCGTCGAGCACCACCTCGCCCGGCGTGCCCGGGGCGTGGACGCGGTCCAACGCGACCGCGCGGCCCGTCATGGCGGCGGCGATCTCGTCGGCGGAGGTCTCGGCGGTGACCAGACGGGCCACAACCCGGCCGTCCCGCAGGACGGTGACGTTGTCGCTGCCCTCCAGCACCTCGCGCAGCTTGTGCGTGACCAGGATCACCGTACGGCCCTGCGCGGCCAGTGATTTGAGGACCGCGAACAGGGCGTCGGCCTCGGCGGGGGTGAGGACCGCCGTCGGCTCGTCGAGGATCAGCGTCCGGGCGCCGCGGTGCAGCAGCTTCAGGATCTCGACGCGCTGGCGCAGGCCCACGGGCAGGTCGCCGACGCGGGCGTCCGGGTCGACGGCCAGACCGTGCTCCTCGGCGAGCTCCCGCACCCGGCGACGGGCGGCGGCCCGGTCCACCAGGCCGAAGCGGCGCGGCTCGGCGGCGTAGACGATGTTCTCGGCGACCGTCAGCGAGTCGAAGAGCTTGAAGCTCTGGTGGACCATGCCGAGCCCGGCGGCCATGGCCTCGGACGGGCTGGCGAAACCGGAGGCGACGGTCCGCCCGTCGACACGGATCGTCCCGGCATCCGGACGTTCCATGCCGTAGAGGACCGACATGAGCGTGGACTTCCCGGCGCCGTTCTCCCCCATGAGGGCGTGGATCTCGCCGGGGCGGACGGTCAGGTCGACGCGGTCGTTGGCGAGCGTCCCGGGGAACCGCTTGGTGATTCCCCGGAGTTCGACCGCCGCCGGGGGCTCAGCCTGCGGCGGGGTCATCGACCGTCAGCTTCCCCGCGACGATCTGGTCGCGCAGTTCCTTCACCTTGGCGAGGACGTCCTTGTGGTCGGCGATCACGCACTTCGAGGAGTCGACGCCGGCCTCCAGCCCGGTGAGGCTGATGCCGCCCTCCTTGAGTCCGTACGACACGGTCGTGCCCGTCGTGCCGGCCAGGACCGACTCGATGCCCTTCGCCACGGCGACGTCGGTGCGCTTGATCACGTTGTCGACGACCGTGCCGGGCGCCGAGGGGCACTGGTTGACGTCGACGCCGTACGCGTAGGCGCCCTTGGCCTTCGCGGCCTCGAAGACGCCGTAGTTGCCGGCCGCGGCGGCCGCCATGATCTGGTCGTAGCCCTGGGAGAGCAGGGTGCTCGCCTGCTCCTTGGCGCGGGCCGAGTCGTCGAAGGGGGACTGACCGCCGACGAAGCGGGTGCCCGTGGCGGTCTTCGGCGCGACCTTCTTGGCACCGGCCGCGAACGGGTCGCTGTAGCGGCGGAACTGGGGGGTGTCGAGGACGTCGACCGCGCCGACCTTGCCCGACTTGCTGAGCAGGCCCGCCTCCGCGCCCGCGAGGTAGACACCCTCGTGCTCGCGGAAGACCGCGCAACTGACGTTCTTGTACGTCTTGCTCGTGCACGCGTCGATGATCAGGAACTGCTGCTTCGGGTTCTTCTGCGCCTGCTGCGCCACGAGGTCGGCGAACTCGAAGCCGACCAGCACGATGACGTCCGGCTTCGCGTCCACCGCGGCCTGCACGTTCTGCTGCTGGGAGGCGGTGTCCGTGGACTCGTAGACCTTCTGCGTCCCGTCGTGCTGCTTCGCCGCGTCCTTGATGCCGGTGACGGCGAGCTTCAGGAACTCGTTCTGCCCCACGGCATCCGGCGTGACCAGGGTGAACGACGGGCCGCTGCCCCCGCTCGCGCTGTTGGAGGCGTCGTTCTTGGCGGCGGCGTTGCAGGCCGTGGCGGCGGTGACCAGGAGCGCGGTGGCGGCGACGGCCTGAAGGGTACGGCGGTTTCTGCGGAACATCGGGGACCTTCCGGGGGTACGGCGAGGACCACGCTCGGCGGTGAGCGGGTGAGGGAGAAGGCGCGACGGGCGGTGGAGGAAGGCTCAGCGTCGACAGCCGTCGCCGGCACACCGGCCGAAGTCGAGGAAACGGCGCTTGGTCAGCAGCACGGGCTTCCTCCTTCGTCTCGGTCTGCGGACTGGGTGCTGGACTTTAACACCCGTTTCCAGACAGCCGCCCGACTGTCTCGAACTATGGTTCGCCCAGGTCATGTACGGTGGCGAGACCCACCGGAACATCAGGAGTGTCCCGAAATGCCCCAGGAACTGCGCGCCGTCGAATGGACCGGATCCGGCCTCGCGCTCATAGACCAGACGCTGCTGCCGCACCGCACCGAGACGGTGGATGTCCGCGATGTGGACACTCTGGTCGACGCGATCCAGCGTCTCGTGGTGCGGGGTGCGCCCGCGATCGGCGCGGCGGGGGGTTACGGAGTCGCCCTCGCGCTGATCGAGGGGGAGCGGGAGGGGTGGTCGGAGGCCGAGGTGCGCGCGGCCGTCGCCCGTGTCCGCGAGGCCCGGCCCACCGCCGTCAACCTCATGGTGTGCGTGGACCGGGTGATGACCCGCTTCGAGGAGGGGCTGGGCGCGGTGCTCGAAGAGGCCGCCGCGGTCCAGCGCGAGGACGTCGAGGCGAACCGGGCGATGGGCGCCTTCGGAGCCGACTGGCTGCTCGAAAAGGTAGGCCTGGACCGGCCGTTGAGGATCCTGACGCACTGCAACACCGGGGCGCTGGCGACGGCCGGATGGGGCACCGCCCTCGGCGTCATCCGTGAACTCCACGCGCGCGGGCGCCTGGAGGTCGTCTACGCCGACGAGACGCGCCCTCTGCTCCAGGGATCCCGGCTCACCGCCTGGGAGTTGGTCCAGGAGGGCATCCCGCACTACGTCCAGGCGGACGGGGCCGCCGCCGGCACGATCCTGCGCGGCGAGGTCGACGCGGCGATCGTCGGCGCGGACCGCATCGCGGCGAACGGTGACACGGCGAACAAGGTGGGCACGGTGGGCGTCGCCCTCGCCTGCGCCGACGCGGGCATCCCCTTCCTGGTCGCGGCACCGACCACGACGGTCGACCTCTCGACCAAGACGGGCGACGACATCCACATCGAACTCCGGGGCGAGTCCGAGGTGTTGGAGTGGGCGGGGGTGCGGACGGCTCCGGCTCAGTCGCGGGGGCACAATCCGGCGTTCGACGTGACACCGGGGCGCCTGGTGACCGGCCTGGTGACCGAGCGGGGCGTGCTGGAGGTCTCGGTGGGCGAACTCCCGGGCGACCGGCTGAAGTAGCCGCCCACTGCAAAAAAGAGGGGACCCCCTGCCCGGGGCCCCTCTCACCGTCTCAGCGGCCCGTGAGCTCCAACTCCAGCAGCCACTCCACCACTTCGGTGTGATGCCGGGCCTGACGCGGGTCCGCGCCCCACACGTACAGTCCGTGCCCGGCGACGACCACCGCCGGCATCCGCGGGTTGCGCGCCTCCTCAAGGCGGTCCCCGAGCACCTTCATGTCCTGGCTGTTGGCGATGACCGGCAGTGTCACCTCGACATCGTGCGCGGGCTGGCCGACGCCCTTGAGCATCTCCAGGTCGCTGAAGACGATCCCGCCCGGTTCACGCTTCCCCATGGCCACCGAGGCGACGGTGTGCACGTGGACCACGGCACCGGCTCCGGTGAGCGCGGCCACGCGGGCGTGCAGCTCGGCCTCGGCGGACGGCTTCCCGCCCTGTACGGCCGCTCCTTGTCCGTCCACCAACACCACGTCCGCGGGCGTCAGTTCGCCCTTGTCGTGCCCACTGGCGGTGACGGCGAGCAGCAGCGGCTCACGGGAGAGCACCACGGACAGGTTCCCGGAGGTGCCCCGCATCCAGCCGAACGAGGCGAAGCGGGCGGACTCGGCGGCGAGCACCGCCCCCGCCTCCTCCAGGTCGAGTGCGCTGATGTCGGTGGTCACGAAGTGCTCCTTGAAATGGTGATCTCGTCGAACGTCCCCGCCGCGGCGTGGTCGCCGACACCTTGCTCGTAGTACGGCTCCCCGGGCCGCCGAATCCCGACGGCCTGCCAGCCGGCCTCGCGGGCCGCGTCCAGCTCACCGGGGCGGTCGGAGAGGAACAACAGGCGGTCCGGGGCGATGCCGGTCGCCGAGGCGATACGGCGGTACGACTCCGCCTCCTGCTTGGGCCCGGCGTTCTCGGTGTCGTAGAGCCCGGAGACCAGTGGAGTGAGGTCGCCCGCAGGGCTGTTGGTGAACCACGCCCGCTGCGCGGCGACGGACCCGGACGAGTAGACGTAGAGCCGTAGGCCCTCCGCGTGCCAGGCGCGCAACTCCGGTACGACGTCGTCGTAGAAGTGCGAGACGAGGTCGCCGCGGGCGAAGCCCTCCGACCAGATGAGGCCCTGGAGGGTCTTCAGCGGGGTCGCCTTGCGGTCCTCGTCGAGCCAGGCGTTCAGGGCCTTCTCGACGCGTCCGGCGTCGGCGTCCGGCTCGCCGATCTCCTCGCGCACCTGGGCGACCGCCCGCGCCACCTCGGGGTTCTCGGACCGTTCGGTGAGCAGCGCGGCGAACCGCGAGCGGGAGTACGGGTAGAGCACGTCGACGACGAAGCCCGTGGCGCTCGTGGTGCCCTCGATGTCGAGCACCACGGCGTCCACGTCGTAGTGCAGGCTCACGCGTGGTACCCGGCGGCGATCGTGTCGTAGTCCGGGAAGCGGGAGGCGATGGTGGAGCCGGTGAAGTTGCCGATCCAGCCGTCCTCCTCGTGGAAGAAGCGGATCGCGGTGAAGGAGGGGTTGGTGCCCATGTCGAACCAGTGGGTGGTGCCGCGCGGCACGCCGAGCAGGTCGCCCTTCTCGCAGAAGACCGCGTGCACCTCGCCGTTCACGTGCAGGTAGAAGATCCCGGAGCCGGAGACGAAGAAGCGGACCTCGTCATCGTCGTCGTGGGTGTGCTCCTGGAGGAACTTCTCGCGGGCCGCCTTGGCCTTCGCCGGGAACTCCGGGTCGTCGCTGGGGTGCAGACCGAGGACGTCGACGGTGGTGAAGCCCTCCTCGGCGTTCAGCTTGTCGATCTCGGGGCCGTAGGCGGCGAACACGGTCTCGCTGTCGGCGTCGAACGGGACGTCCTCGCGGACCGGCCACTGCTCGTAGCGCACACCGAGCGGCTTCAGCGCCTCGGCGATCTCGGCGGGGTCCGAGGTGCGGCGGAGCAGGGTCTCGGGGCCGGACTCGGACCAGGTGGTCAGCAGCGTCATGGGAGCAACTCCAGGGCTCTGGAAGGAAAGTCCGGATACCGGGACAAGCACCGGACGGGCGGGGGAGGAAGAGGGGCGGTGAGGGGTGAGCGGCAGCGGTTGGTCAGCCGCGACACAGCGCGCTGCAACAGCGGCGCATGCAGGGCATGTGCATCGCTTTCGCGCCAGGTGTCGTCATCAGGGCCTCACTGTGCCGGGTCGGGTGCCGGTCCTGCGATGGTAACTCCGGCCGTGACCTGGGCCTGGTGTGACGTAGTCGTTGTCTCACCTGATGAGAAAGCGGTTCCATATCTTTGACGTGTGGCTGAAATCGTTCTCATGATCTGCGTATGAAGACGCTGCTGCTCGTGCGGCGGCTGTACGTGGACTTGCTCCGGTCGACCACAGCCAGCTGTCGCTGACCCCTTCCGGAGCCCCGGCCTGCCTGCCTCCCCTCTGTGCGGTGGCGCATTCCTTTCCCTCTGCTCCGGGCCAAGCACCCCCTTCATCCCTTCGCACCACCCCGCACCTGGAGCTCCTCATGTCCCGCACCCGTCTGCCCCTCGCCGCGCTCTCCCTCGCGTCCGTCTCCGCCCTCGTGCTCTCCGGCTGCTCGCAGTCCACGGACGCGTCCAAGAACACCGGCGACACCGCCGCCTCGGCCTCCGCCGCCACCGGCAAGAAGCCGGCCCCCTTCAGCGCGGGCGCGGTCAAGGTGGCCCTGGTTCGGCAGAGCGGCGCCGGCGACTACTTCGAGCAGTGGGGCAACGGCGCCAAGGCCCAGGCCAAGGCCCTCGGCATCGATCTGACGGTGTACGACGCCCAGGCCGACAACGCCAAGCAGGCCACCGACCTGTCCTCGGCGATCAACTCCGGTGCCAAGGCGATCATCATCGACCACGGCTTCCCGGCGACGATCCAGCCGGAGATCGACAAGGCCGTGAAGAAGGGCATCAAGGTCGTCGTCTACGACGTCGAGACCTCCACCAAGGGCGTGGTGAGCACCGAGCAGGACGACGCCAGCATGGCCCAGGCGGTGCTCGACGTGATGTCCAAGGACCTCGGCAAGAACGCCAAGGTCGGCTACGTCAACGTCGCCGGGTACGCCGCCCTCGACAAGCGGAACACCGTTTGGGCGAAGGAACTCGCCGCGCAGGGCTGGAAGCAGCAGTTCAAGGTCGGCAAGGTCACCGACTCCACCGCCACCGACAACGTCCCGCTCGTCTCCGCGGCGCTCACCCAGCACTCCGACGTGACCGGCGTCTTCGCCCCCTACGACGAGCTCGCCAAGGGCACGGTGCTCGCCGTCCAGAACAAGAAGCTCCAGGACAAGGTGAAGGTCTTCGGCGCGGACGTCTCCAACGCCGACATCCAGCAGATGACCGCCGCCGACAGCCCCTGGGTCGCCACGGCGGGCACCGACCCGTCCGCGGTCGGCGCCGCCGTCGTCCGTACGACCGCCCTGGAGCTGGCCGGTCAGCTGAACAAGACCTCGGTCGAGTTCCCGGCCGTGGCCATCACCCAGGACTTCCTGCGCGCGAAGAAGATCGAGAACATGGACCAGCTGCGGGCGGCGCTTCCCGCGCTGAACCTGTCGCAGGTCTCGACCGCGGACTGGATCTCGAATGTCGCCCACTGAACCAGCGGTCGCCCTCCGCGAGGTCAGCATGGCCTTCGGGGGCAAGACGGTCCTGGAGTCCGTCACCCTCGACATCGCCCCGGGCAGCGTGGTCGCGCTGCTCGGCGCGAACGGCGCCGGCAAGTCCACACTGATCAAGATCCTGTCGGGCGTGCACACCGACCACGGGGGAGTGGTGCGGGTCGCCGGGGAGCCCGCGGCGCTCCAGTCCCCGCTCGCCGCCCGGCAGTTGGGCATCCAGACCGTGCACCAGCGCATCGGTGAGGGCATCGTGCCGGGTCTCTCGGTCGCCGAGAACCTGGTCTTCGAGGAGCTGGCCCAGGCGCGCGGCAACCCGTTCCTCAACGGCGGCAAGCTGCTGGCCCGCGCCCGCGAGATCCAGGCGGGCCTCGGCCTCGACTGGAGTGACGCCGTCCTCAGGCGGGACGTCACCGAACTCGGCATCTCCGACCGCCAGTTGCTCATCCTCGCCCGCGCCCTGGCCACCCGCCCCCGGCTGCTGATCCTCGACGAACCGACCTCAGCCCTGTCCGCCGCCGAGGCCGAACGCCTCTTCGCGCTCGTCGAGAAGATGCGCGACGACGGCATCGCAGTCCTCTACGTCTCCCACCGCCTCGGCGAGATCGACGCCCTCGCCGACCGGCTGGTCGTCCTGCGGGACGGCTGTCTCACCGAGGACCAGACCAAACCCTTCGACTGGGACGCAGCCCTGCGCGCGATGCTGGCGCAGGCGCAGGAGGCGACGACGGCGCGGCCCGTCGCTCACGGGGACGGGGCCGGTGACGTGATCCTGTCACTCAGGGGCGTCCGACTCTTCGAGGGCCGCGCACCCCTCGACCTCGACCTCCGCACCGGCGAAGTCACCGGCATCGTAGGCCTGTTGGGCGCCGGCAAGACCGAGATGGCCCGCGGCCTGTTCGGCGCCGAGCCCTTCGCGACCGGCTTCGTCGAGCTGGACGGGAAGCCGTACGAGCCGAAGCGGCCCTCCGACGCCATCCGCGGCGGCATCCACCTGGTTCCCGAGGACCGGCACGCCGACGCGCTGGTCCCCGGCTGGTCGCTGGCGCAGAACATCTCGCTGCCGTTCCTGAAGTCGCTCTCGAAGGCCGGGCTGGTCCAGCGCTCGAAGGAGGACGCTCTCGGCCGCGACACCATCGAGGCCCTCGGTGTCGTGGCCCGCGACGAGCACAGCACGGTGGAGGAGCTGTCCGGGGGCAACCAGCAGAAGGTCGTCGTCGGCCGCTGGCTCGCCGAGACACCCCGTGTCCTCATCCTGGACGAACCGTTCCGAGGCGTGGACATCGGCGCCCGCCGGGACATCGGCCGCCGCGCCAGGACCCTCGCCGCCGAGGGTGCCGCCGTCCTCGTGCTGTCCGCCGACGTCGACGAGGTCCTGGAGATCGCCGACCGGGTCGTCGTACTCGCAGCCGGTGAGATCCACCTCGACGCGTACGGCGAGGACGCGGAACGCGACCGCGTCATCCAGACCATCTCGGCGTCCGTGTGACCCCGGCCCACTTGAGGTAGTTCGCCATGACCACAACCCAGAGCGCCCCGGTGAAGACGGTGACCCCGCCCACCGCAGGCACGGCCGTCCGCGTCCAGAACGCCGTCATCAAGTACGGCTTCATCTTCGTCACCGTCGTGCTGTTCCTGTACTTCGCGCTGAGCGAGGGCTCCTTCCGCGAGTCGGCGACCCTCCTCGACACCCTCCGCTATGTCTCCGTCGCCGCGATCCTCGGCCTCGGCGTCACCCTCACCATGGCCGTCGGCGGAATGGACATGTCCGTCGGCGCGGTCGCCGGCCTCGGTGTCTCGGTCGCCGCCCAGACCATGGTCGTCTTCAACCAGGTCGGCACGGTCGCGATCATCGCGGTGCTCGCGGCGGGCGCCCTCGCGGGCCTGCTCAACGCGCTCCTGATCGTCGTACTGAAGATCCCCGACATGCTCGCCACCCTCGGCACCATGTTCGTCATCCAGGGCAGCAAGCTGATCCTGGTCGACGGCCAGTCGATCACCCCGGGCATGACGATGGACGACGGTTCCACCGCCCCCGGAAAGTTCACCGCCGGGTTTTTGAAGATCGACCGCGGCACGGTCCTCGGCATCCCCGTCTCGGTCCTCATCTTCGGCGGCCTGACCGTCGCCGCCTGGGTCTTCCTGGCCCGCACCCGCTGGGGCCGCGTGCTCTACGCGATCGGCGCCAACCCCGAGGCGTCCAGGCTGGCGGGCATCCGGGTGGGCGCGTACCGGGCCCTCGCCTACGTCCTCTCCGGCGTCCTCGCCTCGATCGGCGGCCTGATCCTCGCGTCCCGCATCGGCCAGGGCGATGTCTCCGCCGGCACCTCCCAGCTCCTGGAGGCGGTCGCGGTGGCACTGGTCGGCACCTCGGTCCTCGGCCGGGGCCGTCCGAACGTCTGGGGCACGGCCCTCGGCGCGGTGCTCATCGGCATCATCACCACCGGCCTGACCATCAAGGGCCTGCCGTACTACACCCAGGACGTGGTCGAGGGCGCGGTCCTCATCCTCGCCCTGGTCTTCAGCTTTACGTTGTCCAAGCGCCGCACCGCATAGGGGAGTTCACGATGGGTTACCGCATCCTGGAGACCGAGGACATCCCGGCGTACCTGCGCGAGCACGGCCACTGGGACGGCGTGGTGGACCCGGAGGTCCGCGAGGTCTCCGACGGCAACATGAACCGCGTCTTCCTCGCCACCTCGGCCGCGGCCGACGGCACCCGCAGCCTCGCCGTCAAGCAGGCGCTGCCCTGGGTGCGGGTGGCCGGCCCCTCCTGGCCGATGAACCCGGACCGCGCCGACGCCGAGGCCCGCGCCTACGAGCAGATCGGGAAGGTCGCGCCCGACAAGATCCCCGCGATCCACGGCTACGACCCCGAGAACTACGCGCTCGTCATGGAGGACATGTCGGACCTGGAGGTCCTGCGCACCCTCCTGAACGAGGGGGCGTCGTACGGCCCCCACACCTCGGCCCGGGTCGGCGAACTGGTCGCCCAACTCTCCTTCGCCACCAGTGACTTCGGCATGCCGTCAGCCGAACGCAAGGCACTGATCGCGGCCTCGGTGAGCCCGGAGCTCTGCAAGATCACCGAGGACGTGGTGCTGTCCGAGCCGTACATCGAGCACGAGCACAACCACTGGCACGAGGGCGTGGACGACCTGGCGGTGTCCTTCCGCGCCGACACCGAGCTCCGCACGGAGGTCGCCGACCTCAGGCACCGGTTCATGACCAGCGCCCAGGCCCTCCTGCACGGCGACCTCCACACCGGCAGCATCATGGTCGGCGAACGCGAAGGCGCCCCCGTGGTCCGGGTGTTCGACCCCGAGTTCTCCTTCGTCGGACCCATCGGCTTCGACCTCGGCCTCTACTGGGCCAACGCCCTCGTCTCGGAGGAACGGGCCCGCACAGTCGGCACGTTGAGCGACCACGCCGACCAGCTCCGCCTGTCCTGGGAGGCGTTCGAGAAGGAGTTCCGCCGCCTGTGGCCGACCCGCGTCGACACCTTCTTCGACGACGCCTACCTGGACCGCTTCCTGCGCCGGGTCTGGACGGAATCCCTCGGCTACGCGGGCACGGAGATCATCCGCAGGATCATCGGCTTCGCCCACCTGACGGACCTGACGACGCTGGCGGACCCGGTGGAGGCATCACGCAGGGCACTGTTGATCGGCCGCGAACTGATCGTGCGGCGAGAGGAGTTGACCGACGTGGACTCTGTACGAGCGGTAGTGCGGTTGGCCTAGGGGCGCGGGGCTGTATCGACTTGCGGCTCCGCCGCGTGGGCGTGACCAGCCGCAACGAACCCGCAGACGGAAGAAAAGGGCGGCCCCCACAACGGGGAGCCGCCCTTTACCGCTGTACCGCTTACTTCTTGTCGAGCAGGTCCTGGACCTTCGCCCGGACCTCGTCCGTGGCCAGACCCCGGATCGTCAGCGTCGTACGGCGGCGCAGCACGTCGTCCTGGGTCTCGGCCCACTCGTTGTCCCGGGCGTAGACGACCTGCGCCCAGATCTCCGGGGCGTCGGGGTGCACCCGCTCACCCAGTTCGGGGTTCTCGTTCGCCAGCCGGGCGATGTCGAAGGCCAGCGAACCGTAGTGCGTCGCCAGGTGCCTCGCCGTGTCGGCGGCCATGCGCGGACCCGGCGCCGGGTTGTCGACCAGCAGGCGGTGCGCGACCGCGCGCGGGTTGGCGACACCGGGAAGCGGGAGCTTCTTCGGCAGGGAGGAGATGGGCTCGTAGTCGGCGCCCAGCGGAGCGCCCGGCAGCGCCTCCAGCTTCTGCATGACCGTACGGCCGATGTGCCGGAACGTCGTCCACTTGCCGCCCGCGACGGACAGCATGCCGCCCCGGCCCTCCGTGACCACGGTCTCGCGCTTGGCCTTCGCGGTGTCACCGGGACCGCCCGGCAGCACCCGCAGACCCGCGAAGGAGTACGTGATCAGGTCACGGGAGAGCTGCTGGTCGCGGACGGAGAACGCGGCCTCGTCGAGTATCTGGGCCGTGTCCTTCTCGGTGACCGTGACGTCCGCCGGGTCGCCCTCGAACTCCTCGTCCGTGGTGCCGAGGAGCAGCATGTCCTCCCACGGCAGTGCGAAGGTGATCCGGTACTTGTCGATCGGGGTCGCCAGCGCGGCCCTCCACGGCGCGGTCCGCTTCAGGACCAGGTGCGCGCCCTTGGAGAGGCGGATCGAGGGAGCCGCGTTCGGGTCCTCCATCTTGCGCAGGTGGTCCACCCACGGCCCGGTCGCGTTCAGCACGAGACGGGCATTCACGCCGAACTCGTCGCCGGACTGCCGGTCGCGCAGGTCCGCGCCGGTCACCCGGCCCTTGGTGAACCGCAGCCCGGTGACCTCGGCGTGGTTCAGGACCACCGCACCCGCCTCGACGGCCGCGCGGACCGTCATCAGCGCCATGCGGGCGTCGTTCATCTGGTCGTCGCCGTACACGGCCACGGCCTTCAGGTTGTCGGTACGCAGCTCGGGCACGTCCTGCGCCGCCTTGGCGGGGGACAGGAGATGACCGACGCCGTCACCGAACGCGGAGAGCGCGGAGTAGGCGAAGACGCCCGCCCCGAGCTTCGCGGCGCCGTGCGGCCCGCCCTTGTACACGGGGAGGTAGAACGTGAGCGGGTTCGCCAGGTGGGGAGCCACCTGGCGGGACACCGCGCGACGCTCGAAGTGGTTCTCCGCCACCAGCTTCACCGCGCCGGTCTGCAGATAGCGCAGACCGCCGTGGAGCAGCTTGGAGGAGGCGGAGGAGGTGGCGCCGGCGAAGTCGCCGGCGTCGACCAGTGCCACCCTGAGGCCGGACTGCGCGGCGTGCCAGGCGGTGGAGATGCCCAGGATGCCGCCGCCGATCACGAGAAGGTCGTACGACGCCTTGGAGAGCTGCTCCCGGGTCTCGGCGCGGCTCGGGTTGGAGCCGGAGGCCGGGCGCGTACCGAGGGCAGGCACGGACTGCAGGGTGGACTGACTGGTCATGTGGGGTTCTTACTCCTCATCGAGCTGTTGAGGGGGTGTCTCTCAGCTCTCGTCCTCGAGCCAGCCCATGGTCCGCTCGACGGCCTTGAGCCAGCTCTTGTACTCACGGTCGCGGGTGTCCGCGTCCATGCGGGGGGTCCACTCGGCGGCCCGGCGCCAGTTGGCGCGCAGGTCGTCGGTGCTGGTCCAGAAGCCGACGGCGAGACCGGCGGCGTAGGCGGCGCCGAGGCAGGTGGTCTCGGCGACCATCGGACGGACCACGGGGGCGTCCAGGAAGTCCGAGAGGGTCTGCATCAGCAGGTTGTTGGAGGTCATGCCGCCGTCGACCTTGAGGGCCGCGAGCTCGACGCCCGAGTCCTTGGTCATGGCGTCGGTGATCTCACGGGTCTGCCAGGCGGTGGCCTCCAGGACGGCACGCGCGAGGTGCGCCTTGGTGACGTACCGGGTCAGACCGGCGATCACACCGCGGGCGTCGGAGCGCCAGTACGGGGCGAACAGACCGGAGAAGGCCGGCACGAAGTACGCGCCGCCGTTGTCCTCGACGGACAGCGCGAGCGTCTCGATCTCGGCGGCGGTGGAGATCAGGCCCATCTGGTCGCGCATCCACTGCACCAGCGAACCGGTGACGGCGATGGAGCCCTCGAGGGCGTAGACCGGCTTGTCGTCACCGATGCGGTAGCCGACGGTGGTGAGCAGACCGCTGTACGAGTTGATGATCTTCTCGCCGGTGTTCAGCAGCATGAAGGTGCCGGTGCCGTACGTCGACTTGGCCTCGCCCTCGGCGAAACAGGTCTGCCCGAACAGCGCCGCCTGCTGGTCGCCGAGCGCCGAGGCGACCGGGATGCCGCCGAGCAGGTCGCCCAGCTTGCCGCCGGTGACCTCGCCGTAGACCTCGGCCGAGGAACGGATCTCGGGGAGCATCGCCAGCGGCACGCCGATGGACTCGGCGATCTTCTCGTCCCACTCCAGCGTGTGGAGGTTCATCAGCATGGTGCGGGAGGCGTTGGTGACGTCGGTGTAGTGCTTGCCGCCGTCGACACCGCCGGTCAGGTTCCAGATGACCCAGGAGTCCATGGTGCCGAAGAGGATGTCGCCGCGCTCGGCGCGCTCGCGCAGACCCTCGACGTTGTCGAGCAGCCAGCGGGCCTTCGGGCCGGCGAAGTAGGAGGCGAGGGGGAGACCGGTCTCGCGGCGGAAGCGGTCCTGGCCGACGTTGCGGCCGAGCTCCTTGCACAGGGCGTCGGTGCGGGTGTCCTGCCAGACGATGGCGTTGTGGACGGGCTCACCGGTGTTCTTGTCCCACAGCAGCGTGGTCTCGCGCTGGTTGGTGATGCCGATGGCCTTGATGTCGTCGCGGGTGATGCCGGCCTTCTGGATGGCTCCGGCGACGACTTCCTCGACGTTGGTCCAGATCTCGTTGGCGTTGTGCTCGACCCAGCCCGGCTTCGGGAAGATCTGCTCGTGCTCCTTCTGGTCGACCGAGACGATACGGCCGTCCTTGTCGAAGACGATGCAGCGGCTGGAGGTGGTGCCCTGGTCGATGGCGGCGATGAACGGGCCGGCGGTGTGGGCGTCGGTCACTGTGTGCTCCTGGGGTTCCGTGAGTGAAGAGGACGTTCTACCGGTGCTTTATGCGAAAGCGACGTTGTAGATGCCTGCGGCGATCGCGCCGCCGATCAGCGGACCGGCGATCGGGACCCAGGCGTAGCCCCAGTCGGAACCGCCCTTGTTGGGCAGGGGCAGGAGGGCGTGCACGATACGCGGACCGAGGTCACGGGCCGGGTTGATCGCGTACCCGGTCGGGCCACCGAGGGACAGACCGATGGAGACGACGACCAGCGCGGTGATCAGGGCGCCCAGGGTGCCCAGGCCCTTGCCGTCACCGTTGAGACCCTGCGTGAGGACGGCGAGCACCAGCACGATGGTGCCGATGACCTCGGTGGCGACGTTCTGCCAGGCGACGCGGACCTCGGGGCCGGTGGAGAAGATGCCCAGGACCGGACCGGCGCCCTTCTCCTGCGCCTCGACGGCCTTCGCGGTCGTGGCCTGCGCACCCGGAGCGCCGACGATCTCCTTGTCGGTGAGGTGCGCGTGGAACTGGCCGTAGTAGGCGACCCAGACCAGAGCCGCACCGATCATGGCGCCGAGCAGCTGCCCGCCCCAGTAGACCGGGACGTCACTCCACGGGATGCCGTCCTTCTTGAGCGCGAGCGCCAGCGTCACGGCCGGGTTGAGGTGGGCGCCGGACAGCGGCGCCGAGGTGTAGACGGCCGTCAGAACGGCGAAACCCCACCCGAAGGTGATGGCGAGCCACCCGGCGTTACGGGCCTTGGAGGCCTTCAGCGTCACGGCGGCGCAGACACCGCCGCCGAGCAGGATGAGTATGGCGGTACCGATGGTCTCGCCGATGAAGATGTCGGAGCTGGACACCCGCGACTCCTTTGTCCTTCGTCCAGGGGACCGAACCCCGGGTCCCTCCGGTGGTTCGAGCTGCCCTCGGGGTGAGAGCGATGCCGGCCCTTGGCGTTGTCACACTCTAGCGCGTATTGCCGGTAGGTGTTCGACAATGCCGACCGATGGACGGGAGTCTTGCTCCGGGGTTACGCGCACGTCAAGAGTTCTGTAGTCGAAAACACGATCGTTACTGATAACTGTGAGTCAACGATCTTGGTTTGGCGATTTGTGCCGTTGTGTCGGAGTACGACCGAGGGCCGGCACGTCACCGACGTGCCGGCCCCTTCTTACGGTCCTCAGAACCGCCCGGCGCCCAGGTCCCGCGAGACCGCGCGGGCGCAGTCCCGCACCGCCGCGATCAGCTCCGGACGCAGTTCTCCCTCGCGGCACAGCCGCTCCACGGCCCCGGTGATCCCGACCGCGCCGACCGGCATCCGCCGCCGGTCGTGGATGGGTGCGGCGATGGAGGCCACGCCCTCCCAGGTCTCCTCGACGTCCGCCGCGTACCCGCGCGCGCGGGTGACGTCGAGGATCTGCTCGAACTCCGCCAGGTCGCACACGGTCCGCTCGGTGAACGCCTTGCGGTCGCTCTCCAGCGCCTCGCTGTGCGCGACCGGGTCGTACGCCGAGAGCACCTTGCCGAGCGCCGTGCAGTGCAGGGGCTGCATGGCCCCGATCTCCAGCACCTGCCGGCTGTCGTCGGGCCGGAAGACGTGGTGCACGATCAGCACGCCCTGCTGGTGCAGCACGCCCAGGTGGACGCTCTCGCCGCTGGAGCGGGCCAGGTCGTCCGTCCAGACGAGCGCACGCGCGCGTAGTTCGTGCACGTCCAGATAGGTGGTCCCCAGGCGCAGCAGCTCGGCGCCCAGCTGGTACCGCCCGGAGGCCTCGTCCTGCTCCACGAACCCCTCCTGCTGGAGGGTGCGCAGGATGCCGTGCGCGGTGCCCTTGGCGAGGCCCAGGGACGAGGCGATGTCCGACAGGCCGAGTCTCCGCTCGCCGCCCGCGAGGAGCCGCAGCATCGCGGCCGCCCGTTCGAGCGACTGGATGTTCCGTGCCATCGCCGTCCTGCCTCCGTCCCCTTCGACAGCCGTGTTACGGCGTCGCTGCCACTGTTCGGCAATGCCGAACACTACCGGTCCATGCCGACCTCCCGCTAATGGTCGGTCCACAACTGTTGCGTCACTGGTATCCCGCCGGTGACCTGCCCGCCATCCTCGTCCGTCCCGTGGACTTCCTGACCATCCGGTGGCAGGCCCGGCTACTCTGGCGTGGTGCGCCCAGCGTGGGACGTCTCGCGGGCGCCGTGAAGCCGACAGCCGTCGCAACTGAGGGAGCCCTTTCATGGCCTCGTCGCCACTGACCCCTTCCGCCGACAGCCGGACCCGTGTGTCCGCGCTCCGTGAGGCGCTCGCCACCAGAGTGGTGGTCGCCGACGGAGCGATGGGCACCATGCTGCAGGCCCAGGACCCGACCCTCGAGGACTTCGAGAACCTCGAGGGTTGCAACGAGATCCTCAACGTGACCCGGCCGGACATCGTCCGCTCAGTCCACGAGGAGTACTTCGACGCGGGGGTGGACTGCGTCGAGACGAACACCTTCGGGTCCAACTACACGGCCGCCTCGGAATACGAGATCGCCGACCGTGTCCACGAGCTCTCCGAGGCGGGTGCCCGGATCGCCCGCGAGACGGCCGACGAGTACACCGCCCGGGACGGCCGCCAGCGCTGGGTCCTCGGCTCGGTCGGCCCCGGCACCAAGCTGCCCACCCTCGGCCACATCGACTACGCCACGATCCGCGACGGCTACCAGGCCAACGTCGAGGGTCTGCTCGCCGGCGGCGCCGACGCCCTGATCGTGGAGACCACGCAGGACCTGCTCCAGACGAAGGCCTCCGTCCTGGGCGCCCGTCGCGCGCTGGAGGCGACCGGCGCCGATGTGCCGCTGGTGGTCTCCATGGCCTTCGAGACCACCGGCACGATGCTCCTCGGCTCCGAGATCGGCGCCGCGCTGACCGCGCTGGAGCCGCTCGGCATCGACATGATCGGCCTGAACTGCTCGACCGGCCCGGCCGAGATGAGCGAGCACCTGCGGTACCTCGCCCGGCACTCCCGCATCCCGCTGCTGTGCATGCCGAACGCGGGTCTGCCGATCCTCACCAAGGACGGCGCGCACTTCCCGCTCGGTCCCGAGGGCCTGGCCGACGCCCAGGAGAACTTCGTACGCGACTACGGCCTCTCCCTGATCGGCGGCTGCTGCGGCACCACCCCCGAGCACCTGCGCCAGGTCGTCGAGCGGGTCCGCGACCTCACGCCCTCCGAGCGCAACCCGCAGCCCGAGCCCGGCGCCGCCTCCCTCTACCAGACCGTCCCGTTCCGCCAGGACACCTCCTACCTGGCCATCGGCGAGCGCACCAACGCCAACGGTTCCAAGAAGTTCCGCGAGGCCATGCTGGAGGCCCGCTGGGACGACTGTGTGGAGATGGCCCGCGAGCAGATCCGCGAGGGCGCCCACATGCTGGACCTCTGCGTGGACTACGTGGGCCGTGACGGCGTCGCCGACATGAAGGAGCTCGCCGGCCGCTTCGCCACCGCCTCCACCCTGCCGATCGTCCTGGACTCCACCGAGGTCCCCGTCATCGAGGCCGGCCTGGAGAAGCTCGGCGGCCGCGCGGTCATCAACTCGGTCAACTACGAGGACGGCGACGGCCCCGAGTCCCGCTTCGCGAAGGTCACCAAGCTCGCCCAGGAGCACGGCGCCGCGCTGATCGCGCTGACCATCGACGAGGAGGGGCAGGCCCGTACCCCCGAGCACAAGGTTGCCATCGCCGAACGGCTCATCGAGGACCTGACCGGCAACTGGGGCATCCACGAGTCGGACATCCTCATCGACACCCTGACCTTCACCATCTGCACCGGTCAGGAGGAGTCCCGCAAGGACGGCATCGCCACCATCGAGGCGATCCGCGAACTCAAGCGCCGCCACCCGGACGTCCAGACCACGCTGGGTCTGTCCAACATCTCCTTCGGCCTCAACCCGGCCGCCCGCGTCCTGCTCAACTCGGTCTTCCTCGACGAGTGCGTCAAGGCGGGCCTGGACTCGGCGATCGTCCACGCGTCGAAGATCCTGCCCATCGCCCGCTTCAGCGAGGAAGAGGTCCAGACGGCCCTCGATCTCATCTACGACCGTCGCGCCGAGGGCTACGACCCCCTGCAGAAGCTGATGGCCCTGTTCGAGGGTGCCACCACCAAGTCCCTGAAGGCGGGCCGCGCCGAGGAACTGGCCGCCCTGCCCCTGGACGAGCGCCTCAAGCGCCGCATCATCGACGGCGAGAAGAACGGCCTGGAGGCCGACCTCGACGAGGCCCTCCAGTCCCGCCCCGCCCTCGACATCGTCAACGACACCCTCCTGGACGGCATGAAGGTCGTCGGCGAGCTGTTCGGCTCCGGCCAGATGCAGCTGCCGTTCGTCCTCCAGTCCGCCGAGGTGATGAAGACCGCGGTGGCCTACCTGGAACCCCACATGGAGAAGGTCGAGGGCGACGAGGCCGGCAAGGGCACCATCGTGCTCGCCACCGTCCGCGGCGACGTCCATGACATCGGCAAGAACCTCGTCGACATCATCCTGTCCAACAACGGCTACAACGTGGTCAACCTCGGCATCAAGCAGCCGGTCTCCGCGATCCTGGACGCCGCCGCCGAGCACCGCGCCGACGTCATCGGAATGTCGGGCCTCCTGGTCAAGTCCACGGTGATCATGAAGGAGAACCTGGAGGAGCTCAACCAGCGCGGCCTGGCCGCCGACTTCCCGGTCATCCTCGGCGGAGCCGCGCTGACGAGGGCGTACGTCGAACAGGACCTGCACGAGATCTACGAAGGCGAAGTCCGCTACGCCCGCGACGCGTTCGAGGGCCTGCGCCTCATGGACGCCCTCATCGGCGTCAAGCGGGGCGTGCCCGGCGCCAAGCTGCCCGAGCTCAAGCAGCGCCGGGTGCGCGCAGGCGCCGTGACCGTGGAAGAAGAGCGGCCCGAAGAGGGGCATGTGCGCTCCGACGTGGCCACCGACAACCCGGTGCCCACCCCGCCGTTCTGGGACACCCGCGTCATCAAGGGCATCCAGCTCAAGGAGTACGCCTCCTGGCTGGACGAGGGCGCCCTGTTCAAGGGCCAGTGGGGGCTCAAGCAGGCCCGCACCGGCGAGGGACCGACGTACGAGGAGCTCGTCGAGACCGACGGCCGGCCCCGGCTGCGCGGCCTGCTGGACCAGCTCCAGACCGAGAACCTCCTCGAAGCCGCCGTCGTCTACGGCTACTTCCCGTGCGTGTCCAAGGACGACGACCTGATCATCCTGGACCAGGAGGGCAACGAGCGCACCCGCTTCACCTTCCCGCGCCAGCGCCGCGGACGTCGGCTGTGCCTCGCCGACTTCTTCCGCCCGGAGGAGTCGGGGGAGACGGACGTGGTCGGCCTCCAGGTCGTCACGGTCGGCTCGCGGATCGGCGAGCAGACCGCCAAGCTCTTCGAGGCCAACGCCTACCGCGACTACCTCGAACTGCACGGCCTGTCCGTCCAGTTGGCCGAGGCGCTCGCCGAGTACTGGCACGCGCGCGTGCGTTCGGAGCTGGGCTACGCCGGCGAGGACCCGAACGACATCGAGGACATGTTCGCTTTGAAGTACCGGGGCGCCCGCTTCTCCCTCGGCTACGGCGCCTGCCCGAACCTGGAGGACCGCGCCAAGATCGCCGAGCTGCTCAAGCCGGAGCGGATCGGCGTCCACCTGAGCGAGGAGTTCCAGCTCCACCCCGAGCAGTCCACCGACGCGATCGTCATCCACCACCCGGAGGCGAAGTACTTCAACGCCCGGTGACCCGCCCGGTGAGTCCTGGCTCACCGAGCACACTGATCCGACAAGACGTACACTGGTCGGTCCACTGGAGGCCGGTTCCCCGTGCGGGGAACCGGCCTGCTCGTCCCTCAAGGAGGTACGTGGATGACCAGCACGGTCCCCGCGCCCGTAACCCGTACGGCAGACGGCTCGGCCCTCCAGGCCGTCCTCCTCGACATGGACGGAACCCTGGTGGACACCGAGGGCTTCTGGTGGGACGTCGAGGTCGAGGTCTTCGCCGGCCTCGGTCACACCCTCGACGACTCCTGGCGTCATGTCGTGGTCGGTGGCCCCATGACCCGTAGCGCCGGCTTCCTGATCGAGGCCACCGGCGCCGACATCACCCTCGCCGAACTCACCGTCCTGCTCAACGAGGGCTTCGAGGACCGCATCGCACGCGCTCTGCCGCTGATGCCCGGCGCCCCCCGGCTGCTGGCCGAACTGTCCGCGCACCGGATCCCCACCGCCCTGGTCTCCGCCTCCCACCGGCGCATCATCGACCGGGTCCTCGACTCCCTCGGCCACCGGCACTTCGCGCTCACGGTCGCCGGCGACGAGGTGCCACGCACCAAGCCGCACCCGGACCCCTATCTGTTCGCCGCCGCCGGGCTCGGCGCGGATCCGGTCCGATGCGCGGTCGTCGAGGACACCGCGACCGGGGTCGCCGCCGCCGAGGCGGCCGGCTGCCAGGTCGTGGCCGTGCCCTCCGTCGCCCCCATCGCCCCGGCCCCCGGACGCACCGTCGTCACCTCCCTCGAAGAGGTCGACCTGACATTTCTGCGCGGCCTGATGATCGTCCGATGACGGAAATGCCACGGGCGTTCACCCAGCGTGTGGTGCGGATAACCCGGTAATTCCGCAGGTCCCTGACGAAGGAATTCGAAGACCGTCGGATGGCCGAATTCCGGTCCGCCCCAGCCCCGTTGTGCATGTGACGTTCCCCACTCGACGGGGCCTCGACAGGCGGCGGAGGCTGTGCCGGACAGCCCCTTGCGGGGCCCCCGGGCGCGCCCATGTGTCCTGATTCATGGAACCCTGCACTAATCCTTCCCCTGGCGGGCTTTCGGTGCGTCCACATCCGATTCCGCTGTGTGATGGAAGCCCAACTCCGGTGACTGCGAACCCTCCTACAGGTGCGGACTAATCTCCTGCTGAGAACATCGCCCTAACCCCGTGATCCGCCGCACCACCCATGCATGCCGGGTACACGGACTGAACAGCTCTGGAGAAACTCGAGCATGAACCGCAAGACTTTGGTGCTGCCGGCCGTCATCGGTCTGCTCGCGCCGGTACTCGCCGCCTGCGGCGGGACCGACAGCGGCAGCGGCGGAAGTGACGCGATCGCCGTCGGCACCACGGACCGGTTCACCGCCACGAAGGACGCTCCGGCGCCGCTCGACCCCGCCTACGCCTACGACGTCGGCACCTGGAACGTCCTGCGCCAGACCGTGCAGACCCTGATGATCCAGCCCAAGGGCGACGGTGACCCCGTGCCCGAGGCCGCCCAGTCCTGCGGTTTCAGCGACAGCGGAAACGAACGCTACGTCTGCACCCTGCGCGACGGCCTGAAGTTCGCCAACGGCGACGCCATCACCGCGGCCGACGTGAAGTACTCCATCGACCGCGCCCGAGCCATCAAGGCCGACTCCGGCGTCTTCGCCCTGCTGTCCACCATCGACACCGTCGAGACCAAGGGCGACCGCGAGGTCATCTTCCACCTCAAGACCGCCGACGCCACCTTCCCGTACAAGCTGTCGACCCCGGTCGCCGGCATCGTCAACCCCGACGACTACGCGAAGAACAAGCTCCGCGACGGCTTCGACGTCGACGGCTCCGGCCCGTACACAATGAAGGCCGACGTCAAGAACGACGAGCTCGTCGACGCCGTGTTCACCAAGAACCCCAACTACAAGGGGTCGTTGACCGTGAACAACGACAAGGTCGAGCTGCGCTCCTTCACCGACGCCGACGAGATGGGCACCGCCCTCGAAAAGGGCGACATCGACCTCATCACCCGCACCATGTCGCCCCAGCAGATCCAGAAGCTCTCCAACGAGTCCGGCGGCGACGTCGACCTCGTCGAGATGGCCGGCCTGGAGATCCGCTACCTGGCCTTCAACACCAACGCCCCGGCCGTGAAGTCCCGTGCCGTGCGCCAGGCGATGGCCCAGCTCATCAACCGCAGCGAACTCGTCTCCAAGGTCTACGGCACCCAGGCCGAGCCGCTCTTCTCGCTGGTCCCGGCCAGCATCACCGGCCACTCCAACGCGTTCTTCAACAAGTACGGCGACCCGAGCGTCACCAAGGCCAAGGCCCTGCTGACCCAGGCCGACATCACCACCCCGGTGAAGCTGACCCTCCACTACACGACCGACCACTACGGTTCGGCCACCAAGGAGGAGTTCGAGGACCTGCGCAAGCAGCTCAACGACAGCGGGCTCTTCGACGTCGACCTCCAGGGCACCCCCTGGACCACCTTCCGCCCGGCCGAGCAGAAGGGCGAGTACGCCGTCTACGGCATGGGCTGGTTCCCGGACTTCCCCGACGCCGACAACTACCTCGCCCCGTTCCTCGACAAGGACAACTTCCTCGGATCGCCGTACGACAACAGCGAGATCCGCAACACCCTGATTCCGGACTCCCGCCGCGAGGCCGACCGCGTCGCGGCAGCCGGAAGCCTGACCGAGATCCAGGACATCGTCGCCGACGACGTCCCCGTGCTGCCGCTGTGGCAGGGCAACCAGTACGTCGCCGCGCGCGACGACATCACGGGCACCGCCTACGCGCTCAACTCCTCGTCGACGCTGCAGCTGTGGGAACTCGGCCGAGGCGTGGACGGCTGACCGGCCGCCACGCCTCCATCGCCCAGGGCCCGGCGAGCGGGCCCCGGGATTCCACAAGAATCGACGACAAGGCACTCGCACGTGAACAAGCGCATCCAGTGGCCGGTCCTGCCCCTCGTGGCAGGGCTGGCCTCCGGCCTGCTGACCGGCTGCGGCACGGAGTCCGGCGGCTCCGGTTCCGGCGGCTCCTCCGTGGTCATGGGGATGTCCGACGACGTCCTCGCCACCGACCCGGCCTCCGGCTACGACCCCGGCTCCTGGCTGTTGTTCAACAACGTCTTCCAGTCGCTGCTCAGCTTCCCCAAGGGCGGCACGGAACCGGAACCGGACGCCGCCAAGAGCTGCGAGTTCACGGACACCAGGACGCAGGTCTACGAGTGCACGCTCAAGGACGACCTCAAGTTCAGCAACGGTGACTCGCTCACCTCCGAGGACGTCAAGTTCTCCTTCGACCGCATGCTGAAGATCAACGACGACGCCGGTCCCGCGATCATGTTCCCGATGCTCGACAAGGTCGAGACACCGGACGAGAAGACCGTCGTCTTCAAGCTCAACACCCCCGACGCCACTTTCCCCAGCAAGATCGCCTCCGGCGCCGGCTCGATCGTCGACCACACGCAGTACGACGCGGACAGCCTGCGCAAGGACGGCGAGGCGGTCGGCTCCGGTCCCTACCAGCTCGACTCGTTCGACGACGACCAGGCCGTCTTCTCCGTCAACGAGAACTACAAGGGCACCGCCGAGACCAAGAACTCGGGCGTCACGCTGAAGTTCTTCCACGGCGACCAGGCCGCCCTGAAGACCGCCCTGACCGACAAGAAGGTCGACATCGCCTACCGCGGTCTCACCGCGAGCGACATCACCGACATCGAGAACGCCTCCGCCGACTCCGGCGTCGAGGTCGTCGAGGGCTCCAGCGCCGAGGTCCAGCACCTCGTCTTCAACATGGACGACCCGGTCACGGGACAGCTCGGCGTCCGCAAGGCGATCGCCTACCTGCTCGACCGCGAAGCCCTCATCCACGAGGTCTACCAGGGCACCGCGGACCCGCTCTACTCGATCATCCCGGCCGGTATCGCGGGCCACAACACGGCCTTCTTCGACACCTACGGCGCCCAGCCCTCCAAGTCCAAGGCCGCCGCCGCCCTCGCCGACGACGGCATCACCGGCAAGGTGAAGCTGACCCTGTGGTCCACGCCGTCCCGCTACGGCCCGGCCACCGACCAGGAACTCAAGACGATCGCCCAGCAGCTGAACGCCAGCGGCCTGTTCGCCGCCGACGTCAAGTCCGTGGCCTTCGACCAGTACGAGAAGGACATCGCCGCCGGCAAGTACGGCGTCTACGTGAAGGGCTGGGTGCCCGACTACCCGGACGCCGACAACTTCACGGCCCCCTTCTTCGGCAAGGGCAACGTGCTCAGCAACAACTACAGCAACAACAAGATCACCGGCACGCTCATCCCGGAGACCGCCGCCCAGCCCGACCGCTCCGCGACGGGCGACCACTACGGCACGCTCCAGGACCTCGTCGCCGAGGAAGTCCCCGTCCTGCCGGTCTGGCAGGCCAAGCAGTACGCCGTCGTCCGCGACGACGTCTACGGCCTGGAGTACTGCCTCGACGCCTCGACCGTGTTCCGCTTCTGGGAGCTCAGCAAGGGCTGATCGAACCGCCGCACACACGAAGAGGGCGCCCCCAGTCAGGCGGGGGACGCCCTCTTCGCTCTTCGAACGCGCTCTTCGAACGCTGCCGGACTACTGCGCGCCGGGACGCACCAGACCGCTCTCGTACGCGTACACCGCGGCCTGCACCCGGTCCCTGAGCCCCAGCTTCGTCAGGACGTGACCGACATGCGTCTTCACGGTGGTCTCGCTGACGAACAGATCCGCGGCGATCTCCGCGTTGGACAGCCCGCGCGCCACCAGCTTCAGCACCTCGACCTCACGGTCGGTCAGCGTGTGCAGGGTGTCCGGCACCGGCTCGTCACCGGACGGCAGATGCGTGGCGTACTTGTCGAGCAGCCGGCGCGTGATGCTCGGCGCGAGCATCGCCTCACCCGCGGCCACCACCCGGATCGCCTGCACCAGTTCGTTGGCCGGGGCGTCCTTGAGCAGGAACCCGCTGGCCCCCGCCCGCAGCGCCTCCACCACGTACTCGTCGAGGTCGAAGGTGGTCAGCACCAGCACCTTGGCCGGCCCGTCCCGCCCGGGCCCGGTGATCTGCCGAGTCGCCTCCACACCGTCCATCCGCGGCATGCGGATGTCCATCAGGACCACGTCGGGCTGCAGAGCCCGCACCTGGTCGAGAGCCTGAAGGCCGTCTCCGGCCTCGCCCACGACCGCGAGGTCCTGCTCGGCCTCCAGAATCATCCGGAACCCGGTACGCAGCAGCGGCTGGTCGTCGACCAGTAGGACGCGGATGGCCACGTAAGTCTCCTTCGCTAGTCCGGCCCCATTCTGCCCTGCTCGCCGGTCGCGGACTTCACCGGCAGTGGGTAGAGCGGGGGAGTGCCGCCGAACTCCGGGCAGTGCTCCTGGTGGTCGCACCAGCCGCACAGCTTGGTCGGGCGCGGCCGCCAGTCGCCCGTCTCCGTGGCCTGCCGGATCGCCTCCCACAGCGCCAGCAGCTTGCGCTCGACCCGCTCCAGGTCGGCGAGGACGGGGTCGTACGTCAGGACGTCACCGCTGCCGAGATAGACCAGCTGGAGCCGGCGCGGGATCACGTTCTTCAGCCGCCACACCACCAGGGCGTAGAACTTCATCTGGAACAGCGCGCCCTCGGCGTACTCGGGCCGGGGTGCCTTGCCCGTCTTGTAGTCGACGATCCGCACCTCGCCGGTCGGTGCCACGTCGACCCGGTCGATGATCCCGCGCAGCCTGAGCCCCGAATCCAGCTCCGTCTCCACGAACAGCTCCCGCTCGGCGGGCTCAAGACGCGTCGGGTCCTCCAGCGTGAACCACCGCTCGACCAGCCGCTCCGCCTCACCGAGCCAGCGCGCCAGCCGCTCGCCGCCGGGATCGTCGGCGAACAGCTCCACCACCTCCGGACGGCTCTCCCTGAGCCGGTCCCACTGACCGGGAATCAGTGACTTGGCCGCCGGCGCGGTCCGCTCGCCGGCCGGCGCGTCGAAGAGCCGCTCCAGCACCGAGTGCACCAGGGTCCCCCGGGTTGCCGCCTCACTCGGCTTCTCCGGCAGCCGGTCGATCACCCGGAACCGGTACAGCAGCGGACACTGCATGAAGTCACTGGCCCGCGAGGGGGAGAGGGAGGCGGGCGCGGCGGGCGTTATGACGGTGGCCCGGGACACCGCGCCGGTGTCCTGCGCCGCTCCTGCCGCGGGGTCCGCCCCCACCTCGGCCGCGACGGGCGCTTCCCCGTCGCTCTGTCCGGCCTCGACCGCCTCGGGCTGCGCCGTGGCCGACGGTTCCGTCGTCCCCGGGGCGTCGACGGCGGCCCCGGCCTGGCTCTCCGTGCTTGTCTCCATGACCACAGACCATACGGCCCGCCACTGACAGTGACCCAGCCGCGGCGCCGTGGGCGGGAGCGGGCCCGAGGGAGCTCCGGGGCTCGGGGGCCGAGGTGGCGTGTAAGTCTCCGGTCCAACGGGCGCCGCCTCGCCGTGACCGCCCGTGACCCTGAGGAAACACAGGGGGTGCCGGGGCGGAACCGGCCGCGCCCGCCGCATACCATCGACCCGAGACCCTTCCGCACGGCAGGCGCGGAAGACGCTTCGAACGAGGGGACATCGTGGACGAGAGCGGCGGGAGCGGGCAGCCGCGATCCGGCACGGACAGGCCGGCGCCCCACGCAGGGCCCCCGGCCCACACCACCGACCCCACGGCCCCCGACCCCCACGACAACGGGACCCGGGCCGACGCGCCCACCGACCCGTCCCCCCGCACCACGGACCCGGACCGCACGCCCGGACCCGACGACACCGGCGCGACCCCGACCGACGGCACCAGTCCGGAACCCGAGAGCACAACGGCGGCCTCACCCGAGCCGGCCGCGGATGACAACGCTGCCCAGCCACCGCCGACGGGGGCCGACACCACGGCAGAGGAGACCACCAGCAGCGGCGTCGACGGTCCCACGGGAGGGACGCCGGATCCCGCCCCTCCGCAAGGCGACCACGTGCAGTCCCCGGCCCCCACCGGCCTCCGGAAACCCGAAGGGCCCGCCGGCCACCACGACGAGCACCGCACCCTCGCCCACTCCGGCACCCCCAACAACCCCCCGCCGCAGTCCCCCCAGCCCCGCGGCGGACTGCTGATGGGCCGCCCCTTCGGCGTGCCCGTCTACGTCGCCCCCAGCTGGTTCCTCGTCGCCGCGCTCATCACCTGGGTGTTCGGCGGCCAGTTGGACCGCGTACTGCCGGAACTCGGCGCCGCCCGCTACCTCGTGTCCCTCTTCTTCGCGATCGCCTTCTACGCCTCCGTACTCGTCCACGAACTGGCGCACACGGTCGCGGCCCTCCGCTTCAAGCTCCCCGTCCGCCGCATCCAGCTCCAGTTCTTCGGAGGCGTCTCCGAGATCGAGAAGGAAGCCGAGACCCCCGGCCGCGAGTTCGTGCTCGCCTTCGTCGGCCCGCTGCTCTCCCTGCTCCTCGCCGGCCTCTTCTACCTCGCCATGCAACCTGTGGAACCCGGCACCGTCCCCGGCGTCCTGCTCGCCGGACTGATGGTCTCCAACCTCATCGTGGCCGTCTTCAACCTCCTGCCCGGCCTCCCCCTCGACGGCGGCCGTATGCTCCGCGCCGTCGTCTGGAAGCTCACCGGCAAACCCATGAGCGGCACCATCGCAGCCGCCTGGGTCGGCCGCGCCCTCGCCGTCTGCGTCCTCATCGGCCTCCCGCTGCTCACCCAGTCCGGAGCACTCGGCTCCTCCGCCGAGGACAACGTCGGCATGGACACCGTGATGGACGCCCTGCTCGCCGCGATCCTCGCCGCGATCATCTGGACCGGCGCCGGCAACAGCCTCCGCATGGCCCGGCTGCGCGAACACCTCCCCGAACTGCGCGCCCGCACCCTCACCCGCCGCGCGGTCCCGGTCGAGACCGACACCCCCCTCTCCGAGGCCCTGCGCCGCGCCAACGACGCCGGCGCCCGCGCCCTGGTCGTCGTCGACGCCGAGGGCACCCCGCTCTCCCTCGTCCGCGAGGCCGCCATCGTCGGCGTACCGGAACACCGCCGCCCCTGGGTCGCCGTCAGCGGCCTCGCCCAGGACCTCACCGACGGCATGCGCGTCTCGGCGGAACTCGCGGGCGAGGACCTCCTGGACACCCTGCGCGCGACCCCGGCGACCGAGTACCTGGTGGTCGAGGAGACCGGAGAGATCTACGGCGTCCTGTCCGCCGCCGACGTCGAGCGGGCCTTCGTGAAGGCCATGGCCAGACCCTCCTAGTGGTCGGCGGCCTCGCCGGGGACCGGTAGGCTGTTCACATGTCCGAACCGACCGGTGCCGCCCGCAGGCGCGGGCCCTTCAAGGTCGGGGACCAGGTTCAGCTGACCGACCCCAAGGGCCGCCACTACACGTTCACGCTCGAAGAGGGAAAGAACTTCCACACCCACAAGGGTTCCTTCCCGCACGACGAGCTGATCGGCGCACCCGAGGGCAGCGTTGTCCGCACCACCGGTAACGTCGCCTATCTCGCGCTGCGCCCCCTGCTCCCCGACTACGTCCTGTCCATGCCCCGCGGGGCTGCCGTCGTCTACCCCAAGGACGCCGGGCAGATCCTCGCCTTCGCCGACATCTTCCCCGGCGCCCGCGTCGTCGAGGCCGGCGTCGGCTCAGGCTCGCTCAGCAGCTTCCTGCTGCGCGCCATCGGCGACCAGGGCATGCTGCACAGCTACGAGCGTCGCGAGGACTTCGCCGAGATCGCCCAGCAGAACGTGGAGCGCTACTTCGGCGGCCCGCACCCCGCCTGGCAGCTCACCGTCGGCGACCTCCAGGACAACTTGTCCGACACCGACGTCGACCGCGTCATCCTCGACATGCTCGCCCCCTGGGAGTGCCTGGAGGCCGTCTCCAAGGCCCTGGTCCCCGGCGGCATCCTCTGCTGCTACGTCGCCACCACCACCCAGCTCGCGAGGACCGTCGAGTCCATCCGCGAGATCGGCTCCTTCAACGAGCCGACCTCCTGGGAGTCGATGATCCGCAACTGGCACGTGGAAGGCCTGGCCGTCCGCCCGGACCACCGGATGATCGGCCACACCGGCTTCCTGCTCACCGCCCGCCGCCTCGCCGACGGCGTCGAGCCCCCCATGCGCCGCCGCCGCCCCGCCAAGGGCGCCTACGGCGAGGACTACACCGGCCCCAACGCCGACGGGGGCTCCGGCCGCTAGAGCCGTGGGGGAGCGTGACGACAACGCCGCTGGGGGCACCCCTCTGGGGGAGTGCCGTACCGCGGGCCCCGCGGCGTCGGCCTGATCCGCCGGACAGGCCCCAGGGCCGCCCCGTGCCGCTCTCAACGAACAGACGTCGGGGTGGAGTTCCCGCAGACCAGGGGAACTCCACCCAGACGACTTCGTGTTGAGGAAGCGCCAGAAACCGCTGCACGGCAACCCGGACAAGTACCCACCCCGCCGTTCCACCGACCTGTGACGTGTGGCACGATGCTGGCCACCCACCCCCACCGGCACAGCCCTCACAGGAGACGCTCCTAGTGCAGCAATCCGCCGTCCCGGAACTGGCACACACGCACACCCGCCCGATCCACTGGGTCGCCACCGCCACCGCTGTGGCGGGAGTCGTGGCCTTCTCCTCGGTCCTGCAACCGAATCCGGCGACCGCGGCCCAGGCGGCCGGCCCCGAGGCCAAACCCGCCCCCACCGTCACCACGGCACCCGATCCCGCGGACGTCCACTTCCCGATCGACTGCGGCCCGGTCAGGGCGAAGATCCAGAAACAGGCCTCCGGAGACCTCGACGGCGACGGACGGCCGGAAAGCATCGTCGTGGTGCACTGCGACGCCCCCATGGGCACCCCGCCCGACGCCGTGTACGTCATCACACGCGCGAAGGGCACCGGTGAACCCCGTGTGGTCGCCACCCTGCTGAGCCCGAAGACCCGCAACACCGTCACCGACTTCACGGTGAGCGACGGAGCCGTCCTCGCGACCCTGCTCGGCTACTCCACGTCCGACGTACCCAGTTGCTGCCCGGACGTGAAGGACAAGGCCAAGTGGCAGTGGAAGGACGGCGCGTTCGTCCGCTCGACCCCCGCGGGCACGCACACCGTCTGACCGAAGCGATCACATCTGTGAGAAATCAGACAGTGGTCACGCAGGGTGCCTTTTCGATCACTCCGCGTCCGGTCCGTAGACCTCGACCCTGTCCGAAACTCGACGTACGTGGATGCAGTCACCCGGACACTCCTTCGCGGAGTCGACCACATCGGTGAGAAGCGGCAGCGGTACGGGCGTTGTGGCGCCCCTGTCCTGCAGAAGCTCGTCGTCCGAGCCCTTCACATAGGCCAGACCGTCGATGTCCAGCTCGAACACCTCCGGCGCGTACTGGACGCAGATGCCGTCACCGGTACAGAGGTCCTGGTCGATCCAGACCTCAAGAGCCTCACCGCCGGCCCCGGCCTCCTGCTGCACGCTCATCTCTCCCTGCCGTTTATGCGTCGAGCAGAACGGGAATCCGGCCAGCTCTGACGGGTGTTGAACACTTCGACCCTACCTCCGGCAGCTTTCCAATCATGTTCGGTGGGTATTCCCCTGGCGTGAGGGAGAGCGCAAGGGTGAAGATCGGACACACCTCGACAGTCTTTGTGATCTAGGGGTTTCAATCGACACCCACCCAGGTAGGGTCTGGAAGCGTCCAGCTCCCCTTGGAGGAGGTGAGGACCGTGGCAGCCCACGACGACGACATGAACCGCGGCATCCGCCCGGGACGAGGGTCCGACGACCCGTCCGGGCAGATTGCCTACCTTGAGCAGGAGATCGCCGTCCTGCGGCGCAAGCTCGCCGACTCTCCGCGACACACGAGGATTCTCGAAGAGCGGATCGTCGAGCTGCAGACCAACCTGGCCGGCGTATCCGCACAGAACGAACGACTCGCCAACACGCTCCGTGAGGCCCGCGACCAGATCGTGGCCCTCAAGGAGGAGGTCGACCGGCTCGCACAGCCCCCGGCCGGCTTCGGCGTCTTCCTCGAAGCGAACGAGGACGGTACCGCCGACATCTTCACCGGCGGCCGCAAACTGCGGGTGAACGTCAGCCCGAGCGTCGAACTCGAAGAGCTCCGACGCGGCCAGGAAGTGATGCTCAACGAAGCTCTCAACGTGGTCGAGGCCATGGAGTACGAGAGCGTCGGCGACATCGTCACCCTCAAGGAGATCCTCGAGGACGGCGAGCGCGCCCTGGTGCAGGGGCACACCGACGAGGAACGGGTGGTACGGCTCGCCGAGCCGCTGCTGGACGTCACCATCCGCCCCGGCGACGCCCTGCTCCTCGAACCGCGCTCGGGTTACGTCTACGAGGTCGTCCCCAAGAGCGAGGTCGAGGAACTCGTCCTCGAAGAGGTCCCCGACATCGGCTACGAGCAGATCGGCGGACTCGGCGGCCAGATCGAGGCCATCCGGGACGCCGTAGAGCTGCCGTACCTCTACCCGGACCTGTTCAAGGAGCACGAACTGCGCCCGCCCAAGGGCGTCCTGCTCTACGGGCCCCCCGGATGCGGCAAGACGCTCATCGCCAAGGCCGTCGCCAACTCGCTGGCCAAGAAGGTCGCCGAGGTCACCGGTCAGGCCACCGGCAAGAGCTTCTTCCTCAACATCAAGGGCCCCGAGCTCCTCAACAAGTACGTCGGCGAGACCGAGCGGCAGATCCGCCTCGTCTTCCAGCGTGCTCGTGAGAAGGCCAGCGAGGGCACACCCGTCATCGTCTTCTTCGACGAGATGGAATCCCTCTTCCGCACCCGCGGCTCCGGCGTCAGCTCCGACGTCGAGAACACCATCGTCCCGCAGCTCCTCGCCGAGATCGACGGCGTCGAAGGCCTGCAGAACGTGGTCGTCATCGGTGCCTCCAACCGTGAGGACATGATCGACCCCGCCATCCTGCGCCCCGGCCGACTCGACGTGAAGATCAAGATCGAGCGGCCGGACGCCGAGGCCGCCAAGGACATCTTCGGCAAGTACCTGACCGAGCGCCTCCCGCTGCACTCCGACGACCTCGGTGAGCACGCAGGCAGCAAGACCACCACCGTCCAGAGCATGATCCAGACGGCCGTGGAACACATGTACGCCGAATCCGAGGAAAACCGCTTCCTGGAAGTCACCTACGCCAACGGAGACAAGGAAGTCCTCTACTTCAAGGACTTCAACTCCGGCGCCATGATCGAGAACATCGTCGGCCGCGCCAAGAAGATGGCGATCAAGGACTTCCTCGACCACAACCAGAAGGGCCTCCGCGTCTCCCACCTCCTCCAGGCCTGCGTGGACGAGTTCAAGGAGAACGAGGACCTGCCCAACACCACCAACCCGGACGACTGGGCCCGCATCTCCGGAAAGAAGGGCGAGCGGATCGTCTACATCCGTACCCTCATCACCGGAAAGCAGGGCGCCGACACCGGACGCTCCATCGACACGGTGGCGAACACCGGTCAGTACCTGTAAAGACAGGGCGGCTGCGGGTGCCCTCACCGGGGTACCCGCAGCCGACTGTTTTTCAGGCAACTAACCGGAACAAAGGCGAGCAAGGCAATGACGCAAATGATCTCCCCACCAGCGCAGAGCCGTTCTAGGCTCTTCGGTACCGCCGAGTCGCGCAGTGCGGGGACGGGCACCGCACACGCACCGGAGCGCCAGCGGTACTTGAGCGCCGCCCCCGACCGAGGGCGCCGCCGGGCAAGGAGGGCCGCATGACCGTACGGCGAGTAATGGGCATCGAGACGGAGTACGGGATCTCCGTCCCCGGCCACCCCAACGCCAATGCCATGCTCACCTCATCCCAGATCGTCAACGCCTACGCGGCGGCGATGCACCGGGCCCGCCGGGCCCGCTGGGACTTCGAGGAGGAGAACCCGCTACGCGACGCGCGGGGCTTCGACCTCGCCCGCGAAGCCGCCGACTCCAGCCAGCTCACCGACGAGGACATCGGCCTCGCCAACGTCATCCTCACCAACGGCGCACGGCTCTACGTCGACCACGCACACCCCGAATACAGCGCACCCGAGGTCACCAACCCCCGCGACGCCGTCCTCTGGGACAAGGCCGGCGAACGCATCATGGCCGAAGCCGCCGAACGGGCCGCCCAGCTCCCCGGCGCCCAGCCCATCCACCTCTACAAGAACAACACCGACAACAAGGGCGCCTCCTACGGCACACACGAGAACTACCTGATGAAGCGGGAAACCCCCTTCTCGGACATCGTGCGCCACCTCACGCCCTTCTTCGTCTCCCGCCAGGTCTTCGCCGGCGCCGGCCGCGTCGGCATCGGCCAGGACGGCCACGAACACGGCTTCCAGCTCAGCCAGCGCGCCGATTACTTCGAGGTCGAGGTAGGCCTCGAGACGACCTTGAAGCGCCCGATCATCAACACCCGCGACGAGCCCCACGCCGACGCCGAGAAGTACCGCCGCCTCCACGTGATCATCGGCGACGCGAACCTCTCGGAGATCTCGACCTACCTGAAGCTGGGCACCACGGCCCTGGTCCTGTCGATGATCGAGGACGGCTTCATCGCGGTCGACCTGGCCGTGGACCAGCCGGTCCGCACCCTGCACCAGGTCTCCCACGACCCGACCCTCCAGCGCCTGGTCACCCTCCGCAGCGGCCGCACACTCACCGCGGTCCAGCTCCAGATGGAGTACTACGAGCTCTCCCGCAAGTACGTCGAGGAACGCTTCGGCGCCGACGCGGACGACCAGACCAAGGACGTCCTCGCCCGCTGGGAGGACACCCTCAACCGCCTGGAGAACGACCCCATGAGCCTCGCCGGCGAGCTCGACTGGGTCGCCAAGCGGGAGCTCATGGAGGGCTACCGGCGCCGCGACGGCCTCGACTGGGACGACGCGAAGCTCCACCTCCTCGACCTCCAGTACGCCGACGTACGGGCCGAGAAGGGCCTCTACAACCGTCTCGCGGCCCGCGGCCGCATCAAGCGCCTCCTCGACGAGCAGGACGTCGAGAGGGCCCGTACCAAGCCTCCGGAGGACACCCGGGCGTACTTCCGCGGCCGCTGCCTGGAGCAGTACGCCGACGACGTCGCCGCGGCCTCCTGGGACTCGGTGATCTTCGACCTCCCGGGCCGGGACTCGCTCCAGCGCGTCCCAACCCTGGAACCGCTTCGCGGAACGCGAAATCACGTCAAGGAGCTCCTGGATCGCTGTCGAACGGCAGAAGACCTGGTCAGGGTGCTGTCGGGCGGCTGAACGGGTACCCGGGCCGGGTGCTCCGGCAGGGTGGAAAGCCCGGCCAGAGGGAATCATCGAGATGGTCCCCGTACGTTGTAGGAACTGCGGGGCCGATGTCAGACCCAGCTTGTAGGGTCTGATCAAGAACGGCGAACCGAGCGGGGTGAGGGGTTATGGCGACCAAGGACACCGGCGGCGGACAGCAGAAGGCCACGCGCAACACCGAGGAGGTCGAGGAGCAGGCTGCGGAGACGCAGGGTTCCGAGGACCTCAAGGAACGCCAGGAGAAGCTGAGCGACGACGTGGACTCCGTCCTGGACGAGATTGACGATGTCCTCGAGGAGAATGCCGAGGACTTCGTTCGAAGTTTCGTTCAGAAGGGCGGCGAGTAGCCTTCGAATTGAAGGGTCTCGGGGGATTCTGGGTTGGCAAGCGAAGATGGAGTGAAGCGCTGCTCGCGGTGCAAGGAGTCCAGGCCGCGGGTGGCCTTCGCCAGCAACAAGTCGGCCCGTGATGGGCTGCAGGCCTACTGCCGGGAGTGCTGGGCTGAGTACCACCAGAACCGGCAGTTGGCCAAGGGCAAGAACGTCCGGCCGAGGGTGCAGACGCCCGAGGGGCACAAGTTCTGTCGCAGTTGCGAGGAGATCAAGCCGCACAGTGAGTGGCACCGCAATGCGACGGCTACTGATGGCCTGTCGACAAGTTGCAAGGCCTGCCGTGCTGCCAAGGGGCGAGCGGGCCATCTCAAGCGCCAGTACGGCATGACCGAAGCCGAGCGTGACGAGATGGTCGCTTCGCAGATGGGGCTCTGTGCGATTTGTTTGACGGCTCCGGCCGTGCATGTGGATCACTGCCATAAGACGGGTAGGGTCCGTGGCGTACTGTGCTTCAACTGCAATTCGGCCATCGGCAAGTTGGGAGACGATCCCGACATCGGTCGTCGGGCTGTTGCTTACCTGGAGGGAATGACGTGGAAGCCAACACTCGTAGCACCGGGCGTCTACCAGCTGCCTTCCTGACGCCTGGGTCGTCGTCCTTCATGGACTTCCTGTCCGAGCATCAGCCGGAGATGCTGCCGGGCAACCGGCAACTGCCACCCACGCAGGGCGTGATCGAGGCGCCGCACGGGACGACCATCGTGGCCGTCACCTTCCCCGGCGGCGTCGTGCTCGCCGGTGACCGTCGCGCCACCATGGGCAACGTCATCGCCCAGCGGGACATCGAGAAGGTGTTCCCGGCCGACGAGTACTCGGCCGTCGGGATCGCCGGTACCGCCGGTCTCGCCGTCGAGATGGTCAAGCTGTTCCAGCTGGAGCTCGAGCACTTCGAGAAGGTCGAGGGCGCCCAGCTGTCCCTGGAGGGCAAGGCGAACCGGCTGTCCACGATGATCCGTTCCAACCTGGGCATGGCCATGCAGGGCCTGGCCGTGGTGCCGCTGTTCGCGGGGTACGACGTGGACCGGGAGAGGGGCCGGATCTTCTCCTACGACGTCACCGGCGGCCGCTCCGAGGAGCACAACTTCGCCGCCACCGGCTCCGGCTCGATCTTCGCGCGCGGTGCCATGAAGAAGCTCTTCCGCAACGACCTCACTGAGGAGGAGGCCACCACCCTCGTGGTGCAGGCCCTGTACGACGCGGCCGACGACGACTCGGCGACCGGTGGTCCCGATGTCGCCCGCCGGATCTACCCGATCGTCACCGTGATCACCGAGGACGGCTTCCGCCGGCTCACCGACGACGAGTCCTCCGAGATCGCCCGTTCGATTCTCGAGCGGCGCCTTGAGCAGCCCGACGGCCCGCGGGCCGCGCTGCTGTAGGCGCCACCCGTCTTGTTCAAGGTGATCGCAGTGACTTCCACAGAAAGGGACGGATAACCGGTGTCGACGCCGTTCTATGTTTCTCCCCAGCAGGCGATGGCCGACCGGGCGGAGTACGCCCGCAAGGGCATCGCCCGTGGTCGCAGCCTGGTCGTGCTGCAGTATGCCGACGGCATCGTGTTCGTCGGCGAGAATCCGTCCCGCGCGCTGCACAAGTTCAGCGAGATCTACGACCGGATCGGCTTCGCGGCCGCCGGCAAGTACAACGAGTACGAGAACCTGCGGATCGGCGGCGTGCGGTACGCCGATCTTCGTGGCTACACCTATGACCGTGACGATGTGACCGCTCGTGGTCTCGCCAACGTCTATGCCCAGACGCTGGGCACGATCTTCTCCTCGGCCGGTGAGAAGCCGTATGAGGTGGAGCTGGTCGTGGCCGAGGTCGGTGAGACGCCGGACGGTGACCAGATCTATCGCTTGCCGCACGACGGTTCGATCGTGGACGAGCACGGCTCGGTCGCGGTGGGCGGCAATGCCGAACAGATCAGCAGCTATCTGGACCAGCGGCACCAGGACGGTGTGAGTCTGGCCGAGGCGCTGAAGCTGGCCGTGCAGGCCCTGTCCCGGGACACCAACGGCAGTGAGCGGGAGATTCCCGCCGAGCGCCTTGAGGTCGCGGTGCTGGACCGTACGCGGCCGCAGCAGCGCAAGTTCAAGCGGATCGTGGGCCGTCAGCTCGCCCGGCTGCTGGAGGCCAACGGGGCGTCGACCGAGGCGGAGAGCGCGGAGGAGCCGGAGGAGCCGGAGGGCTTCGAGAAGGAGTGACCTCGCCTGTTCCGCTGACCTTCATCCCTTCTGTCTGTGCCCCGGCCGATCACCAGGCCGGGGCACAGGGCCGTTCAGGGGGTCCGTGGCGGGGCTGTGGAGCCTCGTACGACCAACTCGACGGGGATGTCTCCGGCCTGCGGTGTGCGGCCCTCCAGGACGGCCAGGAGGGCTTGCATGCCGCGTTCGCCGAACAGCTCGGCGTCCAGTCGTACGGTCGTCAGCTCGGGGTCGATGGCGGTGGCGAGGGCGAGGTCGTCGAGGCCGGTGACGGAGATGTCGTCGGGGACGCGCAGTCCGAGGCGTCGTACGGCCTTGTAGGCGCCGGCGGCGAGTTTGTCGTCGTCGCAGACCAGGGCGGTGGGGCGGGGGCCCGGGGTGGCGAGGGCGGCTTCGGCGGCGGTCAGGGCGCCGTCGATGGAGATGGGGGCGTGGGTCGTGCGGACGGAGGTGCCGGGGACCGTGCCGAGTTGTGCGGCCAGTTCACGCGCGCGTACCTCGAAGGTCCAGGAGGGTACGTCGGCGGCGAGGTGCAGGAAGCGGCGGTGGCCTAGGTCCAGGAGGTGGGTGGCGACCTGGCGGACGCCGTCGGCGATGTCGAGGTTGACGGTGGCGGCGCCGAGGCTGCCCGTGGGGTCGCTGTCGAGCATCACGAGGGGGAGCTGGTCGCCGCGGATGGCGGTGAGGGCGTCGGCGGCCATGGAGGAGGCGATGACGCCGTCCAGGGCGGCCTGTGCGGAGGCGAAGGGGTCGCGGGCGGGGCCGATGCCTTCGGGGGAGGGGTAGAGGACGACGCCGAAGCCGTGGTCGGCGGCCACGCGCGCGGCGCCGGTGTAGACGCCCGCGAAGAACTCGGTGGTGAGGGCGGGGACGACCAGGAGGACCGTGCGGGTGTGGCCGAGGCGGAGGTTGCGGGCGGCGAGGTTGGGCCGGTAGCCGAGGTCGCGGGCGGCTTCCCGGACGCGCTCGGCGGTGGTCTCGGAGACCCGGCCGCGCCATTTGTCGCCCAGCACCAGGGATACGGCCGCCTGGGAGACTCCGGCCGCCTGGGCGACGTCACGGCTGGTCGGGCGCGTGCTGCTGCGTGCCACCGTGGGTCCGCTCCTTCGTCTGGACGTCCGAACAGCGCACATGGTACGTATGGGAGTCGGGGTTATACGTATGACTTGGAGGCGGGACATGGCCGCGGGATACCTGGAGATCCTCAGGGCGAGGCATGCGGCGCGCCTGCTGACGGGGACGCTGGTGGGTCGGCTGCCCAATGCCACCGCGGCGATCGCGATCGTGCTGTTCGTCCGGGCGGAGGGGGGCACGTACAGCCTCGCCGGGGGGCTCGCGGCCGTCTACGGGGTCGCCAACGCCGTGGGGCAGCCGCTGCTCGGGCGGCTGGTCGATCTTCATGGCCAGCCTCGTGTGCAGTTCCCCTCCGCCGTGCTGTCGGCCCTCGCGATGGCTCTCTTCGCCTTCGCCGGCACCGACCCGCTCCCGCTCGCCTACGCGGCCGTGGCGGCGGCCGGGCTCTTCACGCCGCCGCTGGAGGGCGGACTGCGCGCGCTGTGGCCGAGCGTGCTGCGGCGCGAGGACCAGGTGCACACCGCGTACGCCATGGATGCGGTGGCTCAGGAAGTCATGTTCGCCGTGGGACCGTTGCTGGTGACGCTGTGCGTGTCGCTGTGGTCGGCGCAGGCGGCGCTGCTGGTGCTGAACGTCGTCGGGGTCCTCGGCGCGCTCTCGGTCGTCCTGTCGCCGCCCTCGCGCGCGTGGCGCTCCGCACCGCGTGAGGCGCACTGGCTGGGCGCGCTGCGTTCGCGCGGACTGCTGGCGATGCTGGGCGCGTTCCTGTTCGTCGGGATCGCGCTGGGGTCCATCACGGTCGCCTCCGTGCCGTACGCGGACGAGCACGGCGGGGACGCGGTGTACGGCTGGCTGATGGCCGGTATCGGTCTGGGCGCCCTGGTGGGCGGTCTGGCGTACGGCGTGCGGCAGTGGGCCGGTGAGCCGGCGCGGCGACTGCAGGTGCTGGTGGGCTTTCTGGCGGTGTGTTACCTGCCGCTGACGCTGATGCCGGGCCCGGTCGCCATGACGCTGCTGACGGTGCTCGCCGGGGTGTTCCTGGCACCCGTCATCGCGTGCGCCTTCGTGCTGGTCGACCGGCACGCGCCGACGGGGACGGTCACCGAGGCCTTCTCCTGGCTTGTGACGACGTTCACCGTGGGCGCGTCGGTCGGAACGGGCCTCGCGGGCCCGGTCGTCGAGCGGGGCGGGGCCGTGTGGGGCTTCGCCGTGCCGGGTGTCGCGGGGGGTGTGTCGCTGCTGGTTCTGCTGGTCACGGGACGCGTCCTCACAGCTCCCGTGGGGCGGGGGGTGGTTGCGTCTTCCTCGGAAAATGATCCAAACCGTGCTGCCGAACCCCGTTTCAGCTCGGGGGATCGGGCGTAATGTTCAGTCATGGACCGCCGCATTTTCGGGCTGGAGAACGAGTACGGCGTCACGTGTACGTTCAGGGGACAGCGCCGCCTGTCTCCCGACGAGGTGGCGCGGTACCTCTTCCGCCGTGTCGTGTCATGGGGCCGCAGCAGCAATGTCTTTCTGCGAAACGGCGCCCGCCTCTATCTCGACGTCGGGTCACATCCGGAATACGCGACACCCGAATGTGACAACGTGACCGAACTGGTCACGCACGACAAAGCTGGCGAGCGCATTCTCGAAGGACTCCTGGTGGACGCCGAACGACGCCTGCACGAGGAAGGAATCGCGGGCGACGTCTACCTCTTCAAGAACAACACGGACTCTGCCGGGAACTCCTACGGCTGCCACGAGAACTATCTCGTCGCACGCCACGGGGAGTTCTCCCGGCTCGCGGACATCCTCATTCCCTTCCTTGTCACCCGCCAGCTGCTGTGCGGCGCGGGCAAGGTTCTGCAGACCCCGCGGGGCGCCGTGTACTGCGTCAGTCAGCGGGCCGAGCACATCTGGGAGGGCGTCTCCTCGGCGACGACCCGCTCACGCCCGATCATCAACACCCGCGACGAACCGCACGCCGACGCCGAGCGCTACCGCCGCCTGCACGTCATCGTGGGCGACTCGAACATGTCCGAGACGACCATGCTGCTCAAGGTCGGCGCGACCGACCTGGTGCTGCGCATGATCGAGGCGGGCACCGTGATGCGGGACCTGACCCTGGAGAACCCGATCCGGGCGATCCGCGAGGTCAGCCATGACATCACCGGCCGGCGCAAGGTGCGTCTGGCCAGCGGCCGGGAGGCCTCCGCGCTGGAGGTGCAGCGCGAGTACTACGAGAAGGCCGTGGACTTCTGCGAGCGCCGGGGCATCCGCACCGGCACCGTCGAGCAGGTCCTGGAGCTGTGGGGCCGCACGCTGGACGCGATCGAGGCCGAGGACCTCGACCGGATCGGCACCGAGATCGACTGGGTCATGAAGTACAAGCTCATCGAGCGGTACCGGGCCAAGCACAACATGACCATGTCCCACCCGAGGGTCGCGCAGATAGACCTCGCTTATCACGACATCCACCGCCGTCGTGGTCTCTACTACCTTCTGGAGAGGAAGGGTCAAGCCGCCCGTATCTGCAACGACTTGAAGATCTTCGAGGGCAAGTCGGTTCCGCCGCAGACCACTCGGGCCCGGCTGCGCGGAGACTTCATCCGCAGGGCGCAGGAACAGCGCCGGGACTTCACCGTCGACTGGGTCCATCTCAAGCTCAACGACCAGGCGCAGCGCACGGTGTTGTGCAAGGACCCGTTCCGTTCGGTCGACGACCGGGTCGAGAAACTGATCGCCGGAATGTGAGCACCGCGTTCCGATTCACCGTCGGAACGCAACACGGGCGCCGTACGTTTCACGTACGGCGCCCTTCTCACGCCGTAGAGTTGCGCGCACGCCATCAACAAGATCGACCGATTACGAGGCCCCCACCGTGCGCCGACGCTCACTGCTCATCGCCGTTCCCGCAGGACTGGCCACACTCGCCGCATGCGGTGACGACAAGTCCGACTCGAGCGAGGCGAGTGACAGTACGTCGCCCTCGGCATCGCCCTCGGCCTCTCCGGCGCCGCCGGCGCCGAAGATCGTCGACGGTCCGCTGCCGGCGATCACCGCGGGCACGAAGTTCGGGGCGAAGCCGACCGTGGCCAAGGGCAGCGGCGATCCGTCCGACCAGCTCGCGGTCAAGACGGTCATCGCGGGCAACGGCACCACGGTCGCCGAGGGCGACTACATCCAGGCTCACTACCTGGGCCAGATCTGGGCCACCGCGAAGGTCTTCGACAACTCCTACGACCGTAAGACGCCGCTGCTCATCCAGCTCGCGCAGAGCAGCATCATCGACGGCTGGCGGTACGCCCTGCAGGGCAAGAAGGCCGGCAGCCGGGTCCAGTTCGCCATCCCGCCCACCTGGGGGTACGGCAAGGAGGGCAACGCGCAGGCGGGTATCAAGGGCACCGACACGCTGGTGTTCGTCGTCGACATCCAGGACACGTTCAACGCGAAGAGCTCCGCCAAGGGCAAGAACGTCGCGCAGAGCGACGCCAAGCTGCCCAAGGCCGGCACCAACACCGACGGCAAGGCCCCCTCGATCGAGATCCCCAAGGTGGACGCGCCCACCAAGCTGGTGGCGGAGTACGTCATCGAGGGTGACGGCGACGTGGTCGCGGCGGACAGCACCCTGCTCGTGCAGTACAAGGGCGTGGTCTGGGAGACCGGCAAGGAGTTCGACTCGACGTACAGCAGGAAGCAACTGGCGTCGTTCTCGCTCCAGCAGGTCGTCAAGGGCTGGGCGCAGGGCCTGACCGGCAAGAAGGTCGGCAGCCGGGTGCTCATCTCCATCCCGCCGAAGCTGGGCTACGGCGACAACCCGCCGGCCGGCAGCGGCATCGAGAAGGACTCCACGCTGGTCTTCACCGTGGACATCCTGGCGAAGATGTGACGCACGGGGGACATGCGCGAACGTCCCGGCTGCGGGGATGTAAGACTGGTCCCTGTTGCCTTTCCGTGAACCAGCAGGAGCGAGTGACGTGAGCATCGACAAGCCCGAGATCGACTTCCCTGAGGGCGCGCCCCCGGCGGACCTGGAGATCAAGGACATCTGGGAGGGCGACGGCGAGGTTGCGAAGGCCGGCCAGACCGTCACCGTCCACTACGTGGGCGTCTCCTTCAGCACCGGCGAGGAGTTCGACGCCAGCTGGAACCGTGGTCAGCCGTTCCGCTTCCCGCTGGGCGGCGGCCGGGTCATCAAGGGCTGGGACCAGGGTGTGCAGGGCATGAAGGTCGGCGGCCGTCGCCAGCTGACCATTCCCGCGCACCTCGCCTACGGCAACCAGAGCCCCACTCCGGCGATCAAGCCCGGCGAGACGCTGATCTTCGTGGTCGACCTCCTCGGCGTGTGATCGTCGTACCGGAGTCGTCAGAGGTGTCATAAGAGATCGCGTCGCGGTCGGATCGTCGTACGACATCCGACCGGATCCGATCGACCAGGGTCCATGCCTGTCCGGGCATGGGCCCTCGGCTTTTGCCTTGCTCCTTCGGGGCGGTACGGTCATCGTCCGTAAGCACCATAGGGAGGCGAAGGGCGTCGATGGCCATTGCCAAGGCTGAGCGGCTGATGAACCTGGCGCTGTGTCTGCTCGGGACGCGGCGGCCGCTCAGCAAGCGCGAGCTCCGGGAGTCCATCGAGGCCTACTTGGAAGCCAATTCCGACGACTCCTTCAATCGGATGTTCGAGCGCGACAAGGACGATCTGCGCGAACTCGGGCTCGTCATCGAGACCGTTGAGAACCTCGACGGCGAAGTCGGTTATCTCGCCCGGCGCGACAGCAACCGCCTGCCGCCCATCACTCTCGACGCCGAGGAGGCCGCCGCCCTGGGCCTTGCCGCCAAGGTGTGGCAGCAGGCCCGGCTGGCCGGTGCCGCCAGTGGCGCGCTGCAGAAGCTGCGCGCGGCGGGGCTGCCCGAGGACGTCGACCCGTACGAGGCGCATGGCGCACTCGAGCCGCGCATTCCGGTGCATGAGGCGTCCTTCGAGCCGTTGATGCTGGCCTGCCGGGACCGCCGTCCGGTCGTGTTCGAGTACCGCAAGGCCACCGCCGCCCGGCCCGAGCCCCGCCATGTCGAGCCGTGGGCGCTGGAGTGCTGGCGCGGCCACTGGTACCTGGCCGGATTCGACCGCGACCGGGGCGCCGAGCGGGTCTTCCGGCTCTCCCGGATCACCGGGAAGGTGCGCTCCCGCGGCTCACGCTTCACCGCACAGGTCCCCGACGTCGTCACCGTCCGCGAGACCGTCGCGAGCTGGGCGGGGGAGACCGCCGACCGCAGCGCGCGGATCCGGCTGCGCACCGATGCCGGGTACCCCTTGCGGGCGAAGGCCACCTCGGTTCGGGAACTGGGGGACGGGTGGGACGAGTTGGAGATTCCGTACGGCCATGGCCTGGACGCCTGGCTGGTGGAGTTCGGCCCTGACGTGGTGGTCCTGGACCCCGCCGAGCTGCGGGCCGACGTGGTGGACCGGCTGCGTGCCGTGGCCAAGGGCTGAGGGGGAGCGGAAGAGAACGTGGCAGGAAAACCGGTCAGGCCCACGAACGCCATCGACCAGACCCGGCGGATGCTCTCGCTGGTGACCTATCTCAAGGAGCGCCCCGGAGCCCGGGTCGAGGACGTCGCCCGGGCCTTCGGGATCACCGAGGACGAGCTGGTCTCCGACCTCGATGTGCTGCCCATGTGCGGCACCAGCTTCCGGGGCGGCGACCTGCTCGACATCGACACCGACGGCGAGCGGATCTGGTGGCACAACCCCGCTGCCCTCGGCGAGGAAACAGCCGAACCCCTCAGGCTCGCCGCCGACGAGGCGACCGCGCTGCTGGTGGCCGCCCGCGCGGTGTCCACGCTGCCCGGCCTCCGGGAGAGCGACCGACAGGCACTGCTTCGGGCCACCGCCAAGGTGGAGACCGCGGCCGGGGAGCAGGCGGGCGCGAGTTCCCGGCTGTCGGTGACCTTCGAGGCCGAGGGCGGTGTCTTCGCGGACGTCGACCGGGCCATCTCCGAGCGCCGGCGGCTGTGGATCCGCTACTACTCACCGGCCCGCGACGAGGTCACCGAGCGCGAGATCGACCCGATCCGCCTGGTCAGCGTCGGCCACACCTACGTGGAGGCCTGGTGCCGCCGCTCCGAGGCGCGCCGTACCTTCCGGCTCGACCGGGTCGCCGAGATCAAGATCCTCGACGAGCCGTCCGCGCCGCCCGAGATCGAGCTCAGGGACCTGTCCGAGGGGCTGGTGCAGCCTGCCGCCGAGGACCCCGAGGTGGTCGTCGAGGTCGGTCCCCGCGGCCGCTGGGTCGCCGAGTACTACCCGCACGACAGTGCGGATGAGCTTTCCGACGGCGGGCTGCGTATTACCCTCCGCACCCCCGACCCGGCATCGCTCAGGCGGCTGGCGCTCCGGCTGGGCCGTGACGGCCGTATCGTCTCGCCGCGCGACCTCGCCGACAGTGCCCGCGAGGCGGCCCGTGAGGCGCTGGCTGCCTACGACGGGGTCGAGGGGCAGGACACCCCGGGGACGCGGGGGCAGGACGGTCGGTACGACAGGCAGGAGCAGGGGCTTTGAGCGAGTCGGCGACGTCTGGTGCGGGCATGACGGTGGCTGCCGCCTTCGCGGGGATGAGAAGCGTGGCTCCGGTGACCTTCAAGGCGAGCTGCCCGGACTGCCGGGAGCGGTTCGAGCTGGCCGCCGGCGCCCTGCGCCTCGCTATCGGCGCGACCACCCGTGCCACCTTCTACTCCTTCACCTGCCCCGAGTGCGGCGCGGCGGTCCGCAAGCCCGCGGGCGAGCGGATCGTGGAGCTGCTGACGGGCGGCGGGGTCCGGACGCTGCGGCTGCACTCCACCCTCTAGGCTCGGTGCCATGTTCTGGCCGATGTTCGCGGTAGCTGTGGGTTTCGTGGGTCTCGCCGTGCTCGGTGTGCTCGCTGTCCGGGTCTTCGTCGAGGCGCAGCGCCTCGGACGGCAGGTCACGGATTCCGCGCGGCGCATCAACCGGGCCGCGGAGGACCTGGAGCGGGCGGCGGTGAGCACAGCCCGTTCTGTGGAGTCGCTGTGAGTAGCGCTGAGAGTTGGGTGTGAGTCGAGCACGGGATGCGTTTTGGGCCACTTCGCCCTGTCACCCCGGCAGGGTCGCCAGGTACTCTGCTGGTCGCGGACCGGATAACGAGGCTCGGCCGCGAACCGGGAGTACGCACAGGGATTGCCAGGCGTTCACCCCTGAGCGTTACGATCGCTGTCAGCACGACTGATCGGACACATGTCCGACCGGTCGGACAGCACCCCACAAGCCGCCTCGGTGAGAAGGTAAAGACTTATGTTCGGAAGGCTCGGCGCCCCCGAGATCATTCTCATCCTCGTCGTCATCATCCTGCTGTTCGGCGCGAAGAAGCTTCCCGACATGGCGCGCTCGCTCGGCAAGTCCGCTCGCATCCTCAAGAGCGAGGCCAAGGCGATGAAGGAAGAGGGCGGCAGCACGGCAACTCCGGCCGGTCCGCCCAACACCGACGAGCAGAACCCGGCTCAGCGCACCATCCAGGCCGCCCCCGGCGACGTGACCAGCTCGCGCCCGGTCACCGAGCCGACGGACACGACCAAGCGCTGACGCGGGGCCGGTGATCACCGGCCCGCCCGCACGAGATGGGAACGTGGGTTGCTCAAGTCTGCCCGCAAAGAGGAGAGGGATCCCGAGGGGCGGATGCCTCTCGCGGATCACCTTCGTGAGCTCCGCAACCGGCTCGCGAAGGCGATGCTGGCCATCGTCCTTGTCACGGTCGTCGCCGCCTTCTTCTACAACGACATCATCAACTTGATCACCAAGCCGATCCTCGACTCGGTCGGCTGTGACAAGTCCTTCGCGGAACTGGCTCAGTCGACGAAGTCGACCAAGCCGTGCGCCGAGATCACGATCAACGGCCTTCTCGCGCCCTTCACGCTGGCACTGAAGGTGTCGCTGATGGCCGGCGTCGTCGCGGCCTCGCCGGTCTGGCTCTACCAGCTGTGGGCGTTCGTCGCACCCGGCCTGCACCGGCACGAGAAGAAGTACGCCTACGCGTTCGTCGGCACCGGCGCACCGCTCTTCCTCATCGGCGCCTACTTCGCCTACACGGTCCTGCCGACCACGGCGCAGGTGCTGATCGGCTTCACCCCGGGCGGCACCTCCAACCTGCTGCCGCTGGACGACCTGCTCGACCTCGTCCTGCGCATGGTGCTGGTCTTCGGTCTCTCCTTCGAGCTGCCGCTGCTGCTGGTCTTCCTCAACCTCACCGGGCTGATCACCGGCAAGCGGATGCTCGGCTGGTGGCGCGGCATGATCATGGCCATCACCGTGTTCGCGGCCGTCGCCACGCCGAGCACCGACCCGCTGACGATGCTGGCGCTCGCCGCGCCGATCTGGGTCCTGTACTTCGCGGCGACCGCCTTCTCCCTGCTCAACGACCGGCGCAGGCGCCGTCGCGAGGCCGAGGGACCCGACGACGACGAGGCCTCCGACCTGGACCTCACCCCCGAGGACATCGGCGAGGTCGAGACCGTCTCCGCGAGCCGGGCGCTGCCCGAGCAGTCGGGCACGGACCGGGTCAACGGTTATGACGACGTGACCTGACACCCCGCGAACGGCTCGTAGTGTCACACCCGTGACCAGCGAGATCACCCTCTTCGTCAACCCCACCGCGGGCCGCGGCCGGGGCGCCCGAGCGGCGCAGCCGGCCGCTTCCGCGTTGCGGGCAGCCGGATTCTCCGTGCGGACCGTCCTCGGCGAGAACGCCCCCGACGCCCTCGCACGCGCGCGTGCCGCCGTCGCGGACGGCACCGGCGCCCTGATCGCCGTCGGCGGCGACGGCATGGTCAACCTCGCCCTCCAGGCCGTGGCCGGCACCTCCACCCCCTTCGGTCTGGTCGCCGTCGGCACCGGCAACGACTTCGCCCGCGCCCTGGGCCTGCCGGTGCGTGACCCCGCCGCCGCGGGCCGGCTGATCGCCGACGCCCTCAAGGACGGCCGCGTCCACGACACCGACCTCGGCCAGGTCGGCGGCCGTTGGTTCGGGACCGTCCTCGCCTCCGGCTTCGACTCCCGCGTCAACGACCGCGGCAACCGCATGAGATGGCCCACCGGCCGCCTCAAGTACGACCTCGCGATGCTCGTCGAACTCGCCGCCTTCCGGCCCGTCCCGTACCGCATCACGCTCGACGACGGTGAGGTCCGGGAGGTCGAGGCGACTCTGGTGGCGGTCGGCAACGGATCGTCGTACGGCGGCGGCATGCGGATCTGCCCCGGCGCGGACCTCACCGACGGGCTGTTCGACATCACCGTGGTCGGCGACTGCAGCCGTACGACCCTGCTGCGGGTGTTCCCGAGCGTGTACCGGGGCACCCACGTCGAGCACCCCAAAGTCAGCGTGGTGCGGGCGGCGAAGGCCGAGATCGTCGCCGAAGGGGTCACCGGGTACGCGGACGGTGAACCTCTCGGGCCGCTGCCGCTCACCGCGCGGTGTGTGCGCGGGGCCGTGGCGGTCATAGGACCCTGAACTGCGTGAGGACCAGGTTTCACGGGATCCGATCCGGATAATGATCGTCCTGTTGTCAGTGGGGCCCGGTACGCTCGAAAGCACGATGACAGAGGACCTCTCACCGGCCGAGCGGTACGCGGCAGCCCGCCTGCGGGCAGCCGAGCAGGCCACCGCGCTCGCGGGCTTCCGCGAGATGTACGACTTCGGTCTCGACCCCTTCCAGATCGAGGCCTGTCAGGCTCTCGAAACCGGGAAGGGCGTACTGGTGGCCGCCCCCACCGGCTCCGGCAAGACGATCGTCGGCGAGTTCGCCGTCCACCTCGCCCTCCAGCAGGGCAAGAAGTGCTTCTACACCACGCCCATCAAGGCGCTCTCGAACCAGAAGTACGCCGACCTGAGCCGCCGTTACGGCGCCGACAAGGTCGGCCTGCTCACCGGCGACAACAGCGTCAACTCCGACGCCCCCGTGGTCGTGATGACCACCGAGGTGCTGCGGAACATGCTGTACGCGGGCTCGCAGACCCTCCTCGGCCTCGGATACGTGGTCATGGACGAGGTGCACTACCTCTCCGACCGCTTCCGGGGCGCCGTATGGGAAGAGGTGATCATCCACCTCCCCGAGTCGGTGACGTTGGTGTCGCTGTCGGCGACCGTGTCGAACGCCGAGGAGTTCGGCGACTGGCTCGACACCGTCCGCGGCGACACCCAGGTGATCGTCTCCGAGCACCGGCCCGTGCCGCTGTTCCAGCACGTCCTCGCCGGGCGGCGGATGTACGACCTGTTCGAGGAGGGCGAGGGCAACAAGAAGGCCGTCAACCCCGACCTCACGCGGCTGGCCCGGATGGAGGCCCAGCGGCCGTCGTACCAGGACCGCAGGCGCGGCCGGGCGATGCGCGAGGCCGACCGGGAGCGGGAGCGGCGGCAGCGGTCCAGGGTGTGGACGCCGAGCCGGCCCGAGGTCATCGAGCGCCTTGACGCCGAGGGCCTGTTGCCCGCCATCACCTTCATCTTCAGCCGCGCCGCGTGCGAGGCGGCCGTACAGCAGTGCCTGTACGCCGGTCTGCGGCTGAACGACGACGAGGCCCGCGGGAAGGTGCGCGCGCTCGTCGAGGAGCGTACGGCGTCGATCCCGACCGAGGATCTCCATGTCCTCGGCTACTACGAGTGGCTCGAGGGTCTGGAGCGCGGGATCGCGGCCCACCACGCGGGAATGCTGCCGACCTTCAAGGAGGTTGTCGAGGAGCTGTTCGTACGTGGCCTGGTCAAGGCCGTGTTCGCGACCGAGACCCTCGCTCTTGGCATCAACATGCCCGCCCGCTCGGTGGTGCTGGAGAAGCTCGTCAAGTGGAACGGCGAGCAGCATGCCGACATCACGCCCGGCGAGTACACCCAGCTGACGGGGCGAGCGGGGCGGCGCGGTATCGACGTCGAGGGCCACGCGGTGGTGCTGTGGCAGCGCGGGTCGAGTCCCGAGCACCTGGCCGGGCTGGCGGGCACCCGTACTTATCCACTGCGGTCCAGCTTCAAGCCGTCGTACAACATGGCGGTCAATCTCGTGGAGCAGTTCGGGCGGCACCGCTCGCGTGAGCTCCTGGAGACGTCCTTCGCGCAGTTCCAGGCCGACAAGTCGGTCGTGGGGATCTCGCGGCAGGTGCAGCGCAACGAGGAAGGTCTGGAGGGCTACAAGGAGTCCATGACCTGCCACCTCGGCGACTTCGAGGACTACGCGCGGCTGCGGCGGGAGTTGAAGGACCGGGAGACCGAACTGGCCCGGCAGGGAGTCAACCAGCGGCGGGCCGAGGCGGCGACCGCGCTGGAGAAGCTCAAGCCGGGTGACGTCATCCATGTGCCGACCGGCAAGTACGCCGGTCTCGCCCTGGTCCTTGACCCGGGGCTGCCCGCCGGGCGGTCCAACGGCCACCGGGGCTTCGAACACCACGACGGTCCGCGGCCGCTGGTCCTGACCGCCGAGCGACAGGTCAAGCGGCTCGCCTCGATGGACTTCCCGGTTCCGGTCGAGCCGTTGGAGCGGATGCGGATCCCGAAGTCCTTCAACCCGCGCTCACCGCAGTCCCGTCGGGATCTCGCGTCCGCGCTGCGCACCAAGGCCGGGCACATTCCGCCGGAGCGGGCCCGCAAGCAGCGGTCCCAGGCGGCCGACGACCGCGAGATCGCGCGGCTGCGGACGGCGATCCGGGCGCATCCCTGCCATGGGTGCAACGACCGGGAGGACCACGCCCGTTGGGCCGAGCGCTATCACCGGCTGCTGCGGGACACCTCGCAGTTGGAGCGGCGCATCGAGGGGCGTACGAACACGATCGCGCGGACCTTTGATCGCATCGTGGCGCTGCTGACCGAGCTGGACTACCTGCGGGCCGACGAGGTCACCGAACACGGGAAGCGGCTGGCCCGGTTGTACGGCGAGCTCGATCTGCTGGCCAGTGAGTGTCTGCGGGCGGGGGTCTGGGAGGGGCTCGCTCCTGCCGAACTGGCCGCGTGCGTGTCGGCGTTGGTGTACGAGGCGCGGGTGGGCGACGACGCCATGGCACCCAAGCTGCCCTCCGGCAAGGCCAAGGCGGCGCTCGGGGAGATGGTGCGGATCTGGGGGCGGCTGGACGCGCTGGAGGAGGACTTCCGGATCAACCAGACCGAGGGGGTCGGGCAGCGGGAGCCGGATCTCGGGTTCGCCTGGGCCGCGTACATGTGGGCCTCGGGGAAGGGGCTCGACGAGGTGCTTCGGGAGGCGGAAATGCCGGCGGGGGACTTTGTGCGGTGGTGCAAGCAGGTGATCGATGTGCTGGGGCAGATTTCCGCGGCGGCTCCGGTGTCGGGGGGTGACGGGTCTTCCTCCGTTGCGAAGAACGCGCGTAAGGCTGTTGATCTGTTGCTGCGGGGGGTTGTGGCGTACTCGTCGGTGGGGTGAGGTTTTGGGGCGGGTGCGGGCGCGTCATGGCTGGTCGCGCAGTTCCCCGCGCCCCTGGGTGGGTTGATCTACTCGGTGCTCAGATAGGACCGCCAGCCTCCGTACGACGTGATGTCCTTGGCGTCCGTGAGGGCGGACGGCTCGCAGAGGAAGCCGGGTACCTCGGTGCCGTCGGCCAGTTGCACGCTGCCGAGCGTCATGGGGCGGGGGAGGGTGGAAAGGAGCCGGCCGAGGCCCGCTGCGGGCATCTTCCAGATCTCCACTTCGATCTCCGCGCCGTCCTCGCCCACATGTTCCAGACCCGGCTTCGGTGGCGTTGTCCTCAAGGCGTGCAGGCGGTACACCGGGGCCGTCGTCGTCGTACGGTCCAAGCGGGCGCCCAACGACAGAAGTTGAGGGTTGAGCGGCTGGCCCGTCAGGTGGGCGCCGACCACCGCGAGGCGGGTCTCCGGCTGGAGCTGGGCTGCGATCCTCGCCAGGCGTTCGTCCGTGTGTGCCGGGCCGATCAGCATCACGCCGAAGGGGAGGCCGTTCACCTCGCCGGCCGGGACCGCCACCGCGGCCAGGTCGAAGAGGTTGGTGGAGTTGGTGAAGCGGCCCAGGCGGGCGTTGGCGCCCAGCGGGTCGGCGGCCACCTCGGCGAGGGTGGGGTGGCCGGGGGTGGTGGGCAGGAGAAGGGCGTCCGCGTCGGCCAGTTCGGCGAGGGCGCGGGTGCGCAGGGCGGACAGGCGGTCCATGTCGGCGTAGAGCTGGTGGGCCGGGAGGTCGCGGGCCCCGGTGATGATGGCGGCGACCGTGGGGTCGAGCCAGTCGTCGCCCACTGCTGTCGCCTTGTCGACAAAAGCTCCCACCGCTGTGTAGCGCTCGGCCACGAACGCGCCCTCGTACAGCATCGCCGCCGCCTCGGTGAAGGGCGTGAGGTCCAGCTCGCGGAGCGTCGCGCCCGCCGCCGCGAGCTGCTCCACCGCTCGCTCGTACGCTTCCGCCCAGCCCTCATCCAGTTCGCCGAGCTGCTCGCGCGGAGGGATCGCGATCCGCCAGGGGCCCGGCGGACGTCCGGGGATCGACGGAGCCGTGCCCGTCACCATGTGGGACAGGGCCTGTTCCGCCTCCGGGAGGGTGCGGGCGAAGACCGTCACGCAGTCGATCGAGGCGCAGGCCGGGACGACCCCGGCCGTGGGGACCAGGCCGCGGGTGGGCTTGAGGCCGACGATGCCGTTGAAGGCGGCCGGGACCCGGCCCGAGCCCGCCGTGTCGGTGCCGAGGGCGAAGTCGACGATGCCCAGGGCCACGGCGACCGCCGAGCCGGAGCTGGAACCGCCGCTCACCCGCGCCGGGTCGTACGCGTTGCGGACCGCGCCGTGCGGGGAACGGGTGCCTACCAGGCCCGTCGCGAACTGGTCCAGGTTGGTGGTGCCGAGCACGATCGCGCCTGCCGCGCGGAGCCGGGCGACGACCGGGGCGTCGGCCTCGGGGTGGTAGGCGTACGACGGACAGCCCGCCGTCGTGGGCAGGCCCGCCACGTCGATGTTGCCCTTGGCGGCGAACAGGCGGCCCGCGAGGGGCAGTTGCTCGCCGCGCGCGAGGCGCTCGTCCAAGGCGCCGGCTTCCCGCTCGACCTCTTCCCGCGGGCGCAGGTCGATCCAGATCTCGGGGCGGTCCACGGCCTCGATGCGATCGTAGGCGGCACGGACCCGGGTGACGGTGGTGGACATGGTGTGCTCCTCTTTCACTGTGCGGGCGGGGCCAGGACGAGCAGTGCCGTCCCCGCCTCCACCTGGTCGCCCGGCCTGGCCAGGATCTCCGTGACCACGCCGTCCGCCGGCGCGTGCACCCTGGACTCCATCTTCATCGCCTCCAGGGCGAGCAGCGGCTGACCGGCCGTCACCTCGTCGCCCGGCTCGACGTTCAACTGCCATACGGATGCGGCGAATTCGGCCTCGATCAGACGGCCGCCCGGGGGGACCGTCACCTCCGCCGGGGCCACCGCCGGCGTGGCGGCCGCCTCGGCGCGCGCGAACTCGCCCGCCGCCTCCCACGCGTCCCGCTCCTGGGAGAAGGCGGCCTGTTGGCGCGTCCTGAACTCCCCTATGGAGTCAGCGTGTTCGGTCAGGAAGTCCTGGTACTCGGCCAGCGAGAACGTGCCCTCCTCGATGCGGGGCACGAAGCGCCCTGAGGTGATGTCGGCCCGCAGTTCCAGGAGTTCGTCCGCGTCCACCGGATACCACTTGATCCGGTCGAAGAACCGCAGCAGCCAGGGCGAGCCCGGCTCGAACGCTCCGCGCTGCTGCCAGGGCGACCACACCTGGGTCGTACGGCCCACGAACTGGTAACCCCCCGGCCCCTCCATGCCGTAGATGCACAGATACGCGCCGCCGATGCCGACCGAGTTCTCGGCGGTCCAGGTGCGGGCCGGGTTGTACTTGGTGGTCACCAGGCGGTGGCGCGGGTCGAGGGGGGTGGCCACGGGGGCGCCCAAGTAGACGTCACCCAGGCCCAGTACGAGGTACTCCGCGTCGAAGACCGTGCGGTAGACGTCGTTGACCGAGTCCAGGCCGTTGACGCGGCGGATGAACTCGATGTTCCACGGGCACCAGGGGGCGTCGTCGCGAACGCCCGCCATATAGCGGGCGATCGCCTCGCGGGTGGCCGGGTCGTCCCAGGAGAGGGGGAGGTGGACGGTGCGGGAGGGGACGACCAGTTCGTCGGACGGGGGCAGGGAGCTGGTGATCTCCCGTACAGCGGTGAGGAGTTCGTGCTGGGGGAGACGGTTCGGGTCCGTCTGGATCTGGAGGGAGCGGATGCCGGGGGTGAGGTCGGTGATGCCCTCCGGGCCCTGCTCGGCGACCGCCTCCATGAGGGCGTGGACGCGCATGCGAAGCGCCAAGTCCAGCTGCATGGGGCCGAATTCGACCAGCAGGTTGTCGTCCCCGCTGCGCCGGTACGTCACATCGCCGTCGCGGGCGAGGATGCCGCCGTCCACGATGGCCGGGCGCGGTGAGCCGTCCGTGTTCACCGGGACGAAGCGGACCGTGTCACCCGGGCGCAGTTGGCCCAGCTTCCAGCGCTCGGTGCTGATGACGGTCGCCGGGCACACGAACCCGCCGAGGGAGGGTCCGTCAGGGCCGAGCAGCACCGGCATGTCGCCCGTGTAGTCGACCGCGCCGACCGAGTACGGGGTGTCGTGGATGTTGGACGGGTGCAGGCCCGCCTCGCCGCCGTCGGTGCGGGCCCAGCGGGGCTTGGGGCCGACCAGGCGGACTCCGGTGCGGGCCGAGTTGAAGTGGACCTTCCAGTCGGCGGCGTAGAAGTCGCGGATGTCGTCCTCGGTGAAGAACTCCGGGGCGGCATGCGGGCCTTCGACGGCTTTCACCTCCCATACGGAGGTGAAGGCGGGACGTTCGGTCAGGCGCGAGCCCTGCGTGACGGCCCCGCCGCGCAGCACGTCACCCGTCCGCAGCGCCCGTCCGCCGTGGCCCCCGAAGCGGCCCAGCGTGAAGGTGCTCGCGCTGCCGAGGAAGGCCGGGACGTCGAGGCCGCCCGCGAAGAGGACGTAGGTCCGCAGGCCGTGCTCGGCGGGGGCGCCGATCTCCAGGACTCCGCCCGCGGGGACGGTCACCGGCTCCCACTGGGTTACGGCCGTGCCGTTCACGGTGACGGGGGCCGGGGCGCCGGAGATGCAGACGGTCGTGGGATGGGTGAACCTCAACGACGGGCCCTGCAGGGTGCATTCGAGGCCGGGGGCGCCTTCCGGATTGCCCAGCGCCCTGTTGCCGAGCCGGAAGGAACGGTCGTCCATCGGGCCGCACGGAGGCACGCCCACCTGCCAGTAGCCGGTACGGCCCGGCCAGTCCTGGACCGTGGTGAGGGTGCCGGCGGACACGACCTCGATGCGCGGGGTCGGGTCCTGGACCTCGGCGAGGGTCGCCGTGGAGTGGGTGGCCGTCCGGAAATCGGAGTCGGTGAGTGCGGCTCGGACCAGGCCCAGGTTGGTCTCGATGCCGTCGACGCGCGTGCGTTCGAGGGCCTCGTCCAGGCGTTGGAGCGCGTGGGAGCGGTCCGGGCCGTACGCGATGATCTTCGCGAGCATCGGATCGTACGACGTCGTCACCTCGGTGCCGGTCTCCACCCAGCCGTCGACACGGACCCCGGTGGGGAACTCGACCCGGGTCAACAGGCCGGCGCTGGGCCGGTGTTCGCGGCTCGGGTCCTCGGCGTAGAGGCGGGCCTCGACGGCGTGGCCGCGCGGGAGGCCCGGCTCGCTCACGACGTCCCGTTCGCCGCGGGCCAGGCGGAGCATCCAGGCGACCAGGTCGACGCCGTAGATCTCCTCGGTGACCGGATGCTCCACCTGGAGACGGGTGTTGACCTCCAGGAAGTAGGCCTCTTCGCGGGCGGCGTCATAGACGAACTCGACGGTGCCGGCGGAGCGGTAACCGACCGCGGCGCACAAGTCGTGGGCGCTGACGGTGAGTTGAGTGCGGACGTGGTCGGGGAGGCCGGGGGCCGGTGCCTCTTCCAGGACCTTCTGGTTGCGGCGCTGGAGGGAGCAGTCGCGGTCGCCGAAGGTGACGACCCTGCCGTCGCCGTCGCCGAAGACCTGCACCTCGACATGGCGGGCGTGCTCCACGAGCCGTTCCAGGAAGACGCCGGCGGAGGAGAAGGAGGCGGCGGCGACGCGCTGCACCCGGTCCCAGGCGTCGGTGAGTTCGTCGGCGGAGTGGCAGGCCGACATGCCGATGCCGCCGCCACCGCCTGTGGCCTTGAGCATGACCGGGTAGCCGATGGTTGCGGCTGCTTCGAGCGCCACTTCGAGTGTGGGCAGCAGTCCGGTCCCCGGCGCCAGCGGCACGCCCGCCGACTCGGCCGCAGCCCGTGCGGTGTGCTTGGCGCCGAACAGCTCCAGCTGCTCGGGCGTCGGGCCCACGAACACGATCCCCGCGTCCTCGCAGCGACGGGCGAAGGCGGCGTCCTCGGACAGGAAGCCGTAACCGGGGTGGATCGCGCCCGCGCCCGAGTCCTTGGCCGCCTTCAGCACGAGGTCGATGTCGAGATACGACTCCTTCGCGGGTGCCGGGCCGAGGCGTACGGCGTGGTCGGCGAGGCGGACGTGGGGTGCCGCCCGGTCGGCGTCGGAGTACACCGCGACGGTGCGCAGGCCGAGTTCGCGAGCGGTGCGGATGATGCGGACGGCTATCTCGCCGCGGTTGGCGACGAGGAGGGTGTCGAAGCTCATGTGGCGGCCCCGATCGTCATCTCCACTGGCGTCGGGTCGAAGCCGTTGCAAGGGTTGTTGATCTGGGGGCAGTTGGAGACCAGGACCAGGACGTCGCGGTCGGCGCGCAGGGTCAGGGTCAGGCCCGGGGCGGAGATGCCGTCGACGATGCCGAGGGTGCCGTCCTTCTCGACGGGGACGTTCATGTACCAGTTGATGTTGGAGACGAGATCGCGCTTGCCGAGGCCGTGCTTCGCGCCCTCCGCGAGGAAGTTGTCCACGCAGGCGTGCTGCGACCAGGTGTGATGGCCGTAGCGCAGGGTGTTCGACTCTTTGGAGCAGGCGCCGCCGACCGTGTCGTGGCGGCCCACGTCGTCGGCGGTGACCGTCATCAGCGGGGTGTGCTCGTTGGACATCAGAACGCTGCCCGTGGTGAGGAAGATGCCGCCCTGGGCATGGATGGTGTCGGGGGCGCTGTAGCGGATTGACGTGTCGTGGGCGTCGTAGACGAGGAAGTCGACGGCCTGGTTGCCGTGCAGGTCGGTGATGGTGAGCGTCTCGCCCTCGCGGATGACGGCGGACCAGGCGGCCCGGGCCGGAACGACCGTCTTCCTGGGTGTCCCTTCCAGCTTCATGCGCGTCCCTTCGAGGCGAGGAAATCGGCGGTGTTGAGGTAGGCGCGGCGGCCTTCGGGGGTGGCTTCCCAGAGGGGGTCGCCGGCGCTGGTGGGCTCGGCGCGCCAGGCGAGCACTTCGAGGGGGGTGCTGACGTATTCGGGGCGTGGGTCCGCGGGATGGGGGACGTTCGCGATCAGTACGGTCACGTCCTGCTCGGCGCGGAGGGTGACGGCGGCGCCGGGGCCCGCCGAGCCGGTGAAGTCGAGGGTGCCGTCCTCGCGGATGCGCACGCCCTGGAAGAAGGAGAGGGAGGGCGCGAGGTCGCGGGGATCGAGGCCGTTCTTCGCGGCCGCCAGCTTGAAGAGCTCGCGGCCCGCGGGGGAGGGGCTCTGGGGGGTGCCGTCGCCGTAGCGCTCGGTGTTGCGGACGAGGGTGGAGGTGCCGCACAGGGCGTCGTGCCGGCCGGAGGTGTCGGCGACGACGCTCGCGAGGACGCGGCCCTGGTCGGACAGGAGCAGTTGGCTCTCGCCGAGGTAGGCGTTCCACTGGACCTTGACCGTGTCGGCGACGTTCAGGCGCTCCCAGGGGCGGCCCTCCGCGTACAGGAGGAGGTGGGCGCAGGCGTCTCCGCGGAGGTCGGTGAGGCGGAGTTCGCTGCCGCGGGCGAGGACGCGGTGGGTGTAGTTGCCGCCCGCGACGGTCTCCGCCCACACCAGGTCGCCGGCCTCCGCGGGCGGGGCGGGCCAGTCGCCGGCCGGGACGACGGGCATGGCCTCGGTGCGGGTGCCGTCCTGGGCGCGGGCGTGGTCGCGGGCTCCGTAGGTGGTCTCTGTGGCCATGGCGGGACCTCCGGCTCCGGGGTTATTTCTGTCGCTCGACAGAAATTAGGGGTGGGGCGGGTCGGGGGGATTGCTCGGGTGTTGCCGGGGGGTTACCGGGGGCTCACGGGGGTGGGGTCGGTGCGTTGTCGGGTGCGGGGTGGTGGGGGCTGGTCGCGCAGTTCCCCGCGCCCCTGGGGGTTGGGGCTTGCCGGGGTGGAGAGTGGCGGTGGCAGCCCTGTACGCGTGGATCACCCGCCGCCTGCTTCGTGTTCGTGGAGCACCGGGGTGCCGCTTCGTGTTCGTGGGTCACCCCGGGCGTCCGCTCCCGCCCGTGGGACCGGCCGTCGCTCCGTGACGGTGGAGCATCGGCTGCCCGCCCCGCCCCGCCCCGCCCCGCCCCGCCCCGCCCCCGCGCCGGTAAGGGACCCGGCCGCCGCCCCTCGCCCGTGGAGTACCCGGCCGTCGCTTCCTGCTCGTCGGTCACCCGGAGATCCCCCCGGCGCTCGTGGCTCGCCCGGAGATCCCCCCGTGCCCCCGTGTGCGAGGATCGAACGCATGGGTACGACAGGTGGCGCGGAGTCCGGGCGGCGGGTCGGGCGGCCTCGGGCGGCTCGGCGGCCGGACAGTGGGCTCGCGCCGCGTGAGGAACTCCTCGTCGCCGCGGCCGAGTTGTTCACCACCCTCGGGTACGCCGCCACCAGCACGCGCGCCGTCGCCGAGCGGGCCGGTATGCGCCAGGCCTCCATGTACCACTACGTCTCCGGCAAGGAGGAGCTCCTCGCCGAGCTCCTGGAGTCGACCGTCACGCCCTCACTGGCGTACGCCCGTGAGCTGCTCGCCGACGACACGGCCCCGGCCGGGCAGCGGCTGTGGGAGCTGTGCCGCGCGGACGTCGAGGTGCTCTGCGGCGGGCCGCACAACCTCGGTGGTCTCTATCTGCTCCCCGAGGTGCGCGCCGACCGGTTCGCCGGCTTCCATGCCGTGCGCGCCGAACTCAAGGACGCCTACCGCCAGTTGCTCGCCGCGACACCCGCGGGCGGCGCACTCGCCAAGAGTGAGCTCGATCTCCGTACGGACCTGGTGTTCGGCTTGATCGAGGGCGTCATCCTCGTCCACCGCTCGGACCCCGACCGTCCCGCCTCCGTGTTCGCGGAGGCCACCGCGGACGCAGCGCTGCGCATCGCCGGGATCTGAGGCGGGGTTACGGGCTGGCCCCGGGGTTACTGGCCGGCCTCGGGGTTACGGGAGGGCTCCGGCGGGAAGGTCTCCTTCACTCGTCACAGTGAGTGATTCCCGTATGCCCGCACGCCGTTACGTATCGTGTTCGATCGATGCCTCAGCGTGTAAATGGGCCGAGAGTACTCCAGTCGCAATGCCCGTTTCAGGTGCTTGCTGAATATGACACGGCGTTGATCCGGTCGGACTAAGCTCGCCCGCAGCGCACCGAGTTGATGTGTATTCGTGCGCTTGTTCCCTATATGTGCGACTCCCCGCCGATACGTCTCAGAGGGCCCACATGGTGAGTGTTCAATCCCCCCCAGGACGCCGTGAACTTCCCTACGCGCGCGTACTGTTGCTGCCCGCCATAGTCATGGCCGCGGCGACCGGGGCCGCCGTCGCGGCGGTGCAGCAGCCCGCCCGGGTGGCCGTCGGCTTGTGCGGTGCCGTTGCGACGCTGCTGGTGATCGCGGTAGGGGCCGAGGCGGTGCGGCGCGGTCGCGCACTGCGGGACGCCCGCGTCGAACAGAGCCGTCACACCGCGTATCTGGAACGGCGGATTGCCGCCCAGGACCAGGACATGACCCGCCTGGCCAAGGAGATCGCACCCGCGGCACTGCACTGGATGCGTCGCGGAAATTCGCCCGGAGAGGTGATTCGCCGACTCGGTGACATCGACCCGGCGTGGAGTGATCTGCCCGAAGCACAGCAGCGGTTGCTGAAGACGGTGCTCGACATCGTCGACACCGAGGAGATCATGCGCGACGCCGCGCAGCGCTCCTTCGTGAACATCGCCCGCCGCGTCCAGGCCATCGTCCACCAACAGGCCAACGAACTGCGGGAGATGGAGGAGGACCACGGCCGCAACCCCGAGGTCTTCGACGACCTCCTGCGCATCGACCACGGCACCGCCCTGATCGGCCGGCTCGCCGACTCCATCTCCGTCCTCGGCGGCGGCCGCCCCGGCCGGCAGTGGCCCGAGCCTGTCGCGCTCTACAGCGTGCTGCGCGGTGCGATGTCCCGGATCCTGGAGTACCGGCGCATCGACCTGACCTCGATCGCCAAGGTCAACGTCAAGGGCACCGCGGTCGAGCCGGTGATCCACGCCGCGGCCGAACTCCTCGACAACGCCACCCGGTACTCCCCGCCCCAGAGCAAGGTGCACGTCACCGCCACCGAGGTGCAGACCGGCGTCTGCATCGAGATCGAGGACGCCGGCGTCAGCCTCAGCGAGGAGGCTCGCCTCAGGGCCGAGGGCATGCTGGAGCGCGCCAAGGCCGGCGTCGACCTCCAGGACCTCGGGGAGTCGCCGCGCCTCGGCCTCGCCGTCGTGGGCCGGCTCTGCCAGGCGTACGACATGCAGGTCTCCCTGCGTGCCTCCGCGTACGGCGGGGTCCGCGCGATCCTCGTCGTGCCCAGCGACATGCTCACCGACGAGCCCGGCGTCGGACTCGCCCACGGCATCGGCGCCACCGCCGTGCCCAAGGCCGAACTCGGCGCCCTGCCGGGTCCCAAGCGCACCATCAAGAAGCGCCGGCCCACCAGCCCCAAGTTCACCACCCCGGTGTCCATGGAGGACGACGTCCCCGAGGTCACCGAGTGGACGGCCAACGGGCTGCCGCAGCGCCGCAGCCGGGTCAAGACCCCGCTCGCCCAGCGCTACGCCGAGCAGGCCGAGATCGACCGGGCCGAGCGGGAGGGCCGTCCGACCGTCTGGTCGACAGCCCGCCGCGAGCCCGAGCCCGAACCCGAGAAGAAGCCGGACGACACCCCGCCGGGCCTGTGGGTCCAGGCGTTCATGGACGGCCTCAAGCGCCCCACCGCTTCCACAGCCAGTCAGCCGACCGACGAACCGGCCCGTACCGAGGCCGAAGACGAGGGGAACCTCAAGTGATCCAGCAGCGAGGCAACTTCGACTGGATGCTCCAGGACCTCGCCAAAGGCGTACCGGGCATCCAGATGATCGTGGTGCTCTCCGCCGACGGCCTGCGCATCGCCCGCCACGGCGGCGACCCGGACACCGCCGACCGCGTCGCCGCGGCCTGCGCGGGTCTGCAGAGCCTGGCGGGCGCCGTCGCCGGGGAGATCCCGGGCAGCGACGGCAAGATGAAGATGGTCCTCATCGAGATCCATGGGGGCTACTTCTACCTGATGGCAGCGGGCCCCAACGCCTATCTTGCGGTCCTCTCCGACATCATCACCGAGCCCGGCCACATGAGCGCCCGCATGAGCGACCTGGTCGTCCGCATCGGCGCGCACCTCACCAGTCCGCCCAGGCGCAACGGGCAGACCGTATGACTCCTCCGCAACGCCGCCGGCGATACCCCAAGTCCAGCCCGGAACAGACACAGACACAGGCACAGACACCGTCGCAGGAGAGCCAGGACCCACCCGAGGGACAGAAGAAGAACCCCGAGCGCCTGTACGTCATCACCGGCCCCGACGCCACGGAGCGCTCGGAGCTCGACCTGGTCACGTTAATCGTGGCGCACGCCGATCCACCGCCTTCCGCCACGCCTGAGCAGGCGGCGCTGCTCAGGCTCTGCACGGCCCCCCTGTCCGTGGCCGAGCTGTCCGCCTATCTCAGCCTGCCGTTCAGCGTGGTGACCGTCCTGCTCACCGAGCTGCTGACGGCCGAACTGGTGACGGCCCGAGCCCCGGTCATCCGCCAGGCGCTGGCCGACCGTTCCCTCCTCGAAGCGGTGATGCATGGACTTCAAAGGCTCTGACACGATTCCCGGTCCACGAACAGAGGACCACCTCCCGAAGACCGCACAGGCCGCGGTGAAGATCGTCATCGTGGGCGGCTTCGGCGTCGGCAAGACGACCATGGTCGGTTCCGTCAGCGAGATCAAACCGCTGACCACCGAGGAGACCATGACGCAGGCCGGCGTCGGGGTCGACGACAACTACGGCTCCGAGTCCAAGACCGCCACCACCGTGGCGATGGACTTCGGCCGCATCAGCATCACCGAACAGCTGGTGCTCTACCTCTTCGGCACCCCCGGCCAGGAACGCTTCTGGTTCCTGTGGAACGGCCTGTTCGAGGGCGCGCTCGGCGCGGTCGTCCTGGTCGACACCCGCCGCCTCGAAGTCAGCTTCGACGTCATGGGCCGTCTGGAGGAGCGGGGCGTGCCGTTCGTCGTCGCCGTCAACACCTTCCCGGACGGCCCCCGTTACGACATCGAGGAACTGCGCACCGCGCTCGACCTGAGCCCGGACATCCCGATCGTCGAGTGCGACGCCCGCAGGCGCGCCTCCAGCCGGGACGTCCTGATGACGCTGCTGCGGTTCCTGCACTCCCTGACGACGGAGAAGGCCCCGGCGTGAGCCGGGCACCCCTCAGATCCTCATCCCTGTACGGCAGATCCACTTCAGTTTCGGAGCGATCAGCGTGACGTCTGAATCCCTTTACCCTTCCGGCACGGACCACCCCACGGCCACCCCGCCCCCCGGCTGTCCGGCACACGGCATCGGACCCGGCGGGTTGCGTCGGTTGTACGGGCCTGATGCGGAGGATCTTGGGGCGGTGTACGAAGAGCTCCGCTCCCAGCACGGCACTGTGGCCCCCGCGTTGCTTCACGACGATGTGCCGATCTGGGTGGTACTCGGCCACAGCGAGAACATGCACATGCTGCGTTCCCCCTCGCACTACAGCCGTGACACCCGGTTGTGGAGCCCCATGCAGGACGGCACCGTCAAGCCGGACCATCCGATGATGCCGCATCTTGCCTGGCAGCCGCTGTGCTGCTACGCCGAAGGTGACGAGCATCTGCGGCTGCGCGGCGCGGTCACCGGTGCCATGTCGACGATCGACTACCGGGGCATTCGCCGACACATCAACCGCGCGACCCAGCACCTCGTCAACAAGTTCTGCGAGCAGGGGAAGGCCGATCTGGTCAGTCAGTTCGCCGAACGCCTGCCCATGATGGTGATGTGCGAGATTTTCGGCATGCCCGACGAGTACAACGACCGGCTCGTCGAGGCTGCCCGCGACCTGCCCAAGGGCACTGAGACAGCGATCGACAGCAACGCGTACATCATGGACGTCCTCACGCGGCTCACCGTTCGCCGACGGGCCGCACCGGAGGACGACTTCACCAGCCACCTCATCAACCACCCGGCCCGGCTCACCGACGAGGAGGTCAGCCAGCACCTGCGGCTCGTCCTGATCGTCGCTTACGAGAGCACGGCCAACCTACTCGCCAATGTATTGCGAGTGGTCCTCACCGACCCGCGGTTCCGTGCCCAGCTCAACGGCGGCCAGATGACGGTGCCCCAGGCGGTTGAGCAGTCCATGTGGGACGAGCCGCCGTTCAGCACGGTCTTGGGCTATTTCGCCAAGCAGGAGACCGAGTTGGGCGGCCAGCGCATCCGCAAGGGCGACGGCCTGCTCATGGCCATCGCGCCGGCCAACATCGACCCGCGTGTCCGTCCCGACATCAACGCGTACATGCAGGGCAACCGCTCTCACCTGGCCTTCAGCGGAGGTCCTCATGAGTGCCCGGGCCAGGACATCGGCCGTGCCATCGCCGAGGTCGGTGTCGATGCGCTGCTGACCCGCCTTCCCGACGTTGAGCTCGCCTGTGAGGAGCACGAGCTGCGCTGGCGGGCGTCCATCTCCAACCGGCACTTGGTGGACCTGCCGGTGGAGTTCGCATCCAAGTCTCAGCAGGACGTCATGGAGAGCCCCACGCACCCCGTGCCGTCGCAGCGCGCCAGAGACTGGGAGGTGAGGACGAGCACGCCACCGCCGCAGGTGAAGGCCCCGGAACCAGCCGCGCCGACATCGACACCCGAACCTGTTGCGCGACCGGGCGTATTTCAGCGCCTCCTGCGCTGGTGGCGGGGCGACTGAGGCAATGGGGGCACCGGGACTATCCGGTCGCCCACTCCTCGTGCGCCACCCAGGCCTCCAGCACGCGCGAGCTGATGAACCGGTGCTCGCGCCCCGTGACCGGATCGGTGAACTCCAGCACCCGCGCCAACAGTTGGAGCGGACGCCGGAAGTCACCGGCCGCCACGGGGTCGGTCACCACCGGATAGAGCGGGTCACCGAGGATGGGCACCCCCAGGGCACTCATGTGCACCCTCAGCTGGTGGGTCTGCCCGGTACTGGGCGTCAACCGGTACCGGGCACGACCGTCCCGGTGCTCCAGCAACTCGACCCGGCTGAGGGCGTTCGGCTCGCCGTCGACCTCGCGGGCCGCCAGGATGCCGCGTTCCTTCAGGATCCGGCTGCGCACGGTGCGTGGCAGGGGCAGCGCCGGGTCGTACGGGGCCACTGCCTCGTACTCCTTCGCTACCCGCCGGTCCCGGAACAACGACTGATACGCGCCGCGCTCCTCGGGCCGTACGGTGAACAGCACGAGTCCGGCCGTCAGCCGGTCCAGCCGGTGTGCGGCACCCAGCGTCGGAATGTCCAGTTGCCGGCGCAGCCGTGCCAGGGCGGTCTCGGCGACATGGCTGCCGCGCGGAGTGGTGGCCAGGAAGTGCGGCTTGTCGGCCACCACGAGGTGTTCGTCCTGGTACAGGATGTCGATCGCGAAGGGGACCAGTTCCTCGTCGGGCAGCTCCCGGTGGAACCACACGAACATCCCCGGCACGTACGCCGTGTCCCGAGATACCGGACGTCCAGCGGCATCCACGATCCGCCCTGTGTCCAGCATGTCGTCGATCACTGCGATCCCAGCAGTTGCGAGTCGTGCCGCCAGGTGATCCCGCACGGTCGTCCACGTGTTCCCGACCGGCAACCGCAAGCGCACTGGATCCACCCCGTTGCGCTGTGGCAGGGGAGAGGGCGGAGGCTGGGTACGGCGTCTCATTACCATCAAGCGTACGGTGGCACTGATCTGGATACCGCTGGCCTCGCCTGCTACCTGAAACCGTTACTGCTGAGGCCCGCCACTTCGACGTTCCGCCGACGCCAACGCGACGGACTGCCTCTGCCTCACGTCCATGGCCGCACCGTCAAGGATGCCTAGCGGCGGACGGCAGCGTGCTCCGCGTTGTCCAAGCCGCCTTCACGAGATTCGGCGGAATGCGTGCCGAACGGATCGGCCTCGGGACTGAGCCGGTAACGGGGGGTGTTTTGGTGCCAGTGAAGGCTGCCGCTGATCCATAGGGACAAGTCCTCCAGAGAGTCCTCGGCGACCTCCCACTCGGCATCGGTGACCTCGTAGAGTGCCCGCATGGCGCGCAGGTCGCCGCAGGCGGTCAGGAAGTCGGCGGTTGCTTCGCGAACCATGCGGGCCGCCTTGGCGGCGGCCTCGCTCCAGGTGCCACCACGAGCCTGCCGTACCACCGCGGTCAGGTGGTCCGAGTCGCCTGCCGCGAGGTCTTTGGGCAGGGAGTACAGGTCGTTGGTCCAGCTGATCGCATCGTTCGCGGCAAATCGAACCATGCCGTACAGGTCGCTTCCGGCCACGATCTCCGGGAGCTCCTGGTCGTGACCCACTTCGAGGAGATCGAAGGTCATCTCAGCTCCTGAGTGCAGCCGTCGGCGACGTATGTACGTAGGAACGCTCACTAGGGCGCTGCGGCCCTGCCGGTGTGGGCGGGCTCGGAGGGAAAGGGCCAGCCAGTCGCGGTAGTGGGCACGGTACCGGCTTCGCCAGGCCGGCGAACGAGCTGGTGCCGTACGCCGCCACAAGTCCGCGGCTGCAGCAGCCAGTGGTCCTTTGGGCTCTTTCCGGTCTGTGAGATTCACAGGCACCTGCGCAAGCAGATCGGCCGCAAGCCCCTCTGCTTGCGCGTCGTCGGTGCGTGGCTGATCGAGGATGTCATCGACCAGCCAGTTGTGACCGTGCCACAACGCCACCGTTTCCAGAGCGGCCACCCGCGGATATGTGTAGCCCGCGAAGTGGGCGAACCTGCTGCGTGCGAACCGCTCACGTTGCCGCGAATCCTGGAAGAGCCCATGGAAGGACGCCCACTGCAGGAGACTCTCCTGCACGCGACTGGTCTCCGGATGCAGGCGCGCCTCGACCGGACCGTAGAGGGCAGGAACCTGGAAACCTACCGACACCGCGGCAGTGTTCACAGCAGTCATGACCACACTTCCTTCAGATCAACTCCGCTGCTGGAATAGGGCGGTTCAACCGGCGGCGTCCTGTGCCCGGATGGCCCAGGGACCGACCAGCCGACAGAGCCTGCTGGCAGCACTGTTCTTCTCCTCGCGATTGGTCAGGGCCTGGTACCGGCGCGGGGTTTCCATGGGGTCGAGTCCCATGCAGCCGAGTTCATTGATGCTGAGCAGACGGAAGTGTCTGTAGCGGGCTGTGGTCCCTAGCAGGTGCTCCTTGTCCGCTCGCTCAGGTTGGGCGAAACACCGAAGCAGGGGCTTCCGGGGCCGCTGGGTAGGAGCGGAACTCTTCACGACGCCCTCCGGGTGGCGGACTCGACCAGGACCGTGAACTATGCGCTGTGCTCCATGCGCTGCAACTGCGGCGCCGTTGACTCGCACATGAACAGGGCCTGCTGACGGAACCAGCCGAGCGGGACCACGGTCAGAGCACCGGGCGGTGTCGTCGGCCACGGCCGTCGTCGTAACCCGGCGGTGCAGGAATCGGCGGCCTTCACCGTCACGACAGCGTTATCAGTGGCGAGGTCGTGGATCACTCCTACCTTCCAGTGCCACCGCGGGTTTCGTCAACTGGCTGGTACTGGCTGGTGCTTGTGTTAGCTGCCGTGGCGGACGAACGCGAGGAACATGTCGGACGGAAGCCAGTCCGAGTTCTCGGCGGACTTCCGGACGGCGCGGACGGCAGGAGACACTCGCCCTTGGGGGGTGGGGGCGCACCGCCGTAGGACCATCCTGAAGGTGTCGATGCGTTGCGCGGAGCGTGTTCCTTAGGCGCACCGCCGACCATCGCAGGCATCCGGTCACCACCCCCACGGGCCCGGGTGCGACATAGCTCATGCCCGCAAGTCACCCTGACAGCCCACCACTTCGTACCATGCGACGATTTCCGGCCGTCGGAAAGAGGGCGCAGCCCTGGCGCATGGAGCGGATCGCCAGGCCGCCGTGGGTGTATTTGCACACCCCACGCTGTAGGTGCGCCGTGGATGCCAGGTCCGTTCGTGACAGGTGGGGCAGCAGGCCATTGTCGAGACGGAATGATCGACTCGCGTGTTCGTGATCCGGCGTAAAACCACTTGGGGCGGGCGCGGGGCGGTGGGCAGGATGCCGATCATACCCTTCCTCACGGACCCGGTACTGCCCCAAGGCGCCCTCTCCCGCATCGAGCAGCCCACCCTCCCCAACGGCGACGGACTGCTGCTGCGCCCCTGGGTGGCCGAGGACGCACCCGCGGTCCACGCGGCGTTCCAGGACCCGGTGATGCATCAGTGGCACGTCCGTGCCGCCGACTCCGTGGAGGAGGTCGGCGGCTGGATCGAGGAGTGGGTGGGGGCCTGGGGTGAGGAGCGGACGGCCCAGTGGGCCGTGGTGGACGCGGGTACCGGCAGGCTGCTCGGGCGGGTGGCTCTGCGTGAGATCCAACTCGACGACGAGCAGGCCTAGATGGCGTACTGGACGACCGCCGGGGCCCGTGGGCGGGGTGTTGCGGCTCGTGCCACGATCGCGCTCGCCCGGTGGGCCCTCTACGACGTCGGGTTTCACCGCCTTGAGCTTCTGCACGCCGTGCGCAATGCGGCCTCCTGCCGGGTCGCGGACAAGGCCTGGTTCGCGCTGGAGGGGACCAGGCGGAGTGCCGTTCTGCATCCGGACGATGGCATGACATGCATCTACACGCGCGCGTGAAGGGCGACTGAGGGTCCCCGCGCCCCTATGCCGCCGACGGCGTACGCCTGCGCAGTGCCCGCCAGGCCACGCCCACCGCCAGCGTCGCGGCCAGGAACAGCACCGTGAACCACTGGAAGTACCAGTGCCCGCCCGCCGGGTCGTACACCTCCGCCCGTGGCCAGGCCAGGTTGACGGTCATGAGGAGGCCGTAGAGGAGGGCGAGGGCGTTGATCGGGATGCCCCAGCGGCCCAGGGAGAACAGGCGCTTGCCCTTCTCGTCCGTGCCCTCCGCGGTGAACTCGCCAGGAGGGGGCCGGTGACCATCGCGTACGCGAGGTACAGCATCACGATGCAGGTCGTGCCGATCGCCAGGAAGGCGTCCGGGGACGCGAAGTTGAGGAGGAGCAGGGCGGCGGAGAGGACGCCGACGACCAGAGCCGGGGCCGTGGGCATGCCCGTGCGGGGGTTCACGCGCGCGAGGCGGGTCGCGAAGGGGAGTTGGCCGTCGCGGGCCATGGAGAAGAGCATGCGGCAGGCCGCCGTCTGGATGGCGAGGGTGGCCACTGTGATCGCGACCACCACGTCGGCCAGCAGGGCCTTGCCGAGACCGTCGCCCAGGCTGCTCGTGAGGACGTAGCTGAGGCCGTCGACCGCCAGGTGGCCGTCCGTGAGGCTGGGGGCCGCCAGCAGGCCGCCCAGGACGATCAGACCGCCGAGGAGGCCGGCCGCAGCGAGCGCCGTGAGGATCGTGCGGGGTGCGGTGCGGCGCGGATCGCGGGTCTCCTCGCTCATCTCGCCCGCGCTGTCGAAGCCGATCATCACGTACGCCGCCGTGAAGGAGCCGACGAGCAGGGCGCCGAACAGGCCCGACTGGGCCGCGCCCTCGGTGTGGAAGGTGATCGTCGGCGTCCGCTCGGAGTGGGTGAGCAGCAGTACGACGATGAGGGCCGCGCCGATGATCTCGGCGGTCACGCCCACCCGGTTGATCACGGACATCACGCGGTTGTCGAGGACGTTCACGAGGGTGGTCAGGACCAGCAGGATCACGCCCAGGACCGCTGCGTTCGCCGCGCCGTCCGCCGAGGTCGGGGCCGAGTCGGTGCCGACCAGCTGGAAGCCGGACCAGATCGCCGGCAGCACCATCTGCAGGGCCAGCGCGGCCGCCGCGACCACCACGATCTGCCCGATCACCATGATCCAGCCGGCGAACCAGCCGAAGGTGAGGTTGGAGAGCCGGGACGACCACTGGTAGATCGCGCCGGACAGGGGGTAGCGCGCCGCCAGTTCCGCGAAGCAGGCCGCCACCAGGAGCTGTCCGACCAGCACCGCCGGCCAGGCCCAGAAGAAGACCGGGCCGCCGAACGCGTACCCGAAGGCGAAGAACTGGAAGACGGTCGTCAGGACCGAGATGAAGGAGAACCCCGCCGCGAAGGACGCGTACCGGCCCAGGCTGCGGTGCAGTTCCTGGCGGTAGCCGAACTCGGCGAGGGAGCGGTCGTCGGAGGAGGGGGAGTGCGGCGGATCGGGGCGGACGTCGGAGGGGCTGGTCGTCGTCACGGCGGCACCTGCCTTCGCGGCATGAGGGCGGAAGAGCGGAACAGCGGTGCGGGAGCTGAATTCCTGTCGGGCGACAGAAATTAGGGAGGCGCTGTTTCGGGTGCGTGACGCGGGCATGTCGAGGGCGCTCCTAAGTCCTCACGCCCTTGCGGGAGCCACGCATACGCGATACATCGTGTCTATTGACGGGGCGTCGTAGATCGCGATATGTTCGGCTACGGATATTCGGATGCGAGGTGAATCGGGTCATGCAGCGTCGTAAGCTCCGCAACCCCCTGGCGCTCGCCGTGCTGGCGACGCTGTGGCAGAAGCCGATGCACCCCTACGAGATCGCCCAGACCCTGCGCCGCCAGGGCAAGGACTCCAGTACGAAGATCAACTACGGCTCGCTCTACACGGTCGTCCAGAACCTCGAGAAGCATGGATTCGTCGAGGTCACGGACGTGGAGCGGCAGGGCAACCGGCCCGAGCGGACCGTCTACGGCATCACCGCGGCCGGGCGGCAGGAGACGACCGAGTGGATGTCGGACCTGGTCGCCTCCCCGGCCAAGGAGTACCCGATCTTCGAGACCGCGCTCTCACTGCTCGGTGTGCTGCACCCCGACGAGGTGGTGACGCTGCTGGAGGAACGGCTCGACGCCCTGGTGGTCCAGATCGCCGGCGGCCGGGGCGCGTTGGAGAAGCTCTCCGAGACTCTGCCCCGGCTCTTCCTCGTGGAGAACGAGTACCAGCTCCACATGGTCGAGGCGGAGGCGGCATGGGTCCGCGGCTTCCTTGACGAGCTCAGAAAGGGCACGCTGTCCGGCATCGAGGAGTGGAAATCGTTCCACGAACCATGACTCCACGAACCATGACTCCACGAACCATGACTCCACGAACCATGACTCCACGAACCATGACTCCACGGACCATGACTCAGCGACCCGTGACCTGACCAAGAACAGGCCCCGGCACGGCTGTTGCAGCAGCCCGCCGGGGCCTCGAACCCCGAACTGAATCCGCCCTGAGGCACATCCAGGCGATCGAGGTGCGGCACACCCAGGATAGCCCGGTGCTCCTCCCGCGGATCAGTTGTCATCCGCCCAGCCAGGAGATCCAGGAGAACCCCTGCCATGAACACCCGTGCGCCCGCGATCGAGGCGCGTCAACTGATCAAGACCTACGGCGGTGAGGTCACCGCCCTCGACGGCATCGACCTCGTCGTCGAGCGGGGCAGCGTCTTCGGGCTGCTCGGTCCCAACGGCGCCGGCAAGTCCACCACCGTCAAGATCCTCACCACCCTGGCCCGCCCCGACTCCGGCACGGCCGCAGTCGCGGGCCACGACGTACTGCGCCACCCGGACCGGGTGCGCCGGGCCATCGGCGTGGTCGCCCAGGGCTCCGGCGCCGACCCGGTCGCCACCGGGCGCGAGAACCTCCGGCTCCAGGGCAGGCTCTACGGCCTGAAAGGCACCGCGCTCGAACAGCGGGTGGACGAACTCCTCGCGCGCTTCACACTCACCGACGCCGCCCGGCGACCAGTCAAGGGCTACTCCGGCGGCATGCGACGCCGACTCGACGTCGCCCTGGGCCTGGTGCACCGCCCCGAGGTGCTCTTCCTCGACGAGCCGACCACCGGTCTCGACCCCGAGGCCCGCTCCGCGATGTGGGACGAGATCGGCCGGCTCGCGGGGGAGGAAGGGCTGACCATCCTGCTCACCACGCACTACCTCGAAGAGGCCGACCGCCTCGCCGAGCGGGTCGCCGTAGTGGACCGCGGCCGGATCGTCGTCGAGGGCACCCCGGACGCGCTCAAGGGCGAACTCCGCGGCGACGCCGTCCATGTGGAGCTGCGCGAGGAGCTCGGAGACGCGGGCCGCACCCTGCTCACCGGCGCGCTGCGCGCGGTGCCCGGCGTGCACGAGGTGCTGGCCGACGGACACCGCGTCAGCGTCCGCGCCGACGACGGGGCCGCCGCCGTACCCGCACTGCTCGCCGCCCTGGAGCGGGCCGGGGTCAAGGTCGCCAGCGCTACCGTCGCCCGCCCGTCCCTCGACGACGTCTATCTGCGGTACGCGGGCCGCCGTTACTCGCAGTCCGAAGACCTGGTGGGTGCCCGATGAGCACCGCCGTCTCCCAGACCTGGTACATGACGCAGCGTCAACTCATGGTGTTCGTACGGCAGCCCGCCTACGCGATCATCACCCTGGTCCAGCCGGTGATCTGGCTGTTCCTGTTCGGCAGCCTCTTCAAGGAGGTCGTCGAACTCGGTGGCTTCGGCACCACCTCGTATCTCGACTACCTCGTCCCTGGTGTGGTCGTGATGAGCGCGCTCGGCTCCAACATGTGGGCCGGCATGGGCACCTTGGAGGAGATACAGCGCGGCACCCTCGACCGCTTCCTGACCACCCCGGTCAGCCGGGCCGCGCTGATGAACGGCAACGTCGTCAACAACGGCCTGGTCACCGCGCTCCAGTCGACGGTCATCGTGCTGCTCGGGCTGCTGGGCGGCGCGGACTATCCGGGCGGCCTCGTCGGTGTCGCCGTCCTGGTGCTCGCCTCGGTCCTGCTCGGCACGGTCTTCGGGGCGCTGTCCAACGCGCTCGGCATGCTGGTGCGGGAGCGGGAGTCGATCATCGGGATCAACACCTTCCTGCTGCTCCCGCTGACCTTCCTGTCCAGCGCCTTCATGGCGCCCTCGCAGATGCCCTCCTGGATGCGGCACATCGCCGACTTCAACCCGTTGAACTGGGCGATGGTGGCGGGCCGTTCGGCGCTGTCGGCCGACCCGGACTGGGGTGTGGTGCTGGGGCGTGGGGGAGCGCTGCTGGGGCTGGCGGTGGTGGCGGTGTGGCTGTCGATCCGGACGTTCAGGTCGTACCAACGGTCGGTGTGACCCCTCCCCTCCCGACACACGAACCCGGGGCACGCGAACCCGGGGCACGCGAACCCGGCACACGCGAACGCGGACACATGACCCCGGGACACGCGAACCCGGCGCACGCGAAAGGGGCGGCAACTTCGAAAGCGCCGCCCCTTTCCGAACCGTATGCCTAAGCGGCCGGTGCCGCCCCCTCCTGCTCCGCCTCGATCCGCGCGTTCCAGTCCCGCTTGGAGGCCTGCCAGCCGTCCTCGTTGTGGCCCAGGCGCCAGTAACCGGAGATCGAGATGTCCTCGCGCGGGATGCCGCGCTCGACCCGCAGCAGATGGCGCAGCTGCTTCACGAAGTGCGCCTCGCCGTGCACGAACGCGCACAGCCGGCCCTCCGGGAACTCCAGCGTGCGGACGGCCTCCACCAGGGCCTCGCCGACCGGGCGGGAGCCGCGGTGCAGCCAGACGACCTCCACGTCGGAGTCGATCTTCTGCTCCTCCTCGGGGCCCGAGACCTCGATGAAGGCGTGCGCCCGGGCCCCGTCGGGCAGCGACTCCAGGGAGCGGGCGATCGCGGGCAGCGCGCTCTCGTCACCGACGAGGAGATGCCAGTCGGCCTCCAGGTCGGGAGCGTAGGCCCCGCCCGGGCCCATGAAGCGCACGGTCTCACCGGGCTGGACGCGCACCGCCCAGGGGCCCGCGAGGCCTTCGTCGCCGTGGATCACGAAGTCCAGGGAGAGTTCGTCGTGTTCGGGGTCCCAGTGGCGCACGGTGTAGGTGCGGGTGACGGGCCACTGCTCGCGCGGGAACTCCTCGCGGATCCGCTGCATGTCAAAGGGCTCGGGATAGGTGACACCCTCGGCCGGGAAAAGGATCTTGACGTAATGGTCGGTGCAGGTGTCCGCCGCGAACTCGGCGAGTCCGTCGCCGCCGAGTACCACGCGCTGCATGTGCGGGGTGAGGCGTTCGGTGCGGACGACCTGGGCGGAGTGGGGCTTCCGCGGCTTGCGTCCCGGTCCTTCTGCCATGGCGGCCTCCCAAATCCCTACGCTTAGGCTTACCTAAGTTAGCATCAACCCCCCTGGCGATGGCATGTCCCTCGCGGAAAGCGAGGGCAATATTTACCTTCTGGGCGTCGCCATTTACCTGCTGAGCGTCGCCGTCAGCCGCTGCAGTGATCCACCCAGTCCCCACCGTTCGGCCAGCTTCTCCAGTGCCGCGGGATCGCGCGGTGCGCGCGGAACCGCGGTCTCCACCTTCGGCAGCGGAACATCGCCGGCCACCAGCACCACCTTCGGAGCCACGGCGATGTACGGGCGCGACTCGTCGAGCCGCTTGCGCTGCGACGGCGTGAGCTTCGCCTTCGGGTCGTCGACCGCGGCCATGATCCCGGCCAGGTCACCGAACTCGGCGAGCAGCTTGGCCGCCGTCTTCTCGCCGATCCCGGGCACACCCGGCAGACCGTCGCTCGGGTCGCCGCGCAGCAGCGCCAGATCCGCGTACCCACGGCCGTCGACGCCATACTTCTCGCGCAGCCAGGCCTCGTCGGTCAGCTGGAGCGTGCCGACACCCTTCAGCGGGTACAGCACCCGCACCCCGCGCTTGTCGTCCACCAGCTGGTAGAGGTCGCGGTCGCCGGTGACGATGTCGACCGGGCCCTCGGCGCGTGCCGTGAACGTGCCGATGACGTCGTCCGCCTCGTAGCCGGCCACGCCCACGCGAGCGATGCCGAGCGCGTCCAGGACGGCCTCGATCACCGGCACCTGCGGCGACAGCGTGTCCGGCACCTCTTCCTCGTCCGGGCCCACCTCGTGCTCCTCGGCCACCCGGTGGGCCTTGTAGGAGGGGATGAGGTCGACCCGCCACTGGGGGCGCCAGTCGGCGTCCATGCACGCGACCAGCAGGTCGGGCTGGTGGTCCTTGACCAGACGGTCGATGAATTCGAGGAGGCCGCGCACGGCGTTCACCGGCGTGCCGTCCGGCGCCTTCACCGACTCCGGCACGCCGAAGTAGGCACGGAAGTAGAGCGAGGCGGTGTCGAGGAGCATCAGTCGTCCGGTCACGCCTCGCATCATGCCGTACGGCACCGACACCGGCCGCCGCCCTGTAACTCGTCCGGCGGGTGTGAGCATCCTGTGAACTGGACCACCAGCGTGTTTGGCCGAAAGGCATCGGGGCAGGCGCCGCCTCGGAGCGAGGCAGGTTGCACCTTCAACTGTTCGCGGCCCTTCGTCTCCACCCCAGTGGTCGAGAGACGAGAGGTGCGCGTGTCATCACGGCTTGAGGCAGAGCAGCTGTACAAGGTGTTCGGAAGACGGCCGCACGAGGCGGTCGAGCGGCTCCGCGAGGGCGCCGACCGGGAGGGACTGCGCGCCGACGGCACCACCGCCGCGGTGATCGACGCCTCCTTCACCGTGGACCCGGGCCAGATCTTCGTCGTCATGGGCCTGTCCGGCTCCGGCAAGTCCACGCTGCTGCGCATGCTCAACGGCCTCCTGGAGCCGACCGCGGGCCATGTCCGCTTCGACGGCCAGGACCTCACCGCGCTCACCGACCGCGAACTGCGCGCGGTGCGCGCCCAGAAGATCAGCATGGTCTTCCAGCACTTCGCGCTCTTCCCGCACCGCAGCGTCCTGGAGAACGCCGCCTACGGCCTCGCCGTCCAGGGCGTCGCCAAGGCCGAGCGTCTCGAACGGGCCACCGAGGCCCTGGAGTTGTGCGGCCTGGGGGGCTGGGAGAAGTCCTGGCCCGACGAGCTGTCCGGCGGTATGCAGCAGCGCGTGGGCCTCGCCCGCGCCCTCGCCACCGACGCGGACCTGCTCCTCATGGACGAGTCCTTCAGCGCGCTCGACCCGCTGATCCGCCGGGACATGCAGGACCAGCTCCTGCAGCTCCAGAAGACCCTGAAGAAGACCATCGTCTTCATCACCCACGACCTCAACGAGGCCATGCGGCTCGGCGACCGGATCGCCGTCATGCGCGACGGCCGGATCGTGCAGATCGGCACCGCCGAGGACATCCTGGTGCGGCCCGCCGACGACTACGTGGCCTCCTTCACCAAGGACGTCGACCGCTCCCGTGTGCTGACCGCGTCCGCCGTGATGGACACGGAGGTGCGCGGCGACGAGGCCGACTGCGACTGCGCGGACGACTGCGAGACCGCGACGCCCGACACGCCGTTCACCGAACTCTGCGCGATGAGCGCCCGCTCCAGCCACCCGGTGATCGTGCTCGACGAGAAGCGCAAGCTCGTCGGCGTGGTCCCGCAGGAGCGCCTGATCGCCTTCCTCGGCGACGCGGAATCCCCCCAGGAGGCCGCCCATGCCTAGGATCCCGCTCGGCGACTGGGTCAACGACACCGTCGACTGGCTGCTCGACCACGTGTCCTGGCTCTTCGACTTCTTCAAGACCGTCTTCACCGGCACCTACGACGGTATCGACGCCGTCCTCCAGGCGCCCCAGCCCCTCCTCCTCGCGGGCATCTTCGCCGTGATCGCCTTCTGGCTGCGCGGCACCCTCGCCGGCCTCCTCACCTTCGCGGGATTCGCCTTCATCGACTCCCTCGAACTGTGGGAGGACGCGATGACGACCCTCTCGCTGGTCCTCGTCGCCACGATCATCGCGCTGGTGATAGCCGTCCCGGTCGGCATCTGGGCGGCCCGCTCGAACCGGGTCAGCGGCCTGGTCCGCCCCGTCCTGGACTTCATGCAGACGTTGCCCGCGATGATCTACCTCATCCCGGCGATCCTGTTCTTCGGCACTGGAGCCTCCGCCGGCATCGTCGCCACCCTGATCTTCGCCCTCGCCCCCGGCGTCCGCATGACCGAGCTGGGCATCCGCCAGGTCGACAAGGAACTCGTCGAGGCCGCCGAGGCGTTCGGCACCACACCGCGCGACACGCTCCTACGCGTCCAACTGCCCCTGGCGCTGCCCACCGTGATGGCCGGCGTCAACCAGGTCATCATGCTGGGACTCTCCATGGCCGCGATCGCCGGCATGGTGGGCACCGGCGGCCTCGGCGGTGACGTCAACGAGGCCATCGGCCAGCTCAACGTGGGCCTGGGCTCCGAGGCCGGTGTCGCCATCGTGATCCTCGCGATCTACCTCGACCGCATGACCAGCGCGCTCGGCACCCAGGTCTCCCCGCTGGGCCGCCGCGCTGCAGCCAAGGCCCGCGCGTCCCAGGGCGGGCTGAAGATCTGGTCCTACCGCCCCCACCCCCAGATCGCCCTGATCGGTGTCGTCGTCCTCGCCCTCGTCGCGGGCGGCATGGGGATCTTCGGCGGTACCTCGGGCGAGGCCACGGCCGTCTCAGGCGGCAAGGACGTCGGCCAGGGCAAGAAGATCACCATCGGATACGTCCCCTGGGACGACGGCGTCGCCTCCACCTTCCTCTGGAAGCAGATCCTGGAGGAACGCGGCTACCAGGTCGACGTCAAGCAGTTCGACGCCGGGCCGCTCTACACCTCCGTCGCCTCGGACAACGTCGACTTCATGACCGGCGCCTGGCTGCCCACGACCCACGAGCAGTACTGGAAGAAGTACGGCAGCAAGCTCGACGACCTCGGCGCCTGGTACGACAAGACGTCTCTCGAGCTGAGCGTCCCCTCGTACATGAAGGACATCAACTCGCTGGCCGATCTCAAGGGCAAGGCCTCGGAGTTCGGCGGGAACATCACCGGCATCGAGTCCAGCGCCGGTGAGATGACCATGCTCAAGAGCAAGGTCCTCAAGGCGTACGGCCTCGACAAGGAGTACAAGGTCGTCGACAGCTCCACGCCCGCCATGCTGGCCGAGCTGAAGCGGGCCTACGCCCAGAAGGACCCGATCGTCGTCACACTCTGGTCGCCGCACTGGGCGTACAACGACTACGACCTCAAGAAGCTCAAGGACCCGAAGGGCGCCTGGGGTTCGGGCGACGGCATCCACACCGTGGCCCGCAAGGGCTTCGCCGCGGACAACCCGGTCGTCGGGCAGTGGCTGAAGAACTTCAAGCTGGACGAGAAGCAGCTCACCAGCCTGGAGGCCGAGATCAACAAGGCCGGCAAGGGCAGGCAGCAGGACGCCGTGCGCACCTGGCTGAAGCAGAACCCGGGCCTGGTCGACAAGCTGGCCCCCGTCAAGGACAGCGGCACTCCGGCCGAGGCGAAGCGGCCGGTCGACGTGGCCTGGTTCCCCTGGGACGAGGACATCGCTGTGACGTACCTCTGGAAGAACGTCCTCGAAAAGCGCGGTTACCAGCTGAACCTCAAGCAGATGGACGTCGGCCCGGTGTACACCGGCCTCGCCTCCGGCGACCTGGACCTCAACTTCGACGCCTGGCTGCCGTACGCCCAGAAGAACTACTGGGACAAGAGCAAGGACCGACTCAAGGACCTCGGTACCTGGTACCAGCCCACCTCCCTGGAGGTCGCCGTGCCCTCGTACGTCAAGGGCGTGAAGTCCTACGAGGACCTCAAGGGCAAGGCGTCCCTCTTCGACGGGAAGATCATCGGCATCGAACCGGGCACCGGCGAGATGAGCCTGCTCAAGACGAAGGTCCTGCCGGGCTACGGCCTCGACAAGGAGTACGACGTCGTCGACGGCTCCACGCCCGCGATGCTGGCCGAGCTCAAGCGTGCCTACGCCAAGAAGCAGCCCGTGGCCGTCGTCCTGTGGTCCCCGCACTGGGCGTACAGCCAGTACGACCTGACCAAGCTGAAGGACGACAAGAAGCTCTTCGGCGAGGGCAACACGATCCGGACCATCTCCAACGAGAAGTTCCCCGAGCAGTACCCGCAGCTCACGAAGTGGATCAAGGGCTTCCATATGAGCGAGGACGAGCTCGGTACCCTGGAGGGCGAGATCAACAAGTACGGCCAGGGTCACGAGGAGCAGGCGGTCGCCGCCTGGCTGAAGGAGCACCCGGAGATGGTCGGGCGGATGACACCGTCATAACCGCTCGACGAGCACGGTAAGGATCCGGCCAACCACATAGAGCTACGCCATCGCCCGAACTCCGATGCCGACGAGGGGACTTGGGTGCCCCGCGGCGGATGAGTGACCGAAAACCGGCCCCCTGGCAGTTTCCAGGGGGCCGTTCGGCTGGCGTGAAGTGTGAGGTACGGTCGCACGCCGTGTGACATCGATGTGACGGCCGCCTGAAACGGTTTGCCGAACATGCGTAGGGTGCAGACAACTCATCAGGGGACCCGTCACAGGACCGACGAGCGGAGGAGGGAGCCGGAGCCATGGGCGACCACAAAGAACAGCCCCTTCGGGTCGGCGCGGCCGTGCGCCGCAGGCGCCGCGCGCTGGAACTCACCCTCGCCGTCGTGGCCGAGCGCAGCGGCCTCTCCGTCCCCTTCCTGAGCCAGATCGAGAACGAACGCGCCCGCCCCAGCCGCAGCTCCCTGGAGAAGGTCGCCGACGCCCTGCGGACCACGGCCGTCGAACTCCTCGCCGCCGCCGACCCGGCGTGCAGCGTCGACGTCGTGCACGCGGACGGTACGGAGCCGGGTGACCAACCCCGGATGCGTTCCCTGGTGCGCGGCCACCACCAAATGCACGCCCAGGAGTTCACCGGCGACCATGACGCGGGCCGCGAATTCCAGTACCGCAACGACCAGTTGATGTACGTCGCCGACGGCGCGGTGGATGTCGAGGCCGAGGGCCGCGCCTACCGCCTGGGCCGTGGCGACACCCTGTACCTCACCGGCGGGGTGCGGCACCGCTGGCGCGCGACCGTGGCGGACACCCGCGTGGTCGTCGTCGCCGTGGCCGAACACATCGAGGCGCTCCAGGACCGGCCCCGGCGGTGAGAGTCGTCTCCCTGGTCCCCTCGCTGACCGAGGCGATCGCCCACTCCGCACCCGGCGCCCTGGTCGGCGCCACCGACTGGTGCACCCATCCGGCGGACCTGGACGTCACCCGTATCGGCGGCACCAAGAACCCGAAAATCGACCGGATCATCGCCCTCACCCCCGACCTGGTGATCGCCAACGAGGAGGAGAACCGGGAGCCGGATCTCGCGGCCCTGCGCGCGGCGGGCCTGGAGGTCCTGGTCACCGAGGTGCGGGACGTCCCGCAGGCCTTCCGGGAACTGGCCCGGATCGTCGAGGCGTGTGGTGTCGTACGGCCGCGCTGGCTGGACGAGGCCGAGCGGTCCTGGTCGGCGCTCGCGCCCCCGGGGCCTCGACTGACGGCGGTTGTGCCGATCTGGCGGCGGCCGTGGATGGTCCTGGGCCGGGACACGTTCGCGGGCGATGTCCTGTCCCGCCTGGGCGTGGACCACCTGTACGCCACTCACGAGGACCGCTATCCGCGCGTCCCGCTGGAGGAGCTGCGCGCGGCGGCACCGGACGTGGTCGTCCTCCCCGACGAGCCCTACCGCTTCACCCCCGACGACGGCCCGGAGGCGTTCCCCGGCCTGCCCTGCGCACTCGTCAGCGGACGGCATCTGACGTGGTACGGGCCGTCACTGGCCGAAGCACCACGGGCACTGGGCGAGGCCCTGCGAGCAGCGCTCCGCTGAGCAGTCCGCGCGCGGTGTGCAGGGCGGCCGTGCCCCAGGCGGTGACGAGGAGGCCGTACAGCCCGACGGCGAGCCCGTCGTAGACGACGAGGCCGGTGTGCCGGGCCAGGGCCTCCGCCCCCGTGACACAGCAGCCGACCGGGAAGGTGAACGCCCACCAGGTCATCGAGAACCCCATCCCGAGCCGCCGGGCCCGTACGACATGCGCGGTCGCGAGTCCCAGCCACAGCAGGGCGAACCCCATGACGGGAACGCCGTACAGCACCGCGAGGACGCCGAAGCCCTGGCTGTAGGGCGCCGGCACGACACCGGGGGCCACGTCCGCGAAGTTGCCGACGGCGGTGGTGGACTGGCCGAGCGGGCCGAGGACCAGGAACAGGGTCGGGGTGAGGGCGAGGGGGAGCGGGCCGCCGGTGACGATCCGGGCGAAGACGAGCGGCAGCATGACGAGGGTCGCGAGGAGGCTGAGCCCGAACATCGCGAAGCAGGCGAGGAGCAGGGTCTCGCGGGGCTGCCCGGCGGGGAGACGCGGCACCAGGAGCGGACCGAGCGCGGCCGACACCATGGGCGCGACGAGGGGCAGCAGCCACACGGGCGTGGCGTGCTGCGGCTCCACCCGCTGCCGTACGGCCATGAGGTACGGCACGGCGACGGCGGCCGCGAGCCCCACGACCGTACCGGCGGTGAACAGCGCGGCGTCGAGAGCGACCGCGGCCGTCGTGCCGATCCAGTCCCGTCCGACGGTGAGGGCACCGCCGCCGACGGCCAGGAGGGCCATCGCGAGGCAGCCGTAGAAGGGGGCTGTGGCGGGGTCGAGGAGGTGGGCGCGGGCCTGGTCGGGGTGGTGGCGCCAGTGCAGGGCGCGGGCGCACAGGAGGGTGAGGAGCAGTGCGAGGGACAGGAGCCAGACGGCGGCGCAGATCGTGCGCAGACCGGGGAGGTGCACGGGGAGCGCGACGCCGGCGGTGGCGACGATCGCGGTGCCCATGACGGAGGCGTACCAGTTCGGCCCGAGGTGACGGACGGCGGTGACCATGTCTCCACGGTGCCGACGGGACAGGGCCGCGACCAGGGAGTACGGCTCTATGAGGGCATAAGCTGTCCTTATGAGCGGTGAGGGAGACGTGCGGCCGGCGGTGGGCGGGATGCTGGCCCACCGGGTACCGGATCTCGGGGCGCTGGAGCTGCTGCTGGCCGTGGCGCGGCTGGGGAGTCTGGGCGGGGCGGCGCGGGAGCTGGGCATCACCCAGCCGGCGGCGAGCAGCCGGATCCGTTCCATGGAACGGCAGTTGGGGGTCGCCCTGGTCGACCGCTCACCCCGGGGCTCCCGGCTCACGGACGCAGGCGCGCTGGTCACGGACTGGGCGCGGCGGATCGTGGAGGCGGCGGAGGCCTTCGACGCCGGGGCGCAGGCGCTGCGGGTCCGCCGCGACTCCCGTCTCCGGGTGGCGGCGAGCATGACGATCGCGGAGTACCTGCTGCCGGGGTGGCTCCTCGCGCTGCGCGCGGGGCGCCCGGACACGGCGGTGTCGCTGCATGCCGGGAACTCGGCGACAGTGGCGGAACGCCTGCTGTCGGACGAGGCGGACCTCGGCTTCGTGGAGGGCCTCACCGTCCCGTCCGGTCTCGACTCGGTGGTGATAGCCCACGACCACCTGATCGTGGTGACGGCTCCGGGGCATGCGTGGGCCCGCCGCCGACGCCCTCTGGAAGCCACGGAACTGGCCGCGACCCCGCTGATCCTCCGCGAGAAGGGCTCGGGCACCCGTCAGGTCCTGGACGCGGCCCTGGGCGGCCTGGCCCGCCCTCTCATCGAGCTCTCGTCCACCACGGCGGTGAAGGCGGCGGCGGTGAGCGGCGCGGGACCGGCCGTCCTGAGCGAACTGGCGGTGGGCGACGAACTGGCGCTGCGGCGGCTGGTGCGGGTGCCGGTGGAGGGGGTGTCACTGGCCCGGGACCTACGGGCGGTGTGGCCCACGGGGCACCGGCCGGTGGGGCCGGCGAGGGACCTGCTGTCGCTCACGCGGGTGTAGGGGGTTTTCCCGTCCCCGGGCGAAAACCCTTGGCCTCGCAGCGCCGCAGACCCGCACCATGGGCCGCATGACCGCCACCGCCCCGCCCGCCACCGGCGTCCGCGTCCCCTGGGAAGACCTCCCGACAGCCGTACGCGACGCCGTCGCGGACGTGCTCGGCGCCGAGGTCGTGCACGCCGTCACCCAACCCGGCGGATTCTCCCCGGGCGTCGCCACCCGCGTCCGCACCGCCACCGGCCACCGCGCCTTCGTGAAGGCCGTCAGCGGCGACGCCAACCCCGACAGCCCGAGGTTCCACCGCACCGAGGCCCGCAACACCGCCGCCCTCCCGGTCACGGTCCCCGCTCCTCGCCTCCTCGGCACCTACGACGACGGCACCTGGGTGGCCCTCGTGTACGAGGACGTCCCCGGCCGTCAGCCCCATGTCCCCTGGCAGAGGACGGAGTTGGAACGCGTCCTGGGGGCGGTGGCAGACCTCGGCCGGGCTCTCACCCCGTCCCCGCTCGACGCCCCACCCGCCGCCACGGCCCTGGCGGACATCTTCGGCGGCTGGCAGGAACTCCTCCGCCACCGCGACCTCGCCGCCCCCCTCGACCCCTGGACCAGGACCCACCTGCCCCGCCTCGCGGAACTATCCGCTCCCTGGCCCGAGGCCGTCACCGGCGACACCCTCGCCCACGGCGACCTGCGTGCCGACAACATCCTGCTCACCGACGACGGCCGCACCGTCTTCGTCGACTGGCCGCACGCCCTGCGGAGCACCCCCTGGTTCGACCTCCTGGTGATGCTGCCGTGTGTCCGCGCCCAGGGCGGCCCGGACCCGGAGGAGCTGTTCACGGCGCATCCGTTGGGCACGGGCGCCGACCCGGACGCCGTCACCAGGGCCCTCGCGGCCCTGACCGGCTTCTTCCTGTACCACTCCCTGCTGCCCGCACCCCCGGGCCTGCCCACCCTGCGCGCCTTCCAACGGGCCCAGGGCGATGCGGCCCTGGCCTGGCTCAGGAGCCGGCCGCAGCCTTGACGAGGGCCCGCATCACCCGCACGTCCTCGCCCATCTCCGGATGCCACTGCACCCCCAACACCCAGTGCGCACCGGGGAGTTCGACGGCCTCCACGGTGCCGTCCGCCGCGTGTGCCGACGGCAGCAGGCCCGTCCCGAGGCGGTCCACCGCCTGGTGGTGATAGGTGGGTACGGCGGTCTCCGCCGGGGCTATCTCGCCGTACAGCGTGCCCGGTACGGGCTTGACCGCGTGGTGGCCGAAGACTCCCACGACCTCCGCGTGGCCGTCGATGTGCTGCACGAGCGTGCCGCCGAGGGCGACGTTCAGGAGCTGCATGCCCCGGCAGATGCCCAGGAGGGGGACCTCGGCCGCCAACGCCGCCTGGATCAGGGCGAGTTCCCACGCGTCGCGGGCGCGGGCGGGTGGGCCGGTGCGGGGGTCGGGGGTGGCGCCGTAGTGGACCGGCTCTACGTCCGGGCCGCCCGCGATCACCAGGCCGTCCAGGCGGGCCACCGTCGCCTCCGCGTGCTCCGGGGCGTCCGGCGGGAGCATCGCGGCCAGGCCGCCCGCCCGCTGGACCAGGCGCGGGTACCCCGCGGGCAGCAGCGCAGCCTCCAGTTCCCAGACGCCCCAGCGCGCCCCGGCCTCCAGATAGGTGCTGACACCGATCAGCGGTCGTACGGTCGTCACGCGGTCCTCCCAGGCTTGCAATGGCCCACAGGCATACCTTTGCGGTTCGGAGCGCCGAGAAGCAAGGTCAGGCCAGGAAACCGCGCAACAACGCGGCCGTCCCCGCGCAGTGCTCCCGCATCATCTCCCGCGCCCCGTCGGCGTCCCCGTCCAGGACCGCCTCCACCAGCGCCGCGTGCTGCCGCTGGGAGTGCTCCAGGTTGCGGACCAGGAGCGGGATGCAGTCCAGGAGGTCGTTCACCGACGCCCGTACCGCCGCGTACTGGGCGGTCAGTGTCGGTGAGCCGCACAGTTCCGCCAGCGTGAGGTGCAGCAGGGTGTCCTGGCGGCGGTAGTCCGCCAGCGGCGCCTCCTGCGTGGCGGCCAGCGCCTCGCGCAGCCGCTTCACCTGTTCGTCCGCGAGGCCGTGCGTCGCGCACAGACCCGCCGCGCCCACCTCCAGCACCTCCCGGAAGCGCAGCACGTCCTCGATGTCCACCTCGGCTATCCGGCGCCGCAGCTCCTCCTCGCCCGCCGCCTCCCGCGCGCGAGGCAGCACGAACGTGCCCCCGTACCGCCCGCGCCGCGACTCCACCAGCCCCTGGTCCTGGAGCACCTTCAGCACCTCGCGCAGCGTCACCCGGCTGATCCCGAGCCGCTCCGCGAGCTCCCGCTCGGCCGGCAGCCGCTCGCCCCCCGGCACCAGCCCGAGCCGCACGACCTGGAGGATCTGCTCCAGCGCCTCCTCGAAGCCGTTGCCCGCCCTGACCGGCCGCAGCACCGGCGTCAGCCGGTCGTCCGGCCCGCCGTCAGCGTCCACCGACATATGGCCGAGCCCCCTTCCCAAGCAATGGTTCAGAGCAATACCTTATGGCTCCCGGCCCGGTGGAAAAAGCGCAGCAGCCGAAGGAGCCCTCCCGTGGCAGACCGCACACCCCCGCTCAGCGTCGAGGAGCTGCACGCCCTCGTCGCGGGCGGCGAGATCGACACCGTCGTTTTGGCCTTCCCCGACATGCAGGGCCGGCTCCAGGGCAAGCGCTTCGCCGCCCGCTTCTTCCTCGACGAGGTACTCCACCACGGCACCGAGGGCTGCAACTACCTCCTCGCGGTCGACACCGAGATGAACACCGTCGACGGCTACGCGATGTCCTCCTGGGACCGCGGCTACGGCGACTTCGCCATGCACCCCGACCTCCGCACCCTCCGCCGCGTCCCCTGGAACGCCGGCACGGCCATGCTCATCGCCGACCTCGCCTGGGAGGACGGCTCCCCGGTCGTCGCCGCGCCCCGCCAGATCCTGCGCCGCCAACTGGAGCGGCTCGCCGAGCTCGGCTACACCGCCCAGGTCGGCACCGAGCTGGAGTTCATCGTCTTCAGGGACACCTACGAGCAGGCCTGGGACGCGGGCTACCAGGGGCTGACACCGGCGAACCAGTACAACATCGACTACTCGGTGCTCGGGACCGGCCGCATCGAGCCCCTGCTCCGCCGCATCCGCAACGACATGACCGGCGCCGGCCTCACCGTCGAGTCCGCCAAGGGCGAGTGCAACCCGGGCCAGCACGAGATCGTGTTCAAGTACGACGAGGCCGTGGTCACCTGCGACCAGCACGCGATCTACAAGACCGGCGCCAAGGAGATCGCCGCCCAGGAGGGCATGTCGCTCACCTTCATGGCCAAGTACAACGAGCGCGAGGGCAACTCCTGCCACATCCACCTCTCGCTCGCCGACGCCGCCGGCAACAACGCCATGGCGGGACCGGACGGCATGTCCGACGTCATGCGGTACTTCCTCGCCGGGCAGCTCGCGGCCCTCAGGGACTTCTCGCTCCTCTACGCCCCCAACATCAACTCCTACAAGCGGTTCCAGCCGGGCTCCTTCGCCCCCACGGCCGTCGCGTGGGGCCACGACAACCGGACCTGCGCGCTGCGCGTGGTCGGCCACGGCCGCTCCCTGCGCTTCGAGAACCGGCTGCCGGGCGGTGACGTCAACCCGCACCTCGCCGTCGCCGGGCTGGTCGCGGCCGGGCTCTACGGCATCGAGCAGAAGCTGGAGCTGCCCGAGGCGTGCCCCGGGAACGCCTACACCGCCGACTTCGCCCACGTCCCGACCACCCTGCGCGAGGCCGCCGAGCTCTGGGAGAACAGTCCGATCGCCAAGGCCGCCTTCGGCGACGAGGTCGTCGCGCACTACCGCAACATGGCCCGTGTCGAACTCGAAGCCTTCGACGCGGCAGTGACCGACTGGGAACTGCGCCGCTCCTTCGAGCGCCTGTGATCCCGAGTGTCCTGTGATCCCGAGTGTCTGTGAAAGGTTCTTCGTTGTCGTACGAGCATGAGCTGACCGTCCTCAACCCGGCCACCGAGGAGGTCGTCGCCACCGTCCCCGCGGCCACCGCGGCCGACGTGGACGCGGCGGTCGCCCTCGCGTCGAAAGCGCAAACCGGCTGGGCGGCCCTCGCCCCCGCCGACCGGGCCCGGCTGCTGCGCCGGTTCGCCGACGTCGTGGACCAGCATGTCGAGGAACTGGCCCGGCTGGAGGTCCGGGAGGCCGGTCACCTCCTCGGCAACGCCCGCTGGGAGGCCGGGAACGTCCGGGACCTGCTCGCCTACGCGGCCGGGGGAGTGGAGCGGCTGAACGGCCGCCAGATCCCGGTGTCCGGCGGCCTCGACGTCACGATCCTCGAACCGCTCGGCGTCGTCGGGGTCATCGCGCCCTGGAACTTCCCGATGCCGATCGCCGCCTGGGGCACGGCCCCCGCGCTCGCCGCCGGCAACGCGGTGATCCTCAAGCCCGCCGAGACCACCCCGCTGACCGCCCTGCGGCTCGCCGAACTCGCCCTGGAGGCAGGCCTGCCGGAGGGCCTGTTCCAGGTGCTGCCGGGTCACGGCCCGGTCGCCGGCACCGCTCTCGTCGAGCACCCCGGTGTCGCCAAGATCGTGTTCACCGGCTCCACCCGCACCGGCCGCGACGTCATGGAACGCTGCGCCCGCCAGATCAAGCCGGTCACCCTCGAACTCGGCGGCAAGAGCCCCAACATCGTCTTCGCCGACGCGGACCTCGCCACCGCCGTGGACCCCTTCTCCTTCCTCGACAACTCAGGCCAGGACTGCTGCGCCCGCACCCGGATCCTCGTCCAGGAGTCGGTGTACGACGAGGTCCACGAGCTGCTCGCGGAAGCACTGACGTCCGTCGTCGTGGGCGACCCGGCCGACGAGAAGACCCAGATGGGTCCGCTGATCTCCCGTCAGCAGCTGGACCGGGTACGGGCGTTGGTGCCACAGGACGCGCCCGGACTGCGTGGCAGCGCACCCGACGGGCCCGGCTTCTGGTTCGCGCCGACCGTCCTCACCGGAGAGGCCCCCGATTCGGCTGCCGCCTGCGAGGAGATCTTCGGCCCGGTCGCCGTCCTGCTGCCCTTCACCGACGAGGCGGACGCGATCCGGCTCGCCAACGACACCCCGTACGGCCTCTCAGGCTCCCTCTGGACCCGGGACCTGGGCCGTGCGCTGCGCCTCTCCCGGGCCGTCAAGGCGGGCAACCTGTCCGTCAACTCCCACTCCAGCGTCCGCTACTGGACCCCCTTCGGCGGCTACAAGCAGTCCGGCCTGGGCCGTGAGCTCGGCCCGGACGCCCTGACCGCCTTCACCGAAACCAAGAACGTCTTCATCAGCACGGAAGGCCCCGCACAGTGACCTCATCGACCTCTCCGACCGATCAGATCGTGTGCCGTCGTCTCGTCGGCCGCACGGCCGTCATCACCGGAGCCGGCAGCGGCATCGGTCTCGCCACCGCCCGCCGGCTCGCCTCCGAGGGCGCCCACGTGGTCTGCGCCGACGTCGACGAGGCCCGCGGCAAGGCGGCCGCGGAGGAAACCGGCGGCATCTTCGTGAAGGTGGACGTCACGGACCCCGAGCAGGTCGAGGCGCTGTTCAAGACGGCCTTCGACACCTACGGCAGCGTCGACGTCGCCTTCAACAACGCGGGAATCTCCCCGCCCGACGACGACTCCATCCTGGAGACGGGCCTGGAGGCCTGGAAGCGGGTCCAGGAGGTCAACCTGACCTCCGTCTACCTGTGCTGCAAGGCCGCGATCCCCTACATGCGGCGCCAGGGCAAGGGGTCCATCATCAACACGGCGTCCTTCGTGGCGAGGATGGGCGCGGCCACGTCCCAGATCTCCTACACCGCCTCCAAGGGCGGGGTGCTCGCCATGTCCCGTGAACTGGGTGTGCAGTTCGCGCGGGAGGGCATCCGCGTCAACGCCCTCTGCCCGGGCCCGGTCAACACCCCTCTGCTCCAGGAGCTGTTCGCCAAGGACCCCGAGCGGGCCGCCCGCCGCCTGGTCCACATCCCGGTCGGCCGGTTCGCCGAGGCCGAGGAGATCGCCGCCGCCGTCGCCTTCCTGGCCAGCGACGACTCCTCCTTCGTCAACGCCAGCGACTTCCTCGTCGACGGAGGCATCTCGGGGGCGTACGTCACACCGCTGTAGGTCTCGTCCTACAGTGCCGCAATGAGCAGGACGCTCCCGCCCGGCTGGTACCCGGACCCCGACGCCCCGCACCGGGAGCGCTGGTGGGACGGGACGGCCTGGTCGGACCACCGGCGCGACCCCGAGGCGCCCGGCCCGCCACGACCGGCGGACGGAGCCTCGGGACGCGCCAAGGCGGTCGCCCTCACCACCTCCGGGGTCGTCCTCGTCGCCGCGATCGTCAGCGGGGCGTTCGCCCTCGCCCGCGGCCACGGGGAGGACGTCGTGGCGGACACGGCCCCGACGGTCACGACGCCCTCGCCGTCCGTCGGCTCCCCGACCCCGTCCCGCCTGGTCGACGAACTCGACGGCATCAGCCTGCCGTTGCCGGACGGCTGGGTCCCCGCGAAGTACGTCACGCGCGACAACCTCGTGATGACCACCGACGGCGGCAGGATCTTCACCCGCACGCTGCCCGCGAACTCCGGGAAATCCCCGGCGTCCCTCGCCAAGAAGGACATACCGCAGGCCGCCGACAGCTCCTACGACGGTATCCGCGGCCACCGGATCGTCAGATCGGAACGCGTCGCCGTCGCCGGAGGCGCCGGATACCTGGTGCGCTGGCGGGTGAGGACCGCCGAGGGGCCCGGCGGGTACGTCCAGTCGCTGGCCTTCGCTCCGGCCCGCGGCGGGCCCTCGGACGCCGTCGTCGTGCGCTTCGCCTTCGACGCGGGCCCGGACGGCCCCCCGCTCGCCGACATGGACCGGATCACCCAGGGGATCCGGCCCGTCGACCGCTGACCTACAGGAACGTGTGGCCTTCCCCGCGGTACGTCGGGACGGTCGCCGTCACCGCGTCCCCCTCGATCAGGTGCAGCACCTCGAACCGCTCGCACAGTTCACCGGCCTTCGCGTGCCGGAACCACACCTTGTCGCCGAGCAGCAGATCGTCGGCGGGCGCCCCGAGCAGCGGGGTCTGCACCTCGCCGGGCCCCTCCTGGGGGTCGTACTTCAGGCCCTCCGGCAGATACGGCACCGGCAGCCGGTCGGGTCCGGCCGCGCCGGAGGCCGGGTAGCCGCCGCCGAGGACGGTCACCACGCCCACCCCCGGCCTGCGCACGACCGGCTGGGCGAACAGGGCGGCCGGGCGTCCGCTGAAGGACGTGTAGTTGTCGAACAGCCTCGGCACGTACAGCCCCGATCCGGCGCCGATCTCCGTGACGGCGTCCTCCGCCGCGGTGTGCTGCACACTGCCGGTGCCGCCGCCGTTGACGAACTCCAGGTCCGGCGCGACCGCCCGCACCGCGCGCACCACCGCCGCACGCCGCTCGGCCAGCTCCTTGCGGGCGGTGGCCTGCATCAGCCGTACCGCCCGGGAACGCAGCGGACGTCCGGCGACCGCGTCCCCGACCCCGGCGATGTGCCCCTCGTAGGCCATGATCCCCACGACCTTGAACCCCGGACGGCGGGCCACCAGCCGCGCCATGTCGGCGACCTGGGCGGGGGAGTGCAGCGGCGAACGCCGGGCGCCGACGCGGACCCTGCCGCCGAGCAGCTTCAGCGAGGTGTCCAACTCCAGGCAGACCCGGATGACTTCGGTGCCACCGGCACGGGACTCGTCGATGAAGGCGAGCTGCGCCGGGTCGTCGACCATCACCGTCACGGCGGCGGCGAGCTTGGGATCGGCGGCGAGTTCGGCGTACCCGGCACGGTCGGCGGAGGGGTAGGCGAGCAGGATGTCGTCGAAGCCGCCCCGGGCCAGCCACAGGGACTCGGCGAGGGTGAAGGACATGATGCCCGCGAATCCGTCCCTGGCCAGAACGCGTTCCAACAGCGCACGGCACCGTACGGACTTGCTGGCGACACGGATCGGCTTCCCCGCCGCGCGGCGGACGAGATCGTCCGCGTTGGTGTCGAAGGCGTCCAGGTCCACGATCGCGAGTGGAGCGTCGAGATGGGCGGTGGCCCGGTCGTAACGGGCCCGGTCGGCGGCGCGCGCAGTCATGAACGAAGCCTGCCAGACAGGATTACCGCAGGGTAGGGGGACGTTCCGGGCAGATGCCCCCGGCCTGGTGGACTGGTTCCCGGTCGACCGGCAACAACCCGTAGAGTGACGCGCACGTACGCAGGGCCGGTCGCCCTCCCGTCGCCGCCGCGCCGGGATGCCGGCCCTTCCGTGCGGGTATGCGTGCCCGGACGGCCGTCTTCCACGCCGACGCCACCGACGAGGGCCCGCGCACGACCGAACGGCCCGGACATGAGGAAACGGGGGGTGCATGAGCACGGAAGCACGCCGCGCCTCGATACCTCCGCGACCGGCCCAGCCGCCGGCGGTGGGGGAGGCGGGGCCGGGTCCCGAGTCGTCCGAGGGCGCCCAGCACGGCGGTCCCGACGACACCGGCAGGCGGGAGACCGTCGATCCCGGCGGCCGGGCGGGCGACGACTCCGACTGGCAGGCCTTCGGCGCCCGCGCCCGACGGGCCGACGCGACGCCGGGCCGGCCGACGTTCGGCGGTTTCGACTGGCAGGGGTCCGACGAGGCCTCCGGCGGCTCGGGCGGGCATGAGCCCGGCGGGCCGGGTCGACAGCTGTCCGGTGAGGCGGGGGGACGGGTGTTCGGCGCTACGGGGTCCCCCGGGGAGCGTTCCGGCGGGGCGCGGTCCGAGGGATCGACCGCCACGGCTCGGCCGCCGATACGAACGACGAACGGTGGCCGTGGTGGCCCGGCCTCGTCGACGGCTGCGAGCAGCTCGGGCACCGGCGCTCCCGTCCACGACGGCGACACATCGGTGAACCCCGGCACCCCGAACCCGGCACCCCGGCTCCCGGGCAGCGTTCCGCCCCCGCCTCCGGCCTCGGCCCGCTTCCCGGACACCCCACCGGCACCCGGCGCCCCCGCCCCGCGAGAACCGCGCGGCAACAGCTCCGCACAGGGTGACGAGCCCCGCCGGACAGGCCCCGCAGCTCCAGCCGCCGGTCCGATGCCGCCCGCGTCGAACCCCCAGAACGGCATGCCGCCCGCGTCGCCGCCCGGAAACCGCCGACCCGATACTCCACCGCGTCCGCCCCACACCGCGCCGCCCGCGTCGGGCGCGCCCTCGTCCGCGTCGAGCCGTGCCGGCATGTCCGCGCCGCCATCGCCGACGGGCTCGGGTTCGCCCGTCTCCGGTCCCGTGCCGCCCGGCAGTGGGTCTGGTGCCGGTGCTGCCGCGCAGGCCCGTGGTGGTGTGCCGCCCCGGCCGACTTCTCAGCCCTCCGTGCCGCCGCGTCGTACCGGCGCCCCCGCCGAGAGCGCGGCCGAGACGACCTTCCGGATGCGGCCGGTTCCATCGGGGACCGCGAACGGCGAGGGACGGAGGGGGTCGGTGGCCCCGCCCCGGACGGCTTCCGGCGGCACCGCCGTACCGCCCATGCCCGACGGCCGACCCGGCTCCGGGAACGGTCAGCCCCCGGCCGATGCGAGTCGTACCGGCGCAGCCCCCGCAGGGCCGCAGGCCGGCACCCGCCAGGACGCGCCGGCCCGCCCCGGATTCCCGCCACGCCCCAGGCGGGACGCCTCGGCCACCGGCGCCACCCGCACGCCCTCGGCACCGCCCCCGCCGATCGCACCCCCAGCACCTTCAGGCCCTCCCGCCACGCCTCCGCCCCCCGGCTCCCGCGCACCCGACCCCGCCCTCTCCTGGAGCGCCCCCATGCCCCCGCACGCCGGAACTCCCGGCAACGGGCGGCCTGTTGTGTCGTTCGGGGAGCCCGAGGTCGGCTACAGGGAGCGGTCGTGGGGGGTGCGGGTTCCTCCCCGGATCGCCGCCGTCGCCGCCTGTGTCGTACTCGGGCTCGGGCTCATCGGCGGTGCCGCGACCGGGAGTTGGCTGATCGGGGACTCGGGCGACGACAGCGGCGGCGACAGCTTCGCCAAGGCCGGGGAGCTGTGGCACAGCGTGCCCGTCGACCAGTTGTTCCCGCCGACCGTGGACGGCCGGGGCGCCGGGCCCGGCGGAGCCGACCGTACATGGACGCGGATCGCCGTCGCCCCCGACAGCGGCTGCACGGACGCCTTCGACCCGCTGCTGCGCAAGGCCCTCGCCCCCGTCGGCTGCGAACGCCTCCTGCGCGCCACCTACACGGACGCCACCCAGAGCTACGTCACCACCGTCGGCCTCCTCTTCACCGACGCCGACGCCGCCGCCATGCGCGACATGGACAAGCGCTTCACCAAAGACGGCCTGGACACCCGCACCGACCTGATGCCTCTCCCGTACGCCGCGAAGAACACCCTCGCCGCCGACTTCGGGGCGAAGCAGCGGGCGTCCTGGACGATCTCCGTCCTCACCGACGCCCCCGTCGTCGCCTACGCCGTCTCCGGCTGGGCCGACGGCCGTGCGGTCGACACCCCGGAGCCCGCCGAGCAGGCCATGGAGTCCGGGGACACCACCCCCGTGGCCCAGTCCGGTCTCGGCAACGAGGCCCAGGGCCTGGCCGACCGCGTCGAGCGTGCCCTGCGCAAGACCGTCACCTCGCCCCCGGAGCAGCCCTCATGAGCGTCACCACCCGCAGGGCAGGTCTCCTGAGCGTCCTCCTCGCCGCCTCCGTCGCCCTCGTCCCGCCCACCGCCGCGCACGCCGACGGCATCCGCGCCAAGCAGTGGGCCCTGGATGCCATGCACACCCAGCAGGCCTGGCAGACCACCAAGGGTGCGGGCGTCACCGTCGCCGTCCTGGACACCGGCGTCGAGAACGACCACCCCGACCTCGTCGGCAACGTCCTCACCGGCAAGGACATGATCGGCTTCGGGGCCGTACGGGGACAGCGCGCCTGGGCCCGGCACGGCACCGCCATGGCCGGCATCATCGCCGGGCACGGCCACGGCTACGGCGACGGCGACGGGGTCATGGGCATCGCCCCCGAGGCGAAGATCCTCCCCGTCCGCGTGATCCTGGAGGACGGCGACCCGTCCCGCACCAAGGCCCGCAACACCCGCGGCAACGCCCTCGCCGAGGGCATCCGCTGGGCCGCCGACCACGGCGCCGACGTCATCAACCTCTCCCTCGGCGACGACTCGTCCTCCGCGCACCCCGAGGCCGGCGAGGACGACGCCGTCCAGTACGCCCTCAAGAAGGGCGTGGTCGTGGTGGCCTCGGCCGGTAACGGCGGCGAGAAGGGCGACCACATCTCCTACCCGGCCGCCTACCCGGGCGTCATCGTCGCGACCGCCGTCGACCGGTACGGCACCCGCGCCGTCTTCTCCACCCGCCGCTGGTACGCCACGGTGGCCGCTCCCGGTGACGACGTCGTCATCGCCGACCCCGACCACAAGTACTACGAGGGCTGGGGGACGAGCGCCGCCTCCGCGTTCGTCTCCGGCGCGGTCGCCCTCGTCAAGGCGGCCCACCCGGACCTGACGCCCGCGCAGATCAAGCGGCTCCTGGAGGACACGGCCCGCAACGCCCCCTCCGGCGGCCGCGACGACTCCCGCGGCTTCGGCTTCGTGGACCCCGCGGCGGCACTCAAGGCCGCGGCTCGCCTCAAGCCGGAGGGCCTGCAACCGGCCTCCTACGGCGAGAAGTACTTCGGCTCCGGCCCGGACACCGCCAAGTCCGATGACGACACGGCGAGTTGGGCGGCCCCGCTGGCAGGCGGCTTCGGCATCGCCCTGCTGGCCGCCGCGGTGGTCCTGTGGCGCGGTCGCCGTGGCCCCCGCCGCTCCTACGAGGGCGTCTGAGCCGGGAGTACGACGGTCACCGCGCGGCAGCCGCGGACGCGGACGACGTGGCGTCGGCACCCGTGAACACCGACACCGCCGCCCTCGCCGCCGCCTCCACCAGCGAAACCCCCTTCGCCTGCGTCGAGTTGCCCTTGGACAGCACGGCCACCAGATAGTCGTGCCCGTCCACCGTCACCCGCCCGACGCTGTTGATGTCCCACAGCCCGGTCGTGCTGCGCGGCAGCCACCCGTTCTTCAGCGCCCAACCGACCCCGTCGGCCGCCGCCGAGACACCCCAGTGCTGGTCGGCCTCTATCTGTCCCATCAGCCCCTGAAGATACGACCGCGAGGCCTCGCTGAGCTCCGAGTCGTCCCCGAACACCTGCTGGAGCAGGGTGAGTTGGTCGGCCGCGGTGGTCTGGGTCAGCCCCCACAGCGCCCCGTCACCGCCCTCGGTGCCGGTCAGCCCGAACTTCTCGTTCGCGGCGTCGAGCCCGGACGCCTTCCCGATGATGTCCCACAGCGCGGACGCCGAGGCGTTGTCGCTGTTCTCGATCATCCTGGTGGCGTATGCCTTCTCCTGCGCGCTCAGCTCCGTGCCCGCCGCCTGGTGCTGGAGCAGCAGCGTCGCCAGGATGTCGACCTTCACGATGCTCGCCGTGTCGAAGGCGCCGTCGCCGTACACCGCGCTGTCGCCCGACTCCAGGTCGAGCACCGCCACCGACACCTTCTGCTCGCCCGTCACGCCCACCGACTTCATGGCGTCGGCCAGCTGCTCGTCGAGATCCACCACAGGCTCCGCCACAACCGCCTCCTGAGTCGTGGTCGCCGACGAGGGCGAGACCGACGGCGTCGCCGCCGACGATACGGCGCGGCTTCCGGTGTGCGCCTGCGCCTTCACGTACACGGTCCCGCCGGCCGTGGCACCGACGATGGCGACGGAGGCGAGCGCGGTGTACGTCAAAGGCCGCCCGGGGAACCTGCGGACGCGGCGTATGGCGGCTCTGGAGGACTCCATGCCGCCGATGGTCGGGCCGCCGACTGTGCGGGCCGTTAGGCGGACGTTAGAGCTGTGTCAGCGAACTCTGAGAAACCCGTGAAATCCGTCACGAGCGGGTTTCCGGGCCCGCACAACCGCAGCAGCAAGCCCCCTATAGGGTCGGTGACCGTGGCGAACAAGAACATTCCCGACCCCGGCTTCTCCGACGACGACGGCTCCGCCGATCCCCGGCTGAGCGCGGCGCTCGCGGCCTGGGCCGAGGACCGTGCCGCCGTGGGCCCCGTCCTGGAGGCGCTGAAGGGGGCCCGGCTGCTCGTCCCCGTGGTGGCCGTGCTCGGCGAGGTCGAGGAGGACGAGAACGGGCTGCGCCGCGAGAAGACCAGCGACATGGCCGTCCCCACCCTCAAGGCCGGTTCCCGCGTCGCGCTGCCGGCCTTCACGTCCACGGAGTCGCTGGCCCGCTGGGACCCCGAGGCCCGCCCCGTCGCCGTACCCCTGCACCAGGCGCTGCAGGCCGCGGCGCACGAGAAGGCCGACACGGTCGTACTGGATCTGGCCGGTCCGGTGCCCTTCGAGCTGACCGGCTCGGCACTGCTCGCGCTCGCCGAGGGCCGCGCGAGCGCCGACCCGCTGGCCGACCCGGCGGTCATCGACGCCGTACGAGACGCGGTGGCCGCCGAACCCGCCGTCCTGCGTGCCCACCTCGGCCCGGGACAGGCCGACGGCACCCTGGCCCTCGCGCTGGACCCCGGGACCCGGCCCGCGGATGCCGCTCGTGCCGTCGCCGAGCGCATCGCCGCCGACGAGACGCTGAGGGCCCGCCTGGTGCACGGCCTCGACCTGGCGGTGCTGCCGGCCGGGGCCACGCCGCCGGGCGAGCCCTTGTACGTACGCGGGTCGAACTAGCCGTAGACCGGGCCGGTGTACTTCTCACCGGGGCCCTGGCCCGGCTCGTCCGGGACCAGGGACGCCTCGCGGAACGCCAGCTGGAGGGACTTCAGGCCGTCCCGCAGCGGGGCCGCGTGGAAGGAGCTGATCTCGGTCGCGGACGCGTCCAGAAGGCCGGCCAGAGCCGTCACCAGCTTGCGGGCCTCGTCCAGGTCCTTGTACTTGTCGCCCTCCTCGGTCAGGCCGAGCTTCACGGCGGCGGCGCTCATCAGGTTGACGGCGACCGTGACGATCACCTCGACGGCGGGGACCTCGGCGATGTCGCGGGTCATCTCGTCGAAGTCGGGGGAGTCAGCAGACGCGGGAGGGGTGTCACTCATGTCCCACACGATAGGGCCCGGTGCAGGCGGGTTCGCACCACCCCCTGGATGCTGCTAACCTTGTGTGACGACCGGCCGGACATTCATATGCCCGGCCCACAAGTGGAGGCTCCGATCTCCCACCCGACCGCCCTCCGGGACGGCGGGTCACCCCGGTCAGGCGGCCACCATCGTTCCGTACGGACGATGGAGTCGCCCGAAAGCGCGCCCCGCGTCACGCGGCGGTGCTCCGGCAGTGTTTTGGAGCCCCGTCTGTGATCGTCCGGGGCATTTTTTGTGCTTCGGCGCGGTTAGGTCTTAAGAAAAGACATACGCGGCTGTCCGCCGGACCGCCGTGTGGTGCTAACCGAGGAGGATCCATCAGCGCCGAGCCCCGCATCAACGACCGGATTCGCGTTCCCGAGGTGCGACTTGTCGGTCCCAGTGGCGAGCAGGTGGGCATCGTCCCGCTGGCCAAGGCACTGGAGCTTGCGCAGGAGTACGACCTGGACCTGGTCGAGGTCGCGGCGAACGCCCGTCCGCCCGTGTGCAAGCTCATGGACTACGGGAAGTTCAAGTACGAGTCGGCCATGAAGGCCCGTGAGGCGCGCAAGAACCAGGCGCACACGGTCATCAAGGAGATGAAGCTCCGGCCGAAGATCGACCCGCACGACTATGACACCAAGAAGGGTCACGTCGTCCGGTTCCTCAAGCAGGGCGACAAGGTCAAGATCACGATCATGTTCCGTGGTCGCGAGCAGTCCCGGCCCGAGCTGGGCTACCGACTGCTGCAGCGGCTCGCCTCGGACGTCGAGGACCTCGGGTTCATCGAGTCGAACCCGAAGCAGGACGGCCGAAACATGATCATGGTTCTCGGCCCGCACAAGAAGAAGACCGAGGCGATGGCCGAGGCCCGCCAGGCGCAGGAAGCCCGCAAGGCGGACGCGAAGGCCAACCCCGGCAAGTCGCAGAACGCCGCGGAGTCCGAGCACGACGAGGACATCGACGACGTCGTGGAGTCCGAGGCGCCTGCCGAGGCTTCCGCCGAGGCGTGACCCCCGGGGACGCGAGTCCCCAGGACGTAACCGATACAACAGCGACGTTCCACCGTGCCCGGTTTCACGACCGGGCACCGGAACGCCACCGACGAGGAGAGAACGGCGCTATGCCGAAGAACAAGTCGCACAGCGGTGCCAGCAAGCGCTTCAAGATCACCGGCTCCGGCAAGGTGCTCCGCGAGCGTGCCGGCAAGCGCCACTACCTCGAGCACAAGCCGTCGACACTGACGCGCCGCCTCACCGGCAACGCCGAGATGGCCCCGGGCGACGCCAAGAAGATCAAGAAGCTTCTCGGCAAGTGAGGGCGGGCGCCCAGCGCCTGAAGCACCTCAAAGACCGGGACCCAATCGTTTCCGGGCCGTGTGAGTCCAACCACGGCCCCGCTACAAGGAGTTAACAAGTGGCACGCGTCAAGCGGGCAGTCAACGCCCACAAGAAGCGCCGGGCGATCCTCGAGGCGGCCTCCGGCTACCGCGGTCAGCGTTCGCGCCTGTACCGCAAGGCCAAGGAGCAGGTCACCCACTCGCTGGTCTACAACTACAACGACCGCAAGAAGCGCAAGGGTGACTTCCGCCAGCTGTGGATCCAGCGCATCAACGCCGCTGCCCGCGCCAACGGCATCACGTACAACCGCTTCATCCAGGGTCTGAAGGCCGCGAACATCGAGGTCGACCGCAAGATCCTGGCCGAGCTGGCCGTGAACGACGCCACCGCGTTCGCCGCGCTGGTCGAGGTCGCGCAGAAGGCCCTGCCGGCGGACGTGAACGCCCCCAAGGCTGCGTGACGCCGCGCTTGGCCCAGGCCGACGTGACTGAGTGGACCCGCAGGCTGTGAAGCCTGCGGGTCCACTGTTTCCCGAACACTTTCCGAAGGTGAAGAGCATGGCCCCCGTCACCCCCGAGCTGATCTCCCCCCGTTCCCCCCGCGTCTCCGCCGCCCGGCGGCTCGCCCGGCGGAACTTCCGGGGGAAGGAGCGGCTGTTTCTGGCCGAGGGGCCGCAGGCCGTGCGGGAGGCCGCCGGGCAGGGGCTCGTCGAGCTGTTCGCCACCGTCGAGGCCGCGGAGCGGTACGCCGACATCGTTGGCGAGGCCCGGGCCGTCGGGGCCCGTGTGCACCTCGCCGCCGAGGACGTCATCGCCGACATCTCCACCACCGTCACGCCTCAGGGGCTCGTCGGGGTCTGCCGGTTTCTCGACACCCCCTTCGAGGAGATCCTCGCCGCCCGGCCGAAGCTCGTCGCCGTGCTCGCCAACGTCCGGGATCCGGGGAACGCCGGCACCGTCCTGCGGTGCGCCGACGCCGCCGGCGCCGAGGCCGTCGTACTGACCGACGCGTCCGTCGATCTCTACAACCCCAAGGCCGTACGGGCCTCCGTGGGCTCCCTGTTCCACCTGCCCGTCGCCGTCGGTGTGCCCGTGGAGGAGGCCGTCGAGGGGCTCAGGCGGGCCGGGGTGCGCATCCTCGCCGCCGACGGGGCCGGGACCGACGACCTCGACGACGAGCTCGACCAGGGCACCATGGGCGGGCCGACCGCCTGGGTGTTCGGGAACGAGGCCTGGGGGCTCCCGGAGGAGACCCGCGCACTCGCGGACGCCGTGGTGCGCGTCCCGATCCACGGGAAGGCCGAGAGCCTGAACCTCGCCACCGCCGCCGCCGTATGTCTCTATGCGTCGGCCCGTGCACAGCGCGCCCCCGGAGGGTGCCGCTCCGTCACCCAGAACCAGTAGGGTGACCAGCTCGGGGGCCCCTCAGACGCCTGAGAGGTGGGGTACGGGGATGAGTGTCGGCACGAGGAGCGCGCAGGGCGTGCCCGGGGCCCGGGCCGGTGGTCCCGCAGAGCTCGGCATCGACCCCGACCAGCTGCCCGACGGCCTCGTCGTCGCGGACGAGCAGGGCCGGGTGATCTGCTTCAACGCGGCCGCGGCCCGGATCACCGCCCTCCCCGCCGAGGACGCCCTCGGACAGCGGCTGGAAAAAGCCCTCCCATTAGAGGACCTGGAGGGGCGGCGCTGGTGGCAGCTGACCGATCCGTACGGCGGCCTCGCCATCCGCAGGCGACAGCCCGAGCGGAACCTCCTGCTGCCGGGTGGCCGAGAGGTCCTCGTCGCCGCGCAGTACGTGCGTGCCGAGCCCACCGGACCCGTCCGCCGAGTCGTCGTCACCCTCCGCGACACCGAGGCCCGCCGCCGCACCGAGCGCAGCCACGCCGAGCTGATCGCCACCGTGGCCCATGAGCTCAGGTCCCCGCTCACCTCCGTCAAGGGCTTCACCGCGACTCTCCTCGCCAAGTGGGAGAGGTTCACCGACGACCAGAAGCGGCTGATGCTGGAGACCGTCGACGCGGACGCCGACCGGGTCACCCGGCTCATCGCCGAGCTGCTGGACATCTCCCGCATCGACTCAGGGCGCCTTGAGGTGCGCCGCCAGCCCGTCGACATCGGCGCCGCCGTCGGACGCCACATCCAGGCCTACGTCGCCGCCGGTCTCGCCGCCGACCGCTTCCTGCTCCGCCTGGAACAGCCGCTGCCCATGCTGTGGGCCGACCCCGACAAGATCGACCAGGTGCTCAGCAACCTGCTCGAAAATGCGGTGCGGCACGGCGAGGGAACCGTCACGATTGACATCACGCCCACGGCGTCCCCCCGAGAAGGGGAGGACACCGGCACGTCGGTCACGGTGAGCGACGAGGGTGCCGGCATCCCGGAGGAGTCCATGAACCGCGTCTTCACCCGCTTCTGGCGGGGCAGCAAGCGCGGTGGCACCGGCCTCGGGCTCTACATCGTCAAGGGCATCGTCGAAGCCCACGGCGGCACCATCACGGTCGGCCGCGGCCCCCAGGGCGGCGCCGAGTTCCGATTTACGTTGCCCGTGAGCGCTCCGGCCTATCTGACCTGAGCGCCCGCGGGCACATGCGTACATCCCCACCCCGTTAGACTCGGCCTTTGGCACCCATGTGTCCCATGGACGGCCCTCTGACCTCTGAGTGAGTCGGTGACGGGGACCTTCAGCCAGCCAATCGGAAGCACGGGAAGAGATGTCGGCACCGAACAAGTCGTACGACCCTGTAGAGGTCGAGGCCCTGAAACCGGAAGAGATCGAGCGCATGCGGGACGAGGCGCTCGCCGCCTTCGCCGCCGCGGACTCCCTCGACGCGCTCCAGGAGGCCAAGGTCGCCCACACCGGCGGCGCCTCCGCGCTGGCCCTGGCCAACCGCGAGATCGGCGCCCTGCCCCCGCACGCCAAGGCCGCCGCGGGCAAGCTCGTCGGCCAGGCCCGGGGCGCGGTGAACAAGGCCCTCGCCGGACGCCAGGCCGAGCTGGAGGCCGAGCGCGACGCGCGCGTGCTGGTCGAGGAGGCGGTGGACGTCACGCTGCCCCACGACCGGGTACCGGCCGGCGCCCGCCACCCGCTCACCACCCTCTCCGAGCGCATCGAGGACGTCTTCGTGGCCATGGGCTACGAGGTCGCCGAGGGCCCCCAGGTCGAGGCGGAGTGGTTCAACTTCGACGCGCTCAACATCGGCCCGGACCACCCGGCCCGCGGTGAGCAGGACACCTTCTTCGTCGAGGGCCCCCAGGGCGGCACCGAGTCCGGTGTCGTGCTGCGCACCCACACCTCGCCCGTGCAGATCCGCTCGCTGCTCTCCCGTGAGCTGCCGGTGTACGTGATCTGCCCCGGTGTCGTCTACCGCACCGACGAGCTGGACGCCACGCACACCCCGGTCTTCCGCCAGGTCGAGCTGCTGGCCGTCGACGAGGGCCTCACCATGGCCGACCTCAAGGGCACCCTGGACCACATGGTCCAGGCCCTGTTCGGCGAGGGCATGAAGACCCGGCTGCGCCCGAACTTCTTCCCCTTCACCGAGCCGTCCGCCGAGATGGACATGGTGTGCTACGTCTGCCGCGGCGAGTCCGTCGGCAACCCCGACCGCCCCTGCCGCACCTGCTCCTCCGAGGGCTGGATCGAGCTGGGCGGCTGCGGAATGGTCAACCCCAAGGTGCTGACCGCCTGTGGCGTCGACCCGCAGAAGTACAGCGGCTTCGCCTTCGGGTTCGGCATCGAGCGGATGCTGATGTTCCGCCACAACGTCGAGGACATGCGAGACATGGTCGAGGGTGACGTCCGGTTCACCCGGCCGTTCGGGATGGAGATCTGATGCGGGTCCCGCTTTCTTGGCTGCGGGAGTACGTCGACCTGCCGGCGACCGAAACCGGCCGTGACGTCCAGGCCAAGCTCATTTCGGCCGGTCTCGAGGTCGAGTCCGTCGAGCACCTCGGCGCCGACCTCAAGGGCCCCCTGGTCGTCGGCCAGGTGCTGACCATCGAGGAGCTGGAGGGCTTCAAGAAGCCGATCCGCTTCTGCACGGTGGACGTCGGCCAGGCCAACGGCACCGGTGAGCCCCAGGAGATCGTCTGCGGCGCCCGTAACTTCGCCGTCGGCGACAAGGTCGTCGTGGTCCTCCCGGGTGCCACGCTGCCCGGCGGTTTCTCCATCTCCGCCCGCAAGACCTACGGCAAGACCTCCCACGGCATGATCTGCTCCGGCGACGAGCTGGGCATGGGCGACGACGGCAGCCACGGCATCATCGTGCTGCCGCCGGAGACCGAGGTCGGCAAGGACGCCATCGAGCTCCTGGAGCTGGTCGACGAGGTCCTGGACATCGCCGTCACCGCCAACCGCGGCGACTGCCTGTCCATCCGGGGCGTGGCCCGCGAGGCCGCCATCGCCTACGGCCTGCCGCTCAGCGACCCGGCCCTGCTCGACGTGCCGGGCCCGAACGCCTACGGCTACCCGGTCCAGGTCTCCGACCCGCTCGGCTGCGACCGCTTCACCGCGCGCACCGTCACCGGTCTGAGCCCCGACGCCCGCTCGCCGCTCTGGCTCCAGCGCCGGCTCCAGAAGGTCGGCATGCGTCCGATCTCGCTCGCCGTCGACGTCACCAACTACGTGATGATGGAGCTCGGTCAGCCGCTGCACGCCTACGACCGCTCCCTGGTCCAGGGCACCATCGGGGTGCGCCGGGCGGCCGAGGGCGAGCAGATCAAGACCCTCGACGGCGTCGAGCGCAAGCTGCACGCCGAGGACCTGGTCATCACCGACGAGCGGGGCCCGATCGGCCTCGCGGGCGTGATGGGCGGCGCCAACACCGAGATCGCCGATCACACCGAGGCCGAGGGCACGACCGACGTCGTCATCGAGGCCGCCCACTTCGACGCCGTCTCCATCGCGCGTACGGCCCGCCGCCACAAGCTGTCCTCCGAGGCGTCCCGGCGCTTCGAGCGCGGTGTCGACCCGGCGGCCGCCGCGGCTGCCGCACAGCGCACGGTCGACCTGCTGGTCCTCCTCGCGGGCGGCACCGCCGAGGCCGGTGTCACCGAGGTCGTCGCCCCGTCGGCCCCGCACACCATCAGCGTCCCCGCGGATCACCCCGACAAGGTCGCCGGTGTCTCCTACGGCCGCGAGACCGTCGTACGGCGTCTCCAGGAGGTCGGCTGCGACGTGTACGGGCAGGACGAGCTGATCGTCACCGTGCCGTCCTGGCGTCCCGACCTTCAGGAGATCAACGACCTGGCCGAAGAGGTCATCCGTCTGGAGGGCTACGAGAACCTGCCCTCCACGCTGCCGAGGCCCCCCGCAGGGCGCGGTCTGACCCACCGCCAGCGGCTGCACCGCCGGGTGGGCCGGGTCCTCGCCGGTGCCGGGTACGTCGAGGCACCGAACTACCCCTTCGTCGGCGAGCAGGTCTTCGACCAGCTGCTGCTGGACGCGGACGACCCGAAGCGCCGGGTCGTCAGGCTGACCAACCCGCTCAGCGACGAGGAGCCCGCACTCCGCACGTCACTGCTGCCGGGCCTGTTCGGTGCGCTGCGGCGCAACGACGGGCGGGGTTCGCACGATCTGGCGCTGTTCGAGACGGGGCTGGTCTTCCTGCCGCGTGCGGAGCAGCGGGTCGCCTCGGTGCTGCCGGTGGACCGACGGCCCACCGACGAGGAGATCGCCGAGCTGGACGCCGCGCTGCCCGAGCAGCCGCGCCACGTTGCCGTGGTGCTCGCCGGTGCGCGGGAGCAGGCCGGCTGGTGGGGCGGTGGCCGTCCGGCCGGTTGGGCCGACGCGGTGGAGGCGGCACGGGTCGTCGCTCGCGAGACCGGGGCCGAACTGGTCGTCCGCGGTGGCCAGTACGGGCCGTGGCACCCGGGCCGGTGCGCCGAGCTCCTGGTCGGGGACACCGTCGTAGGACATGCCGGTGAGCTGCACCCGCGCGTGGTGAAGGCCTTCGGGCTGCCCGCGCGGACCTCTGCGATGGAGCTGGACCTGGACGTCCTGGAGACAGCCGGCGACGACACCCCGCAGGCGCCGAGCATCTCCACGTTCCCGGTGGCCACGCAGGATGTCGCGCTGGTCGTGGACAAGTTCGTGCCGCACGCCGAGGTCGAGGCCGCGCTGCGTGAAGGTGCGGGGGAACTCCTTGAAGGCATCCGGCTGTTCGACGTCTACGAGAACGAGGAGCAGCTCGGCGACGGCAAGAAGTCGCTGGCGTACGCGCTGCGGTTCCGGGCGGGTGACCGGACGCTGACGGTGGATGAGGCCTCGGCGGCCCGGGATGCGGCCATTGCCCTGGCGGGGGAGCGGGTGGGAGCGGCTCTCCGTAGTTAGCCGCGGCGCCGGTCACCTCACTCAATAGGGTGAGTTCACCCGGCGATCTGGCCCTTTCGGCCCATGCGGTCGACAGAATCGGACCGGCCTTTCGAGGCCGGTCCGATTGCGTGTGCAGGGCCTAGTTGGGGGGCCATCGGCATGATGTGCTTCAAGGCTGCGGTTCCCCGGGTGGGGTCGTTGCGCCGGGTGCTCTCGTGGGGGCTGCCCACCGTGTGGGGTACCGTCGCGATCACGTACAAGCTGACCTGCCCGCTCGCGCAGCAGAACGGCCTCGGCGCGCGGGTCGTCACCAGTGCCGTGTTCTTCGCCGTGGGCACCGGGCTGATAATCCATGTCCGGCGCGCACTGCTGCGTGAACTCCGGCAGGCCCGCGAGGTCGCGGGTGCCGCGCAGAGCGTGTTGCTACGGCCGTTGCCCCCGCGGATCGACGGGCTCACCGTCGCCGCGGCCCAGCTGTCCGCCGACCGTGGTGCCAGCATCGGCGGCGACCTGTACGAGGCCGTCGCCACCGAACACGGCGTACGGGTCGTCATGGGCGACGTCCGGGGCCATGGCCTCGCCGCCATCGGTACGGCCGCCGCGGTCCTCGGCAGCTTCCGCGAGGCCGTCCATGACGAGCCCGAACTCGAGGGCGTGCTGCGCAGACTGGACCGCGCGCTCGCCCGCCACCTGCGCGAACGTGCCGAACGGGACGGCATGGACACCGAGGAGTTCGCCACCGTACTGCTGCTGGAGATCGGGCGGGACGGCAGGCTGCACGGCCTCAACTGTGGGCACCCATGGCCGTACTTACTCAGCGGCCCGCGTGTGGAGCCCCTGTCCTGCGCGGATCCCTTACCCCCTCTCGGCCTGTTCCCCCTGCCCGGTGAAGTGCCGGTACTGGAGTGCGGTCAGCTGCTCCCGGGGGAGACTCTGGTGCTGCACACGGACGGCGTCGAGGACGCGAGGGACGGCCGTGGCCGGTTCTTTTCGCTGCCCGAAGCACTGGGCAAGGCGTGGGAGGCTCCTCCACAGTCTGTGCTGGGCACGGTCTTCACCGCGCTCCTCGGCCACACGGCCGGCACCCCGAAGGACGACGTGGCCTTACTGGTCCTGAGAAACGACCGTCAACCGCAGCCCGCTCACGGGGCTCGGGGCGCGCGACCAGCCACAACGCACCTCACCTGAACCCCGGTCGAGCCCACGGCCAGGCCACCGCACTGTACGAGGGGGAGCCGGCGGCCCGGCCGGCCTCTTGCGAGGCATTTCAGTCAACCGGCTGGGCACTCTCCGCAACAGTGCGCACACGCTGCGGATTCGGGCACTCCGTTCACACCCCGTGCGAAGACGAACGCACTACTCTGTCCGCACCGAGCCACCCGGGGGGCATATATGCAGCCCAACACTCTGCTCGACGCGATCCTCGACGAAGCCGGGATCTCGCACGCGGGGCTTGCCGCACACGTGAACCAGGCCGGGAGGGCACGCGGCCTCGCGCTCAGGTACGAACACACCGCCGTGGCGCGGTGGTTGAAGGGGCAGCGCCCCCGCGGCCAGGTGCCCGACCTGATCTGCGAGGTGCTCGCCGGCCGGCTCCAACGCCCCGTCACTCTCGACGACATCGGCCTCGGCGTCCCCGGTGAGCCCTCCACCCCGCACGGCACCTCCCTGTCCGGCTTCGTCGAGCGGGCCACCGCCCTGTGGCGCTCCGACGAACAGCAGCGCCCGCACATCCTGGGCGCCCCCGCGGTCACCGGCACCCCCGCCGTCATGCCCGTGTGGGAGTGGGAGAACCCGCCCGAGGACGTCGACGTCTCCCGCGGCGGCCGGCACCGGGTCACCCGCGCCGACATCGAGATGCTCCGCGCGGCCCGCACCCACTACGAGCAGATGTACCGCAAGGCCGGTGGCATCGCGACCCGCACCCGGATCGTCGGCTTCCTCAACGCCGAGGCCGCCCCGCTGCTGCGCGGCAGCTACACCGACGAGACGGGCCGCCAACTGCACCGCGCCACCGGAGGGTTGGTGGCCGTCGCCGGGATCTGCGCCTACGACTCCGACGCCCACGGTCTCGCCCAGCGCTACTTCCACCAGGCCCTCAGGCTCGCCAAGGCCAGCGGCGACCGCGGACTCGGCGCGTACGTGATCGCGCTGCTGGTCAACCAGTCCCTGTTCATGCGGGAGTACCGTCAGGCCGTCGCCTTCGCCGAGGCCGCCCTCAGGGCCGCGGGCAAGCACATCACCCCGGCGCTCGCCTGCGACCTCTACGCGATGCAGGCCAAGGCGTACGCCCACCTCGGCGACGGCACGACCGCGCTGTCCTGCATCCGGCGGGCCGAGCAGGCCGCCGAACGCATCCGGCGCGGATACGAGCCCGACGAGACCGGCTATGTCCAGCCGGGCCTCGTCAACGTCCAGGTGGCGGAGGCGCTCCTCAGCCTCGGCGAGCTCGCGGCGGCCGCCGCGCACGCCGCGGCCGCCGTCGACAACCCCGCCCACGACCGCGGCCGGGTCCACCGGCTCGGCATGCTCAGCACGATCGAACTGCGCCAGGGCAACGCCGACAAGGCGGTGGCCACCGCGGTACAGATGGCCGAACAGGCACGGGGCATGGAGTCCCAGCGCCTGCGCGACAGACTCCGGGTGGTACGCGAACACCTGGTGCGCAGCGGCTGCGCCGGCACGGCGGAGGCGGCCGAACTGATCGACGGGGCGCTGCGCGTACCGTTGTAGACGGGCGCACGACGACCGGCACCCCACAGTCCCTGCTGCGATATTGCCACTTACTCGACGGAAGGTGGCAGAACCGTGCAGTGGACGAAACAGAACGAACAAACTGTGTATGAAAACCGCTGGTTCAGCGTCAATCTCGCTGATGTCGAGCTGCCGGACGGGCGGCATCTCGACCACTTCCTGATACGGCTGAGGCCCGTCGCCGTGGCCACGGTGGTGAACGAGGCCAACGAGGTCCTGCTGCTGTGGCGCCACCGTTTCATCACCGACAGCTGGGGGTGGGAACTCGCCGCGGGCGTGGTCGAGGACGGCGAGGACATCGCCGTCGCGGCCGCCAGGGAGCTCGAGGAAGAGACCGGCTGGCGGCCGGGACCGCTCCAGCACCTCATGAGCGTGGAGCCCTCCAACGGACTCACCGACGCCCGGCACCACATCTACTGGGCCGAGGAGGGCGAGTACGTCGGGCACCCCGTGGACGACTTCGAGTCCGACCGCCGGGAATGGGTCCCCCTCAAGCTCGTTCCCGACATGGTCGCCCGTGGGGAGGTCCCGGCCGCCAACATGGCGGCCGCGTTACTCCTGTTGCACCATCTGAGGCTCGGTCAGGACACCTAGGGCCTGCCCGGCGGATCATGCCGGGCTCGCGGGCTCGGCTCGGCCGGTCCGCACTGTTTCTTCCAGCCGGCCTGATCCACCGGACAGACCCTAGCCCTGATCCCCCACCCGAGTGTCCCGAGGCCTCAGCGGCCCAGGGCCTGCCAGATCGCCACGATGAGTGCGCCCACGGCGGTGATCGCCGCGACCGCGGGAAGCGGCCAGCGGGCGTGCTCCAGGGCGATGATCCGTGCGCTCAGATCGTCGATCTCCTTGTCCGTCTCCTCCGTACGATGACTGAGCAGAGCGAGGCCTCCCTCGACGCGTGCGTACGCGACATCGAGGCGGCGCCGTAACTCTGCGAGTTCTCCATGGACCACGGGATGCTCCGGGTCGGCGGTCACGAGTCCGCTCCTTTCCGTAGTCGTCACATCCCTTGCATGCGCATGAAGAGTCAACTCGCCTGGTGGGCGCGTGGGGAGAGTGTGCGACAGGCATATGCGGGCCCGGCGCGCACACGGTGTGTGAATGACGCGGGCCCGGCGCTCCGAAGAGTGCCGGGCCCGCGTTCGTAGCACTGTGTAATCAGCACCCTGGAACGGACAGTGTGCAGGTCAGCCGTACGTGTAGAAGCCCGAGCCGGACTTCCGGCCGAGCCGGCCCGCGTCGACCATGCGCTGGAGCAGCGGGGGAGCGGCGTACAGCGGCTCCTTGTACTCCTCGTACATCGAGAACGCGACCGAGGCGACGGTGTCCAGGCCGATCAGGTCCGACAGCTTCAGCGGGCCCATCGGGTGGGCGCAGCCGAGCTCCATGCCGTTGTCGATGTCCTCACGGCTGGCGATGCCCGACTCGAACATCCGGATTGCGGAGAGGAGATACGGGATCAGCAGCGCGTTGACCACGAAGCCGGAGCGGTCCTGGGCGCGGATCGCGTGCTTGCCGAGCAGCTTCTCGGCGAACTGCTGGGCGCGGGCCAGGGTGCCCTCGGAGGTGGTGAGCGCCGGGATCAGCTCGACGAGCTTCTGCACCGGGGCCGGGTTGAAGAAGTGAATGCCGACGACCTGGTCGGGCCGCGAGGTGGCGACCGCGAGCCGCACCAGCGGGATGGAGGAGGTGTTGGAGGCCAGGATCGCGTCCGGGCGGGTCACCACCTGGTCGAGCACCTGGAAGATCTCGGTCTTCACCTGCTCGTTCTCCACGACCGCCTCGATGACCAGGTCGCGGTCCGCGAACTCGCCGAGGTCGGTGGTGAAGCTCAGGCGGGCCTGCGTCGCCGCCAGCTCGTCCGCCGTGATCTTGCCGCGTTCGGCGGCCTTGGTCAGGGAGTTGAACAGCCGGGTGCGGCCGATCTCCAGGGCCTCGCCGGTGGTCTCGGCGACCTTCACGTCCAGACCGGCGCGGGCGCACACCTCGGCGATGCCCGCCCCCATCTGGCCGCAGCCCACCACTCCGACGCGTGCGATGTCTCCCGCCGGGAAGTCCGTCACTTCGTCCCTTTCGCTGGTCTTCACCTCTGGCAGGTCAGCCGTGGCCGGTTCCTGCTCCGTTCGTGCACGTTACTCCCAAGTATCGATGATCGATCGCCGGGGTCCGTCATCCGTCGGGCATTCTGGGGCCGGGAGACGATCCGTGACCGCGCGGATCCATGGAGTCGGGGGAGTGTGCACATGGGACGTCTGTCGCGCCGGGCCTTCGCCCTGGCCGCGCTGTCGACCCTGACGACGGCCTCGGAAGCGGCGGCCACGCCACGGCATCCGAGGCGGGCGGCGACCGAGATGCGGGGGGTGTGGCTGGCCACCGTGGGCAACCGGGACTGGCCGTCGCAGCCGGGGCTGACCGCCGCCCAGCAGCGCGCGGAGCTCATCGCGCACCTCGACCGGGCGGCGGCGGACCGTCTGAACACGGTGATGTTCCAGGTGCGGCCCACCGCCGACGCCCTGTGGCCCTCGCCGTACGAGCCGTGGTCGCAGTACCTCACCGGGACACAGGGCAGGAACCCGGGCTGGGACCCGCTCGGCACGGCCGTGACCGAGGCGCACCGGCGGGGCCTGCAGCTGCACGCCTGGTTCAACCCGTACCGCATCGCCCTCCACAGCGACCCGACGAAGCTGGTCGCCTCCCACCCTGCCCGCCGACACCCGGACTGGGTGGTGCCGTACGCCGGAAAGCTCTACTACAACCCCGGGCTGCCCGCGGTCCGCGCCTTCGTCCAGAAGGCGATCCTCGACGCGGTGCACAAGTACCCCGTGGACGCGGTCCACTTCGACGACTACTTCTACCCGTACCCGGTGCCAGGCCAGACCTTCGACGACGACGCGGCCTACGACCGTTACGGCGGGGATTTCGTCAGCCGGGCCGACTGGCGGCGGAACAACATCGACAAGCTGGTCCTGGAGACGGCGGCCGCCATCAAGCGGATCCGGCCCACCACCCGGTTCGGCATCAGCCCCTTCGGGGTGTGGCGCAACGACTCCACCGACCCGCTCGGCTCGGACACGAGCGCGGGTGTGCAGTCCTACGACGACAACTTCGCGGACACCCGTAAGTGGCTGCGTGAGGGCTGGCTCGACTACCTGGTGCCGCAGCTCTACTGGAACATCGGCTTCGCCGCCGCCGACTACGCGAAGCTGGTGCCCTGGTGGGCGGAGCAGGCGCGCGGCAGCAGGACGAAGCTGTACCTGGGCGAGGCCCTCTACAAGGCCGGGGACCCGGCGCAGCCAGCCGCCTGGCAGGACCCCGCGGAACTGTCCCGGCACCTCACGCTCGCGCGCCGGTACCAGCAGGCTCGCGGGCACGTCTTCTTCGCCGCGCGGGAGATCGCGGCGGACAAGACCGGGGCGATGGCACGGGTGGTCGCCGACCACTATCAGAAGCCGGCGATTCCCCCGCGCTGAGTCACCGGCCGGTCTGCTGGAACCGGTGCCGGATCTCGGTGTCGGGGCCGGGTGAGCACACGCCCTCGTGCCCGTCCTCGAAGCGGACGCGGTACGGGGGGTTGCCCTCCTGACCCATCACCTCGACGATCTCGCCGACCTTGTCCTGCTGTCCGACCACCCTGCCGTGCTGGACAAGCTGGTCGCCCACGGTTGCACGCATCAGCGGTGCCTCCTCACCAAGTGAGCGGTCCGTGGCCTGATTTTACGGCGCGGGGGCCTACTGGGAGCCGGCGCGTACGCGTCGCTCAACCCCGCGCCCGCTGGGTGACCGCGATGCACACGAGCACCGCCGCGGCCGTCAGCGGGGCGGCCACCGTCAGGTGCTCGCCGAGCAGCAGCACCGACCACACCAGTGTGAGCAGGGGCTGGGCAAGCTGCAACTGGCTGGCCTTCGGGATCCCGATCGCCGCCATGCCCCGGTACCAGACGACCAGGCCGAGGAACTGCGAGCCCGCCGCGACCCAGAGCAGTCCGGACACGCTGTGCGCGGTGAGGTGGACGGGTTCGTACGACAGCGCGAGCGCCGCCGCCGGCACGCTGAACGGCAGGCACAGCACCAGCGCCCATGCGATGACCTGCCAGCCGGGCATGACCCGGGCCAGCCGGCCGCCCTCGGTGTAGCCGGCCGCGCACACCAGCAGGGCGGCGAAGAGATACAGGTCGGCGGTGCTGAGTGCGCCGCCGCTCTGCTGCACGGTGAAGGCGACCACCGCGGCCGCGCCCGCGAGAGCCGCCGTCCAGAAGGTGCGCGAGGGACGGGTGCCGACGCGCAGGGCGGACAGCAGCGCGGTCGTCAGGGGGAGGAGACCGACCACGACGGCGGCGTGCGCGGTGGTCGACGTCTGCAGGGCGAGCGTGGTCAGCAGCGGGAAGCCGACGACGACACCGGCGGCGACGACCACGAGCCCCGGTCGGTCACGACGGCTCGGCAGGGGCACCCGCAGCGCCAGCAGACAGCCGCCCGCGATCAGCGCCGCCAGCACACTCCGGACGGCGACGAGGGACCAGGGTCCGAAGCCCTCGAGCCCCCACGCCGTCGCGGGGAAGGTGAGGGAGAAGGCGGCGACTCCGAGGGCGGCCTGGAGGGTGCCGACGGTCTGCGTGGGGGTGATGACCGCTATCCGGGTCGGCGCAGTAGCGCTACTCTCTACTTTCATGCATGAGCGTAGCAGTGTCGGTGAACTGGCGGAACAGCTCAGACATGAGCTCGACCGCTACTCTCCAGGTGGAAAGCTCCCGTCGAGTCGGGCGCTGGTCGAACGGTTCCGGGTCAGTCCGGTGACCGTCTCCCGCGCCCTCGCCCAGCTCGCCGCCGAGGGGCTTGTGGTCACCCGGCCCGGCGCCGGAGCCTTCCGCGCCCGGGCCCGGACCACCGCCGCCGCGGCCGGGGACACCTCGTGGCAGGAGGTGGCGCTGAGCGCGGACGGCGCCGCCGACCTAGTACCGCGCTCGGTGGACGCGTCCGGCGTGCTGGTCTCGCTGGCCGCCCCGCCGCCGGGCGTGATCGAGTTCAACGGCGGGTATCTGCACCCCAATCTCCAGCCGGAGCGCGCGATGTCCGCGGCCCTGGCCCGCGCGGGCCGCCGTCCCGGTGCCTGGGGACGGCCTCCGACGGAGGGACTGCCGGAACTGCGTGAGTGGTTCGCGCGGAACATCGGCGGGGCGGTCACGGCCGCGGAGGTGCTGATCACCGCGGGCGGCCAGTCGGCGCTCACGACGGCGCTCCGCGCGTTGGCCCCGCCCGGCGCACCTGTACTGGTGGAGTCGCCCACCTACCCGGGCATGCTGGCCATCGCCCGCTCCGCGGGCCTGCGGCCGGTCCCCGTCCCGGTCGATCCGGACGGCGTGAAGCCGGACCTGCTCGCCGACGCGTTCCGGGCGACCGGCGCCCGGGTGTTCGTCTGCCAGCCGCTGTTCCAGAACCCGACCGGCGCGGTGCTCGCCCTCGAACGCCGGGGCGAGGTGCTGCGGATCGCCCGCGAGGCCGGCGCGTTCGTCGTGGAGGACGACTTCGTACGACGGCTGGTGCACGAGGACGCCGGCCCGCTGCCGCGTCCGCTGGCCGCCGACGACCCCGACGGAGTCGTCGTCCACGTCAGCTCGCTGACCAAGGCGACCTCGCCCAGCTTCCGGGTGAGCGCACTCGCCGCCCGTGGCCCGGTACTGGAACGCCTGCGCGCGATCCAGATCGTCGACACCTTCTTCGTCCCGCGCCCACTCCAGGAGGCGGCCCTGGAACTCGTCGGCTCGCCGGCCTGGCCCCGCCATCTGCGCACGATCTCGACGGAGTTGAAGGCCCGCCGGGACGCGATGACCACCGCACTGCACCTCGACCTCCCCGAACTGGCCCTCCCGCACATCCCGTCGGGTGGCTACCACCTGTGGCTGCGCCTGCCCGACGGCACGGAGGCCGCCCTGACCTCGGCAGCGCTCCGCGCGGGCGTCGCGATCACCCCCGGCCGCCCGTACTTCAGTGCCGAACCCCCCGCCGGACACCTCCGGTTGAGCTTCGCGGCGGTGGCGGGTCCACAGGAGATCACCGAGGGCGTACGGCGGCTCCGTACCGCCTGTGAGGAGGTGCTCTAGCCGCGCGGCACCGGCGCCACCCCGCACAGGAACTCGGCGGTCGCGAAGAGTTCCGGCGTCAGGCGTATGCCGGTCAGACGGTGGGCGAGAGCGAAGGAGGCGCCGGTCAGGGCCGCGTAGTACGCGTCGTGGTCACCGTCCTCGTCGCGCTCGGCCAGGTCGAAGCCCGACTCCCGCATGGCGTCGAGGAGTTCGTCGGGACGGCTCCCATGGCGTTCGTCGGCGAAGAGCGGTTGGAAGTGCAGGCGCAGATCGCCGTCCTCGTACCAGCAGAAGCGGTCCACCGCGTTGACGTTGAGGAAGTGGGAGACCACCCTGCGGCCGCGCGAGACCGGCAGCATGGCCGCATCGGTGACGCCGAGGTAGCCGTTGAACTCGACCATCAGCGTCCAGCGGCCCGTCGCCGCGGCCCCGGCGAACTGCCGGGCCGGGCGGGACACCTCGTACGACGGCCCGGCCAGTCCGTCCACCCCGACGATCCGCATCCGCCCTTCGGCGCCCAGCTCTCGGAGCAGCTCCTCCGGTGTGATGTCCCGGACCAGCGTGACGCAGTACGCCTCCAGCAGGAGCTCGTACCGCTCCTTGAGCCACGCGTAGTCCGCGGCCGTCGTCATCCCCGTCATCCCCGTCATGTCCGCAGCATGGCACCCGGCACTGACAACGGCCTCCGTCCGCCGCGAAAACCGTTCGACGCCGACGGTCGTGAGCTGGGAATCTCCCGGCATGAACGACACCCCGCCCCTCGCCGAGGGCTACGAGATCTCCACCGACCCGGACCGCCTCGACGCCGGGCGGGTGCATCACTGGCTGTCCACCGACGCGTACTGGGCCATCGGGCGCCCGCGGGAGAAGCAGGACCGGGCCATCGCGGAGTCGCTCAACTTCGGGGTGTACGACACGGCGTCGGGGGAGCAGGTGGGGTACGCGCGGGTCGTCACCGACAGGGCCACCTTCGCCTGGCTGTGCGATGTGTACGTGGACCGTGCCGTACGCGGGAAGGGGATCGGGGTGGCCCTCGTCGGGGCGGTGCGCGAGCACCTGCGGCCGCACGGGCTGCGGCGGATCTTGCTCGCCACCCGGGACGCGCACGGGGTGTACGAGAAGCTGGGGTTCGCGCCACTGGTCGAGCCGGACATCTGGATGGCGCTGGTCCTCGACCGGTGAACCTGCGCACACCCAGGGTAACCGCCCGGTAACGCCTCTTGACCTGCGCACTTCCGCGGCTCACGATCGCCGCATGCAACTTCGGGTCACGTTCGTCGCCGCCGCGCGCAGCTCCTCGCTGCTCGCCGAGCGGTTCGAGGACGACCGTCCGCTCGACCAGGCCGGCTGGGACGAGGTGCTGGCCGCCGCGCGGGAACTGCTGCCGCTCGCGGCGGCCGAACTGCGCTACTGCTCGCCCACGCCCCGCAGCCGTGCCACCGGGGAGGCCCTCGGCTACTCCCCGCTGGTCCAACTCGCCCTGCGGGACTGTGACATGGGCCGCTGGCGCGGGCTGACCCTCGGCGAGGCGATGGCCCGTGAGCCGGGGTCCGTGGACGCGTGGCTCGCCGACCCGCGGGCGACCCCGCACGGCGGTGAGTCACTGCTGACCTTCATCTCGCGGGTGGGGGAGTGGCTCGACACCCGGCCGGTGGAGGACGGCGGCCGTGTCGTCGCCGTCGCGGAGCCCGCCGTGATCCGGGCCGCGCTGGTGTACGCCCTGAAGGCTCCGCCGTCGACCTACTGGAACATCGACGTACGCCCCCTGTCGGCAACCACGGTCACGGGCCGGGCGGGCCGCTGGAACCTCCGCTTCGAGGGGGCGCCGGCTCACCCTGTGCGGGGCTAGGGGAGGGGGCGCGTGGTGCGGGCCGGTGGCTGGTGGGTCTCGTGCGGGTGGCTGCGGGGGCTCGCTGGTGGGTTACCGGCTGTTTTATGCGGGCGGGTCCGCGCCGTGAGCCGTTGGCCGTCCGGGCGGTGGCTGTCGCGTGGTCTGGTGCGGTGAGGTGTCGGTCGGCCTGTGTCGGTGGTGGTCGTCGGGGCTTGCGTGGGGTGTCGTGGCCGCTCTTGGGTGAGGTGGCCTCCGGGTTCCGCGTGGTGGGTCGCCGACGGTGTCCTGGGGGCGGTCGGCGGGCCCTCTCGTGCGGGTGGCTCCCAGGCGTACCCGTGCCCTGAGTAGACGGCCGCCGCCTGCCGGAGGCTGCCGTTGGACTCGTGCCGTCAGCCGTCTCGTGTGCGCAGCGGCCCGCAGTCGCCCGCCCCCGTACGCGTGTAGTCGGTCGTCAGGACGAGGTCCTTGGCCGGGCCGCCGACCCGCCACACCGTGCGCCAGTGGTCCGCGTCCAGGACGGTGAACTCGCCGCGGTAGAGGTCGGCCGCGCAGGGGTGGTCGGCGACATGGTGGCCGGACGTCAGGTCGAGGTCGTGAAAGGGGCGGCCGTCGGAGAAGCGGACGTCCGCCGTGCCCGGTGATCCTCCGGGCAGGAAGCGCAGGGTCCGTTCGGCGGGGCGCGGGACGCCCTGCCAGGTGAAGGTGCCGGACTCCTCGGACAGCAGGCCGCCGCCCTCCAGTTGGCCGAAAGCGGTGGTGCCGGAGAACTCCCCCTCCGCCCCGCTCTCCAGATCCCGCACGGTGCGCTCGGTCCGCCAGGTGCCGGCCAGATACCTCAGCGCATCCGGCACTGGCCAGAACCCGCTCATGCGTCCCTCACTTCCGACACTTTCGGTACCGCGCGACCCGTTGACGCTCCGGAATCCCCCTCCCTATCTTGCCGTTCGAAGTGCTGATCATTGTCTGATATTTCGAACCCGACTTCGGTAGAACCCCACTTCGACAGAGCCGCGGAGCATCCATGTCACGCACCCGCTGGAGACTCGGTCTCGGCGCCACCGCCTTCCTGGTGGCCGCCGGTCTGGTCCCCGCACCCGCCCATGCAGAGGACGTCACCGACTACGCGATCACCGTCGACCCGGCCGCCAAGGGCGCGAAGATCGACGACACGATGTACGGCGTCTTCTTCGAGGACATCAACCGCGCCGCCGACGGAGGTCTGTACGCCGAGCTCGTACAGAACCGGTCCTTCGAGTACTCCACCGCCGACAACTCCTCGTACACCCCGCTGACCTCGTGGACGGTCGACGGCACCGCCCAGGTCGTGAACGACGACGGGCGCCTCAACACACGCAACCGCAACTACCTCTCCCTGGCGGCCGGTTCGTCCGTCACGAACGCCGGATACAACACCGGCATCCACCTCGACGAGGGCAAGAAGTACGACTTCTCGGTGTGGGCGCGCGCGGGCGCCGGTACCCAACTCGCCGTGTCGTTGCAGGACGCCGACGGTGCGCTGGCCACGGCCCGCCGGGTCGCCGTGACGAAGAGCGGCTGGGCCCGGTACAAGGCCACCTTCACCGCCACCCGGACCAGCAGCGCCGGCCGCCTCACCGTGGCCTCCTCCGCCGCGGCCGCCCTCGACATGGTGTCCCTGTTCCCGCGCGACACCTACCGCGGTGAGTCCAACGGCCTGCGCAAGGACCTCGCCGAGAAGATCGCCGCCCTGCGTCCGGGCTTTGTGCGGTTCCCCGGAGGCTGCCTGGTCAACACGGGCTCGATGGAGGACTACAGCGAGGCCTCCGGCTGGCAGCGCAAGCGCTCGTACCAGTGGAAGGACACCATAGGCCCGGTCGAGCAGCGCGCCACCAACTCCAACTTCTGGGGCTACAACCAGAGTTACGGCCTCGGCTACTACGAGTACTTCCGGCTCTCCGAGGACCTCGGCGCCATGCCGCTGCCCGTCGTCCCGGCCCTGGTGACCGGCTGCGGTCAGAACCAGGCCGTTGCCGACGACGCGCTGCTGAAGCGGCACGTCCAGGACACCCTCGACCTCATCGAGTTCGCCAACGGCCCGGTGACCTCGACCTGGGGCAAGAAGCGCGCCCAGATGGGACACCCCAAGCCCTTCCGCCTCACCCACATCGAGGTCGGCAACGAGGAGAACCTGCCGAACGAGTTCTTCGCCCGCTTCAAGGAGTTCCGCGCCGCCGTCCAGGCGAAGTACCCGGACATCCAGGTGATCTCCAACTCCGGCCCGGACGACTCCGGTACGACCTTCGACACGGCCTGGCAGCTCAACAAGGACGCCAAGGTCGACATGGTCGACGAGCACTACTACAACAGCACGCAGTGGTTCCTGCAGAACAACGACCGCTACGACTCCTACGACAGGAACGGTCCGAAGGTCTTCCTCGGCGAGTACGCCTCCCTGGGCAACACCTTCAAGAACGGTCTCGCCGAGGCGGCGTTCATGACCGGTCTCGAGCGCAACGCGGATGTCGTCAAACTCGCCTCCTACGCCCCGCTGTTCGCCAACGAGGACTACGTCCAGTGGCGCCCGGACCTGGTCTGGTTCAACAACCACGCCTCCTGGAACTCCGCCAACTACGAGGTCCAGAAGCTCTTCATGAACAACGTCGGCGACCGGGTGGTGCCGTCGACGGCCACCGGCACGCCCTCGCTGCTCGCCCCGATCACCGGCGCCGTGGGCCTGTCGACGTGGGCGACGACGGCGGCGTACGACGACGTGAAGGTCACGGATGCCGACGGCCGGGCGCTGCTCACCGACGACTTCTCCTCCGGTGCCTCGCGGTGGACGCACACCGGCGGCGGCAGCTGGAGTGTCCAGGACGGGCAGTACGTGCAGACGGACGTGGCCGCCGAGAACACCATGGTCTCGGCGGGCGACCCGAGTTGGCACGACTACGACCTGCAGGTGAAGGCCACCAAGAAGGCCGGCAAGGAGGGCTTCCTCGTCGCCTTCGGCGTCAAGGACACCGGCAACTACTACTGGTGGAACATCGGTGGCTGGAACAACACCCAGTCCGCCGTCGAACAGGCCGTGGACGGCGGCAAGTCGACGCTGATCTCCAAGGCGGGGTCGGTGGAGACCGGTCGCACCTACGACGTCGACGTCAAGGTGCGGGGCCGTCAGGTCACCCTCTACCTCGACGGTCAGGAGTGGGACAGCTTCAAGGACGACAGGCCGGCCGAGCCGTTCCGGCAGGTCGTCACCAAGGACAAGAAGACCGGTGACCTGATCGTCAAGGTCGTCAACGCCCAGGACTCGGCGGCCCGTACGGCGATCGACCTGGGCGGCGCCAAGGTGGCGTCCAAGGCCCGGGTGACCACGCTGGCGGCCGCCCCGGACGCCGTGAACAGTGAGACGTCGACCGCGGTCGCCCCGGTCACATCCACCTTCGACGGGGTCGCCGGGAAGTTCTCGTACACCTTCCCGGCGAACTCGGTCACCTTCCTCAGGATCAGGCAGAGGTAGCTCGACCCTCCGGCGTGGGCTGCTGTCCGACGGGCAGCAGCCCACGCTCGGCGAATACCTTCTTCGCCACGGCCATGGCGTTCAGCGCCCTGGGGAAGCCGCAGTAGCCGGCCGACTGGAGCAGCGCCTCGGCGATCTGCTCAGGGGCCAGGCCCACGTTCAGGGCGGTGTGGACGTGCACCTCCAGCTGGGTCTCGCAGCCGCCGAGCGCGGTGAGCATGCCCAGCGTCACCAACTGGCGGTCCCGGGGCACGAGCTGCGGACGGGAATAGATCTCGCCGAACCCCCAGGCGACGAGCTGGTGGCCCATCTCCGGGCTGATGTCGGCCAGTGAGTCGACGACCAGCTGTCCCACCTCGGGATTGACGCTCCCCAGCATCTCCAGGCCGCGCGCGAAACGCTCCTCGCGGGTGGTGCTCTCGCTCATGTCAGCTCCCTCTGCCCGTACGGTCCCCTCGGCCACCGTTGCCTCCGGGGCGTACGGAATTCACTGCACCGCCATCTGCGGTAGGACAACCAACCGTATGCACCCCCGGTCTAAATCGGCGCAGCAACAACGCACGGGGTGAACGCCCCGGACGGGGGCTTGAATTGACCAGCAAACAGGGCGTGCGACCGACCGTCCTGCCCGAACCTAAGACCGCGGACGACCACACAGGTGAGCGGCCGCCGCCCGGACCGGGACAGGCCGCCCTGCTCGCGGCGACGATCACCGTCGTCGTGCTCTGCGCGGCCGACGCCGTGGCCCGCAGCTACCCCTTCGGCCCGCGCACCCGGAACGTCAACGACCTGGGCAACCAGTACGTCCCGTTCCACGCGCACCTGTGGGACCTGCTGCACGGCAAGGCCACCGGCGGACTCCTCGTCAACTGGCAGTCCGGGTACGGCGCGAGCTTCCTGCCCGACTTCGGCACCTACCTCACCAGCCCGTTCGCCCTGCTTGTGGCGGTGTTCCCGAGGGACCGGATCGATCTCGCGGTGTACGTCATCACCGTGCTGAAGATCGCGTGCGCCGGTGCCGCCATGGCCTGGCTGCTGCTGAGGCTGCGCCCAGGGCGCTGGTGGGCGGCGGGGCTCCTCGGCGCGTCCTACGCCCTGTGCGGATGGACCGTGGCCACCGCCTCGTACAACCTGATGTGGCTCGACGGACTGATCGCCCTGCCGGCGCTGTGTCTGGTCGGCGAGTGGATCCTGAGCGGCAGGCGCCCGCTCGTCGGGGTGCTGGTCGTGACGGCCGTCTGGATCGCCAACTTCTACACGGCGTACATGGCCACCCTCGCCGCCGCGCTCGTGTTCCTGCTGCGGCTGTGGTTCGCCGGCCTCCCCCGCCGCCGCGCGCTCGGTGCGGTGGGCCGGGCCGTGCTGACCTTCGCGCTCGGCACGGGCCTGGCCGCACCCCTGGTGACGGTCGTGTACTTCGGCAGCGCGCACGCCTCCGTGGGCCGGTTCACCCAGTTCGCTCCGGTCGGCACCGAGGACCTCCTCGCCCGGCTGCTGCCGACGACGTACAGCTTCGGTTCCCCGGCGCTCTTCGTCGGCACCACCGCACTGCTGCTCGCCCTCGCGCTCCCCTTCCACCGGGCGGCGCCGAGGAGGGTGCGCGCCGGTTGGACGCTGCTGGTGGTCGCCGTGACCCTGTCGATGCAGTGGGGGCCGACCCATCTGGCCTGGCACGCCTTCGCCGAGCCGCAGGGCAGTTCGTACCGCCAGACCTTCGTGGTGTGCGCACTGCTGGTCATCGCGGCCTGGCACACGCTCTCCTACGGCCCTCTCGACCGGCGGGCCCTGGGCGCGGCCGTCGGGCTGCTCGCCCTGATCGCGCTCGTCGCGAGCGGCAGCCCGCTGGTCCGCGTCTTCGCCTGGCCGGTGTTCCTGGTGGCCGCCGTGAGCGCGGTGCTCGGGCTGGTCCTGCTCGGCCGCCGGCGACCCGTGCTGCGCATGGCCCCGGCCGCGCTCGCCGCCGTACTCCTCGTGGGGGCACAGCTCGGCGAGGCCACCGCCACCGATGCCGTGGCCACCCGGATGCGGTTCGGGCACATGGACGACTACGCCCCCTGGGGCGACCGGCAGCAGCAACAGGCGGACGCGATCGCGCAGGCCGACGGCTGGCCGCGCTACCGCACCGACCCGGGCCGGGAACAGACCGTCGGCAACGACCCGCTGGAGGTCGGCGGTCAGGGCGCCCAGTACTACAGCAGCCACACCTCGGCCGTGCTCAGCAGCACGCTCACGGCTCTCGGGTACGGCTGGACCTCGGGCGGCCGCAGTCTGCAGAGCCTGGACAACGCCGTCACGGACGTCGTCTTCTCCGTCGGCGCCCGGGTGCACTCCCCGCCGGACCCGCACCAGAACTGGTTCCCGCAGGACGGCAGCGGGGTGACCGTGACCAGGCAGGCCGTTCCGCCCCTGGTGACGGTACGGCCGTCCGCCGCGACCGGTGCCTTCGGGCGCTCGCCCTACCGCAACCAGGAGCTGCTGCTGGGCACCCGCGTCTACAGCCTGCCGCGCATCACCGTCCGCAACGGCGCCGGGAGGCGGCCGGACCGCAGTACCGACCAGCGGGAGGGCGTGCGCGTCGGCGGAAGGGCGACGATCGCCGCCCAGTGCCGGGCGGGCAGTGAGGTCTACCTCTGGGCGCCCCACTTCGCGGGCACCGCCCGGCTCGCCGGCCCCTCCGCCGACGGTCTGACGGGACGGTTCAGGGCCGACTTCCACCCCCTCACCAAGATCGCCGCCATGCAGCGGCTCGGCACGGTGCCGGACTCCGGGCGCCTGACGATCGAGCTGTCCGCGAACCGGATGGGCGTCGTACCGGACCAGGCGGTCGGCTGCCTGGACACCGGGCGTCTTCAGGCCGTCGTACGACAGCTCAGGGCCACCGGAGCGACCAAGGTGTCCGTCTCCGGCTCCGGCGGGACGATCCGGGCCGAGCTCCCGGCGGGCAGCAAGGGCGTCGCCGTCGTCGCGGCGCCCCGGATCGCCGGCTGGCGCTGCGCCTCCGGTGACGCGGCCGCCGTACCCGCGAAGGAGTACCACGGGCTGATCGCCGTGCCACTCGACGGCACCTCGACGGGTGTCACCTGCGACTTCCGTCCGCCCGGTCTGCGCCTGGGGTCGGCCGTCGGGGGCGGCGCGCTCGTGGCGCTCGCAGGACTGGGCGCGTTCGGGGCGGTGCGCCGGAGGAGGGCGTGAGTATGCATGTGGTTGCATAAACGTGCAGCGAAACGTATAGTCATGCCATCCAGGAGGAGGATGACATGGCGGTACGGGCGGCAGTGGCCGGAGCGAGCGGATACGCGGGCGGTGAGGTCCTGCGACTGCTTCTGGCGCACCCTGAGATCGAGATCGGAGCCCTGACCGGCAACTCCAACGCCGGACAGCGACTCGGCTCGCTCCAGCCCCACCTGCTGCCGCTGGCCGACCGGGTACTCCAGGAGACCACGGCCGACGTCCTCGCCGGACACGACGTGGTCTTCCTCGCCCTACCGCACGGCCAGTCCGCCGCGGTCGCCGAGCAGCTCGGCCCGGAGGTCCTCGTCGTCGACATGGGCGCCGACTTCCGGCTCAAGGACGCGGCCGACTGGGAGAAGTTCTACGGCTCCGCGCACGCCGGCACCTGGCCCTACGGCCTTCCCGAACTGCCGGGTGCCCGCGCCGCGCTGGAGGGGACCAAGCGCATCGCCGTGCCCGGCTGCTACCCGACCGCCGTCACGCTCGCCCTGTTCCCGGGCTACGCCGCCGGCCTCGCCGAGCCCGAGGCCGTGATCGTCGCCGCCTCCGGCACCTCCGGCGCGGGCAAGGCGCCCAAGCCGAACCTGCTGGGCAGCGAGGTCATGGGGTCCATGTCGCCGTACGGCGTCGGCGGTGGGCACCGGCACACGCCCGAGATGATCCAGAACCTCAGCGGGGTGGCCGGTTCCCCGGTGAGCGTCTCCTTCACGCCGACCCTCGCGCCGATGCCCCGCGGCATCCTGGCCACGTGCAGCGCTTCCGCGAAGCCGGGGGTGACCGCGGAGAGCGTCCGTGCCGCCTACGAGAAGGCCTTCGCCGACGAGCCCTTCGTGCACCTGCTCCCCGAGGGACAGTGGCCCGCCACTGCGTCCGTCTACGGTTCGAACGGCGTTCAGGTACAGGTCGCCCTCGACGAGTCCGTGGGCCGCATCATCGCGATCAGCGCCATCGACAACCTGACCAAGGGCACCGCCGGCGGTGCCGTCCAGAGCATGAACATCGCCCTCGGACTTCCCGAGGAGCTCGGTCTTTCCACGATCGGAGTCGCACCGTGAGCGTCACGGCAGCCAAGGGATTCCAGGCGGCGGGCATCGCCGCCGGAATCAAGGAGAACGGCAACCCGGACCTGGCCCTCGTGGTCAACACCGGGCCCCGCCGCGCCGCCGCCGGCGTCTTCACCTCCAACCGCGTGAAGGCCGCGCCGGTGCTGTGGTCCGAGCAGGTCCTCAAGAGCGGCCAGTTGTCCGCCGTGGTCCTCAACTCCGGTGGCGCCAACGCCTGTACGGGGCCGAAGGGCTTCCAGGACACGCACGCCACCGCCGAGAAGGTCGCCGACGTGCTCGGCATCGGCGCAGGCGAGGTCGCCGTCGCCTCCACCGGCCTCATCGGCCTGCTGCTCCCGATGGACAAGCTGCTCCCCGGAGTCGAGACGGCAGCGGCTTCCCTGAATGAGCACGGCGGCGAGAAGGCCGCGATCGCCATCAAGACCACCGACACCGTCCACAAGACGTCGGTCGTCACGAAGGACGGCTGGACCGTGGGCGGGATGGCGAAGGGGGCCGGCATGCTCGCGCCCGGCCTCGCCACCATGCTTGTCGTTCTGACCACCGACGCGGACCTCCCGAGCGACGTCCTGGACCAGGCCCTCAGGGCCGCCACCCGGACCACCTTCGACCGCGTCGACTCCGACGGCTGCATGTCCACCAACGACACCGTGCTGCTGCTCGCCTCCGGCGCCTCCGAAGTCACCCCGGACCACGTGGAGTTCGCGGAAGCCGTACGGCAGGTCTGCGACGACCTCGGTCAGCAGCTCATCCGGGACGCCGAGGGCGCCAGCAAGGACATCAAGGTCGAGGTCGTCAACGCGGCGAGCGAGGACGACGCCGTCGAGGTGGGCCGCTCCATCGCCCGCAACAACCTCCTCAAGTGCGCGATCCACGGCGAGGACCCCAACTGGGGCCGCGTGCTCTCCGCGATCGGCACGACCAAGGCCGCCTTCGAGCCGGACCAGTTGAACGTCGCCATCAACGGCGTCTGGGTCTGCAAGAACGGCGGCGTGGGCGAGGACCGCGACAAGGTCGACATGCGCTACCGCGAGGTGCACATCGTCGCCGACCTCGCGGCCGGGTCCGAGACCGCCACGATCTGGACCAACGACCTCACCGCCGACTACGTCCACGAGAACAGCGCGTACTCGTCATGAGCACTACTCGCAAGCACACCGCGCTCCCCAAGGCCCAGATCCTCATCGAGGCGCTGCCCTGGCTGGTCCGTCACAACGGCAAGACCGTCGTCATCAAGTTCGGCGGCAACGCCATGATCGACGAGGACCTCAAGGCCGCCTTCGCCCAGGACGTGGTGTTCCTGCACCACGCCGGGCTCAAGCCGGTCGTCGTGCACGGCGGCGGCCCGCAGATCAGCGCTGCCCTCGACAAGCACGGCATCGTCAGCGAGTTCAAGGCCGGCCTGCGTGTCACCACCGAGGACGCCATGGACGTCGTACGCATGGTGCTGGCCGGGCAGGTGCAGCGCGAGCTGGTCGGGCTGCTCAACGAACACGGGCCGCTCGCCATCGGGTTGACCGGCGAGGACGCGCACACCATCACCGCCACCAAGCACCAGCCCGAGATCGACGGCGAGTTGGTCGACATCGGGCGGGTGGGCGAGATCACCGCGATCGACACGGGCGCGATCGAGGCACTCCTCGCCGACGGCCGGATCCCGGTCGTCTCGTCGATCGCCCGTAGCCAGGACGACGGACATGTCTACAACGTCAATGCTGACACGGCGGCTGCGGCACTCGCTGCTGCTCTTGGAGCGGAGACTCTCATGGTCCTCACGGACGTCGAGGGTCTTTACGAGGACTGGCCGAACAGCGACGAGGTGATCAGCCGCCTCACGGCTTCCCAACTGGAGAAGCTGCTGCCGGAGTTGAGTTCCGGCATGGTCCCGAAGATGGAGGGCTGTCTGCACGCCGTGCGCAACGGCGTGACCACCGCCCGGGTCATCGACGGGCGGGTCCAGCACTCGATCCTGCTGGAGATCTTCACCGACGAGGGGATCGGCACGATGGTCGTGCCGGACGCGCAAGAGGGGGATGCCGTATGACCGACAATCAGGAGCTCACCCAGCGGTGGCAGGGCTCGCTCATGAACAACTACGGCACCCCCAGGCTGCCCCTCGTCCGCGGTGAGGGCCTCAAGGTCTGGGACACCGAGGGCCGGCAGTACCTCGACTTCGTCGGCGGTATCGCCACCAACGCGCTCGGCCACGCCCACCCGGCGATCGTCGAGGCCGTCAGCCGGCAGATCGCGTCCCTCGGCCACATCTCCAACTTCTTCATGGCAGAACCGACCGTCGCGCTCGCCGAACGGCTCATCCAGCTCTTCGGCCGGGACGGCAAGGTCTTCTTCTGCAACTCCGGGGCCGAGTCGATCGAGGCGGCCTTCAAGATCGGCCGGCTGACCGGGCGCACGCACATGGTCGCCACCGAGGGCGGCTTCCACGGCCGGACCATGGGCGCCCTCGCGCTCACCGGCCAGCCCGCCAAGCAGACCCCCTTCCTGCCGCTGCCCGGTGACGTGACGCACGTGCCGTACGGCGACCCGCAGGCACTGGACGCCGCGGTCACCGAGGACACCGCGCTGGTCGTCATCGAGCCGATCCAGGGCGAGAACGGCGTCGTGGTCCCGCCCGCCGGCTACCTCAAGGCGGCCCGGGCGATCACCGCGGCCAAGGGCGCGCTGCTGGTCCTCGACGAGGTGCAGACCGGCATCGGCCGCACCGGCCACTGGTTCGAGTACCAGGCCCACGAGGGCGTGCTGCCCGACGTGGTCACCCTCGCCAAGCAGCTCGGCGGCGGACTCCCGCTCGGCGCGACCGTCGCCTTCGGACGGGCCGCGGAACTCCTTCAGCCGGGGCAGCACGGGACGACCTTCGGCGGGAACCCGGTCGCGTGTGCCGCCGGACTCGCCGTTCTCGACACCATCGCGAACGACGGGTTGCTGGAGAACGTCAAGCAGCAGAGCGAGAGGTTGCGGGACGGAATCGAGTCACTGGGACACCCCTTGATCTCGCATGTCCGGGGTGCGGGGCTGCTCCTGGGTATCGTGCTCACCGAGCCGCTCGCGCCGCAGGTGCAGCAGACGGCTCAGGACGCCGGTTTCCTGGTGAACGCGCCCGCCCCCGATGTCGTACGGCTGATGCCGCCGCTGAACCTCGGCGACGACGAAGTGGACGCGCTTGTTCAGGCGCTGCCCGGCATCCTGGACGGGGCCAACGGGGTCGGATGATCCGGAGAATGAGACGACGATGAGTCATGCGCAGGATCATGAGCAGAACGGGGCCGGCGGTCCCGCCGTGCCACAGACGCGTACCGCGCGCCACCGCCGGATCGTGGACATCCTCAACCGGCAACCGGTGCGGTCGCAGAGCCAGTTGGCCAAGCTGCTCTCCGACGACGGGCTGAGTGTCACGCAGGCGACGCTGTCCCGGGACCTCGACGAGCTGAACGCGGTGAAGATCCGCAACACCGACGGTGACCTGATCTACGCGGTGCCGAGCGAGGGGGGTTTCCGGACTCCTCGGGCGCCGTTGGGGGAGTCGGCGAAGGAGGAGCGGATGCGGCGGCTGTCGCAGGAGCTGCTGATCTCTGCGGAGGCTTCGGCGAACCTTGTGGTCTTGCGGACTCCTCCGGGGGCTGCGCAGTTTCTGGCGTCGGCCATTGATCAGGCTGAGCTGCATGACATCTTGGGGACGATTGCCGGTGACGACACGTTGATGTTGATCAGCCGGAACCCCACGGGGGGACAGGCGCTGGCTGAGCATTTGTTGCGGTTGGCTCAGAACGGGCACTAGAGGTTGTCGGTCGGGCGCGGGTGCGTGGGGGCTTGTCGCGCAGTTCCCCGCGCCCCTAAAAACATCCGCTCACCCCAAGCGGGCAGCCAAACCGCCCGTACAGCGAACTTCATCGCCCGCTGTGATCAGCAGTGCCTCCACGTCCGGCAAACTCTCCAGCCAGGCCAGGCCCTCCCGTGAACCCATCGCGAAAGCCGCCGTCGCCCAGCAGTCCGCCCAGGTGATGGTCGGGGCCACCACCGTCACCGCCAGCAGGTCCGTGACCGCCGAGCGGCCCGTGCGGGGGTCGACGATATGGGCGCCGCGTTCGGCTGTGCCGGACGTCGCCACCGCCAGTTCCGATGCGCCGGCCGCCGAGACCACCGCCGCCAGGCCGCCCGGGCGGAGCGGGTCCGAGACGCCTACGCGCCAAGGGCGTTCCGGGCCCGGTACGCCGAGCAGTTGGACGTCTCCGCCGCCGTTGACGCTTACTCCCGTCGCGCCCGACTCAGCCACACGACGGGCCGCGCGCTCCACCGCCCAGCCCTTGACGATGCCCGTCGGGTCCAGGCGGCCCTCGTAGCGCATGCTGAACCAGCCGTCGCTCAACCGCTCGGCCTCGGCGCCCAGTTCGAGGATCTCGGCGACCTCGGGGTCGCAGTCCGCGACCGTCAGTTCGCCGCGGGCCAGGCGGGAGACCTGGCTGTCGTCGCGGTAGGTGCTGAACACCTCGTTCACGCGGTGCAGTCCCGCCACCGCCTCCCGCAACGCCGTCTGTACGGCGCCGGGTTCCCCGCCGCGGACGTCAAAGGAGAAGACCGTCCCCATGACCTCCTCCGCGTGACGTACCGCGGCGGGAGCTTGTGCCGGCTCGGCCACCGTGTCAGCCACCGGCCTGGTCCAGCGCGGACTGGAGCGACTTCTTGTAGCCCTCGCTGGTGTACGTGGCCCCGGACACCGAGTCGATGTCCGCGCTGCCGGCCGCCACTGCCTCCTGGTTGAGCTTCGGGATGGACAGCGCCGTCTTCTGGTCGCTCGTCCCGCCCTTCGGCGCCTGCACGGCCTCGGCGTTGGTGATCTTGCCACCGCTGACCGTGATCCGGACCTGGACCGGGCCGTACTGGGTCTGGGAGACCGCGCCGGTGACCGTCTTGGCGGCCGCCTCCGCGCTGCCGCCCGCCGGCTGGGACGGCTGAGCCGACGGCTGGGCCTGGGACGCGGCCTGGTTCGCCTTGTCGATCGCCGACTGGAGCGACTTCTTGTAGCCCTCGCTGGTGTAGGTCGCTCCGGAGACCGTGTCGATCTGCGGGCTCTGCTTGGCGACCACGTCCTGGTTGAGCTTCGGGACGGACAGAGCGGTCTTCTGGTCGCTCTCGCCGCCCTTGGGGGCCTGGACCGCCTCGGCCTTGGTGATCTTGTTGCCGCTCACGGTGATCCGGACCTGGACCGGGCCGTACTGCGTCTGGACCACGTCTCCGGTGACCGCGCCCCCGGCGGCCGCCCCGGCGCCGCCCTGGGCCGACTCCTGCGCCGCCGCCGTCTGCTGCGGGATCGTGCCGCCCGCCTGGGCGGACGCCGGGTCCGTGGACGGCTTCAGCGACAGCATCAGCACGACACCGGAGACGGTGGCGGCGGTCGCGAGCACGACTCGACGGACGGGGTGAGACTTCCTCATCGCTTCAACAGCTCCTGGTTTCCCGTCGCTCACATCTCGAACGACTCGTGATGGATGCGGCGGGCGGGCACACCCGCGCCGCGCAGTGCTTCGAACACGGTCTGCGCGAAGCCGTTCGGCCCGCACATGAACACGTCGTGCTTGTCGATGTCGGGGAGCTTGCGCTGGAGGGACTCCGCGGAGATGTCCGGGCGCTCCCCGTCCGGGCTGTTCACCGCGTACATCAGGCGGGCGCCGCGCTCCTCCGCGATGGCGGCGAGCTCGTCCCACAGGGCCAGGTCCTGGGTGGTGTTGGCCCGGTACAGCAGGGTGATGTCACCGGCCGCGCCCGGCAGCGTCTCGAACAGGGCCCGCATCGGCGTGATGCCGACACCGCCGGCCACCAGCAGCACCTTGCCGCGGCTGCGGCGCTGGGCGGTCAGGGCGCCGTACGGCCCCTCCGCCCACACCTTGGTCCCGGGCTCCAGCTCACGCAGCCGCTCGCTGTGGTCGCCGATCGCCTTCACCGTGATCCGCAGCATGCCCGGTCGGGGCGCCGCGGACAGCGAGTACGGGTGGGAGCTGAACCGCATGCCCGGCGCGAGGAACCGCCAGCGGAAGAACTGGCCCGCCTCCGCGCCCATCCGGTGCAGCTTGCGCCCGCCGATCAGCACCGACACCACGCCCGGGGTCTCCTCGACGACCGCCTCGACGTACATCCGATGGCGCAGGTTCAGGCGGATCGGCGTGAGGATCCGGTACCAGACGACCAGCGCGGTGACCGAGCCGTACAGCGCGTACCAGACGGTCTTGGCGACCGGCTCGACCGCGAAGTCGTTGCCGGTGGTCAGCTGGTGCCAGAAGGTCAGGAAGACCGCCGCGTACGTCAGCAGGTGCACGTGGTACCAGGTGTCGTACGGAATCCTCTTGCGCACCCCGCCGATCGACATCAGCCCGATGACGAACAGCAGGCCGGTGCCGATGGCCGCCTTGCCCATGTCCGGCAGCTGGTTGATGGAGTCCATCGTCTGCTGGACGATGTCGCCGAGCCCCTTGCCGGCCTGGAGGGCGTAGCCCCACATGATCAGGAAGACGTGGGCGACGGTCAGGCAGAGCGTGTAGCGGCCGGTCATCGCGTGCCAGCGGGCGACGCGGTCGGAACCCACCCGGCGTTCCAGCGCGGGTACCCGGGCCATCTGCAGCACGACCAGTGCCATCAGGTAGCCGGCCAACAGGCCGGTGATCCGGCCGGCGTTGAGGATCTTGCTGTTGTCGTCGGCGACGGACGGCGTGTTGTGCCACCACAGCCACAACACGCCGGCCGCGCCGGCCCATACGGCGATCAGCAGGACGGTCGCCGGGGAACGGCGCGGACGGATGCGGCGCATCGTCTGACGGCGGGCGGCGCGGCCGCTGGCGAGCGTGGTGGTCACGTTTCCTCCGGGGACGGGGGCAAGGGGGGTGGGCGTGGTCCCTTGGTCCTTGGATACGTGCCGTGACGCCGGTGTGTTCAGCTGCCCGCGGAGTCCAGTGCGGACTGGAGTGACTGGCGGTAACCATCACTTGTGTACGTGGCCCCCGAGACCGTGTCGATGTCCGCGCTCTGCGCCTGGAGGGCCTCGCTCCGCAGCCGGGGCAGGGCATAGCTGTTGATCTCCTGGTCCCGCGGGTTGTCCGTGGGGTAGGTGACCGCCGTGACCTCGGTGAGCCTGCCGTCCTTGATGGTGATGCGGACCTGGACCGGCCCCCACCGGGTCTGGACGGTGTCGCCGGTGACGGTCTTCGTACCGGTGGCGGCCGATCCGGTGCCGGCCGACGCGCTCGCGCTGCCGGAGGGCGCGGGCAGGGCCAGGGCTGCCTGCGGCGAGGCGTGCGGCTTCAGCGACAGCAGCATCACCATTCCGGAGACGGTGGCGGCGCTCGCCAGCACGATCCGGCGCAGCGGACGGTTCTTCTTCAGCGCGTGCACGTGTACGGCCTCACAGTTCTCGCAGATCCCGCAGTTCTCAGAGCTCGAACGACTCGTGGTGTATCCGGCGGTCCGGCACCCCGGCGGCGCGCAGCTCCTCGTACAGGTCCCGGGCGAAGCCGTGCGGGCCGCAGAGGTAGACGTCGTGCTCGGCGAGGTCGGGGAGGGCCGACCGCAGCGACTCGGCGGTGATGCGCGGCCGTTGTCCCCCGGGCCCGTTGAGCAAGTAGTGCAGCCTGGCCCCGCGCCAGCGCGCGACGGCCTCCAACTCCCCGCCCAGCGCGAGGTCTTCGACCGTGCGCGCCCGGTACAGGAGGGTGACCTCGCCCGGCAGCGTCTCGAACAGGGCCCGCAACGGGGTGATGCCGACCCCGCCCCCGATGAGCAGGGACTTGGACGAGGTCTGCCGGTCCCCGGTCAGCGAGCCGTACGGCCCCTCAGCCCACACCCGCGTGCCCGGCCGCAGCAACGCCACGGCCGCGCTGTGGTCGCCGAGCGACTTGACCGTGATCCGCATGCGGTCGCGGCGGGGCGGCGCCGACAGGGAGTACGGCGTCGACGTCCACCGCAGACCGTCGGCGAGGAACCGCCAGCGGAAGAACTGCCCCGCCAGCGCCCCCAGTTGATCCAGATCCCGCCCGTGCACGACGACGGACCACACGCCCGGCGCCTCGTGGTGCACCGACTCCACCCGCAGCCGGTGCCGCAGGTTCAGCCGCACCGGGGCGAGGATCCGGAACCACAGCACCAGGGCCGCGACACCTAGGTAGAGCGCGTACCAGGCCGCGGTGGCCACGGAGTTGCCGTTGAAGTCGTTGCCGAGGGCCAGTTGGTGGCCGAAGGAGAGGAACACGGCGGCGTACGTGAGGAGATGGACGTAGTACCAGAACTCGTGGCCGGTGCGGCGGCGCACCGCGCGGGCGGAGGTGACGCCGACCGCGAGGAGGATCACCGTGCCGGCGGTCGCCTTGAGCATCTCCGGATAGTCCAGGACCACGGTGACCGTCTCGTGCCACAGCGAGGCGCTGTCCTGGGCGGCGTACCCGGTGAGGATCAGCCCGATGTGCGCGAGCAGCAGGCAGACGGTGTAGCGGCCGGCCATCGCGTGCCAGCGGGCCACCCGGTCCGACCCGACCCGCCGCTCCAGCACCGGCATCCGCGCCATCAGCCCGACGAGCACCGCGCAGGCGTACCCGCACAGCAGCCCGGCGATCCGCCCGGCGCCGGTCAGCCATCCGGCCGTACCGACCACGGAACCGGTGTCCGCCCACCACAGGGCGAGCACGGCCGCCGCCCCGGCCCACAGCAGGGCCAGCGCGGCACCCGCGGGGGAGCGTCGGGCGGGTGGCGTCACGGCCGGTGCGGCCCGCCGCTCGTACACGGTGGTCATGGATGCGTCCTTTCGCCGGTCCGGACACAACCGTGCAGGGCGAACTTCTCAGGACCCTCTGAAAGGGCACCCCGCAGAGCGCACTCAGAGAAAACTCAGAGCTTCCCGAGGCCTCCGCCACCCCGGCCAGGGGGGATCCTGGAGAGGTCATGAACACCGCACGCTCCGGCCGCCCCGCCGTCACCCGCCCCGACGGCACCCCACTGCGTGTCCTCGTCGTCGACGACGACCCTGATCTCGCCGAGGTCCTCTCCGGCGCCCTGCGCTACGAGGGCTGGCAGGTCCGCACGGCCGGCGACGGCGCCTCGGCGGTGGCCGCCGCCCGGGAGCTGCTGCCCGACGCGGTCGTCCTGGACGTGATGCTCCCGGACACCGACGGCTTCGCCGTGCTGCGGGCCCTGCACACCGTGAAGTCCGACGTCTGCGTGCTCTTCCTGACCGCCCGGGACGCCGTCGAGGACCGCATCAAGGGCATCACGGCGGGCGGCGACGACTACGTGACCAAGCCGTTCAGCCTGGAGGAGGTCGTCGCCCGGCTGCGCGGACTGCTGCGCCGCGCGGGCATGGCCCGGCAGCTCGACGAGGGCCCCCGGCTGACCGTCGGCGACCTGGTCATGGACGAGGAGGCCCGCGAGGTCACCCGGGGCGGCGAGCTGATCGAGCTGTCCCCGACCGAGTTCGAGCTGCTGCGCTTCCTCATGCGCAACCCCCGCCGGGTGCTCAGCAAGGCGCAGATCCTCGACCGGGTGTGGTCCTACGACTTCGGGGGCCGCGCCCACGTGGTCGAGCTGTACATCTCGTACCTGCGCAAGAAGGTGGACGCGGGCCGCGAGCCGATGATCCACACCGTGCGCGGGGCGGGGTACGTGATCAAGCCGGTGACGTCATGAGGAGCCTACGGCCGCACACGCTGCGGGCCCGGCTCACCCTCGGCCTCGTCGTGCTGTTGGCGGTCAGCTGCGCCGCCGTCGGGCTGGCCGCCGTGGTGGAGCTGAGCGGCTTCCTCACCAGTCGGCTCGACGAGCAGCTCACCGAGGCCGGGAACAGGTTCGCGGTCAGCCTTGAGCACGAAGGGCAGCCGCAGAAGGACGACCACGACGGCGACGAGCACGGCGACACCCGCAGGCAGGCCACGGGCACGTTCGGCGCCCGGCTGGTGGACGGCACGGTGACCAACGCGGCGGTCGTCCGCTCCAGCGGCACCCTGAACGTCGACCTGAGCGCGGCCGACCGCAAGAGGCTCGCGGCCGTCCCCGTCGACGGCCGGGGCCACAGCGTCGACCTCTCCGTCCTGGACGACTACCGGGTGGTCGCATCCCGGGGAGTGGACGGAGACGTCCTGGTCACCGGCCTGCCCCTGGAACCCGTCGAAGCCGCCGTCCACCGCCTCGAACTGGTCGCCGGAATCGTGCTCGCCGCCGCCCTCACCACCGCGGGCGTCGCGGGTGCCCTGTGGGTGCGCTTGTCCCTGCGCCCGCTCAGCCGGGTCGCCGCGACCGCCACCCGGGTCAGCGAACTCCCGCTGGCCAGCGGGGAGGTGGCCCTTCCGCCCCGTGCCCCGGAGTCCGACCCGCGCAGTGAGGTGGGCCGGGTCGCCGGCGCCTTCAACCGCATGCTCGGCCATGTCGAGGACGCCCTCACCAAACGCCATGCCAGCGAGGAACGGCTGCGCAGCTTCGCCGCCGACGCCAGCCACGAACTGCGCACCCCGGTCGCCTCGGTACGCGGCCACGCCGAACTCGCCCTGCTGCACCCCGGGCTGCTGCCGCCGGAGATCACCCGGGCCCTGGAACGCATCGCCGCCGAGTCGACCCGCATGGGCGCCATGGTCGACGACCTGCTCCTGCTGGCCCGCCTGGACGCGGGCCGCCCCCTGGAGGCGGCCCCCGTCGACCTGACCCGCCTGGTCCTCGACGCCCTCACGGACGCGCGGGCCACGGGTTCCGGTCACCGCTGGGAGTTGGACCTTCCGGAGGACCCCGTCACGGTGACGGGCGACGAGCACCGTCTCCAGCAGGTCCTGGCCAACCTGCTGTCCAACGCCCGGCTGCACACCCCGGTCGGCACCAAGGTGACGGTGACGCTGGAGACCGACGCCACCACAGCGGTGTTGAAGGTCCACGACGACGGACCCGGCATCCCCGAGGACATCCGGCCCGGCGTCTTCGAACGCTTCACCCGCGCCGACCGCAGCACCAAGGCGGAGACCGGCGGCGCGGGCCTCGGCCTGTCGATCGTGGCGGCCGTGGTGGAGGCACACGGGGGAAGTGTGACGGTGGACAGCGTGCCGGGCTCGACGACCTTCACTGTCCGGATCGGCTGCGCGTGAGTCGGACCGTTGACGTGAGTCAGATCGTGGACGGCGGCAACGGCAACGGCAGTCCCGGCAGTCCGTCCAGGCTCGTGGCGATGTGCTCCTTCTTGGTGAAGTACGCGCTCAGCGACTCGTCGTCCTCGCGCGAGAACCGCTTGGCGTGCAGTTCGCGGTCGCTCTCGTACGCCATGTACGGCACCGCGTAACCGCAGGAGTCGCGAATCAGTTCGGCCGTCACGACGATGATCGCCCGCAGCCCGTGCTCGGTCGGGTCGATGTCCGGGAAGTGGGCGAGCAGTTCCCCGAAGCGCGGGTCGTCCCGGAAGACCGGCTCACCGCGCCCGTGCACCCGGACGATGTTCGGCGGCCCCTGGAACGCGCACCACATGAGGGTGATCCGGCCGTTCTCCCTCAGATGCGCCACCGTCTCGGCGTTGGATCCGGCGAAGTCGAGGTAGGCCAGGGTGAGTTCGTCGAGGATCGCGAAGGAGCCGCGCAGCCCCTTGGGGGAGAGGTTGACCGTGCCGTCGCCCGACAGCGGGGCGGACGCGGTGAAGAAGAGGGGCTGCGACTCGATGAACGTGCGGAGCCGGCCGTCTATGCGCTCGTAGGTCTTTCCCATGTCTAAGCATTATGGGCGCAGACCTTTCGCCCGTCTAAGGAATTCAGGAGTCCCGTCGAGGGCAGGACGTCCGTGGCCGCCCCGGCCGGCGCTCACACGGGGCGGCCACAGCACCTGTCACGTCACTGGGTGACTGAGCAGGTGGCCAGGGAGTCGAGGCCCTGCGGCTTCTCCGCGGTGCGGCCGATGGAGATGGCGATGCGGTCGATGGTCGACTTCCGCTTGTCGGCCAGCGGGCCGAGGATCGCGTTCTGGACGAAGTTCGGTCCGCCCTGGCCGACCGTGTCGACGAGCCGCTTGTTCGCCTCGGCGAGCTGTGTGTCGAGCAGCGCCAGGTTGCGGTCCACCTCGGCCTGCGCGGTGGCGGGGATCGCGGGCAGCTGCGAGGCCACGTCGGGGCAGGAGATGGCGCCCGCGGCGGCCCCACCGGCCTCGTCGGCGGCACCCCCGGCGTCCTCGGCACCTGCCTCCGCACCTGCCTCCGCACCGGCGCCCGCCTCAGCGCCTGCCTCCGCACCGGCACCCGCCTCGGCACCTGCCTCCGCACCGGCGCCTGCCTCAGCGCCCGCTTCCTCGCCGCCGCCGGCCCCCGCTTCCTCGCCGGTACCGGTGTCGGCCGCACCGCCTGCGTTGAGCGCGCAGGGCGCGAGGGCGTCCAGGCCCTGCGGCTTCTCCGCCGTACGGCCGATCGCCGTGGCGATGCGGTTGACGGTCGCGATCCGCTTGTCCTCCAGTGGACCGAGGATGGCGTTCTGGACGAAGTTGGGCCCGCCCTGGCCGACCGTGTCCACGAGCCGCTTGTTCGCCTCGTCGATCTGGGTCTGGAGCAGGGTCAGGTTGCGGTCCACCTCGGCCTGCGCAGTGGCCGGGATCTCCGGCAGCTGGGAGGCCACGTCCGGGCAGCTGATGCTGCCGGGGCCGGCGGCCAGCGTGCGGGCGCCCGTGGTGCTGCTCTTGGAGGTCTCCCCGGCGAGGGCGGTACCGGCGACGATGGCCCCGGTCAGTGCCACGGCGGCGGCGCCACCGATGATCGCCACGCGGCGCTTGTTGTACTTCGGAAGAGCCCTGGACATGCGGATGCCTCACTCGGGGTCGGGAGTGGTCTTCGTTTACAAACGCGGCGCCTGCGTTCGGCGTGGAATACGGGCAAGCGGTTTCCCGTGTTCAAAGGGACCGCAAATTCTCCGCCGACCACGGATCCTGGAGGGCGACACCGGGCCCGGATTGACGAATCATGCAGCACTCTGCATAATCATGCATGACGTTGGAGTGCAGCGGTGAGGAGCAACGCAAGTGAGCAGCAACAGCGGTGACGTCCGGCTCTGGGGCGGTCGTTTCGCCGACGGTCCCGCCGAGGCGCTGGCGAAGCTGTCCGCGTCCGTCCACTTCGACTGGCGGCTCGCGCCGTACGACATCGCCGGTTCGCGTGCCCACGCGCGCGTGCTGCACAAGGCGGGCCTGCTGACCGACGACGAGCTCCAGCGCATGCTCGCGGGCCTCGACCAGCTCGAAGCCGACGTGGCCGACGGCTCCTTCGTGGGCACCATCGCCGACGAGGACTGCCACACCGCCCTGGAGCGGGGCCTGCTGGAGCGGGTCGGTCCCGACCTCGGCGGCAAGCTGCGTGCCGGCCGCTCCCGCAACGACCAGATCGCCACCCTCTTCCGCATGTACCTGCGGGACCACGCCCGGATCATCGGCGGTCTGATCGCCGAGCTCCAGGAGGCCCTGGTCGGCCTGGCGGAGGCTCACCCGGACGTGGCGATGCCCGGCCGCACCCACCTCCAGCACGCCCAGCCGGTCCTGTTTGCGCACCACGTCCTGGCCCACGTCCAGTCCCTGTCCCGGGACGCGGAGCGGCTGCGCCAGTGGGACGAGCGCACGGCGGTGTCGCCGTACGGCTCGGGCGCCCTGGCCGGTTCCTCCCTGGGTCTGGACCCGGAGGCGGTGGCGAAGGACCTCGGCTTCGAGCACGGCTCGGTCGGCAACTCCATCGACGGCACGGCCTCCCGTGACTTCGTCGCCGAGTTCGCCTTCATCACCGCGATGATCGGCGTCAACCTCTCCCGGATCGCTGAGGAGATCATCATCTGGAACACGAAGGAGTTCTCCTTCGTGACCCTCCACGACGCCTTCTCCACGGGATCGTCGATCATGCCGCAGAAGAAGAACCCGGACATCGCGGAGCTGGCGCGCGGCAAGAGCGGCCGGATGATCGGCAACCTGACGGGCCTGATGGCCACGCTCAAGGCCCTGCCCCTCGCCTACAACCGCGACCTCCAGGAGGACAAGGAGCCGGTCTTCGACTCCTGCGACCAGCTGGAGGTCCTGCTCCCCGCCTTCACCGGCATGATGGCCACCCTCACGGTCAACCGCGACCGCATGGAGGAACTGGCCCCGGCCGGCTTCTCCCTCGCCACCGACATCGCCGAGTGGCTGGTCAAGCAGGGCGTCCCCTTCCGCGTGGCCCACGAGGTCGCCGGCGAGTGCGTCAAGGCGGCGGAGGCCGAGGGCAAGGAACTGAACGACCTGACGGACGACCAGTTCGCCAAGATCAGCGCCCACCTGACGCCCGAGGTGCGGACCGTCCTCAATGTCCCAGGCGCCCTGGCATCCAGGAACGGCAGGGGCGGCACGGCCCCGAGCGCGGTGGCGGTCCAGCTGGCAGAGGTGAAGACGGACCTGGCAGCACAGCACGAATGGGCTCGGGCGAAGGGCCTTTAGGGGCGCGGGGAACTGCGCGACAAGCCACAACACACCCGCACTCGCCGGAAATACCGCACCGCCCACTCCCTGAGGCGAAAGGGCATCCCGAGTTACGTTGTCGGCATGCCCTTCGCCCGCCTCGCCACAGCAACCACCCCCACCTGCCACATCGGCCTCGGCCTCGCCGCGGTCGGCCGCCCGGGCTACATCAACCTGGGCCGAGACGAAGACCTGGGAGACGACCGGAGCGTCGAGACGCTCCGCGCCCGCACCCACGAACTCCTCGACGCCGCCTACGCCCAAGGCGTCCGCTACTTCGACGTGGCCCGCTCCTACGGCCGCTCCGAGGAGTTCCTCGCGGACTGGCTCAACAAGCACCCCGGCCGAAACGACGTAGTCATCGGCAGCAAGTGGGGCTACACCTACACCGCCGACTGGACCACCGACGCCGAGAAGCACGAGGTCAAGGACCACAGCGTCCAGACGTACGACCGCCAGCGCGCCGAGACCGCAGAGCTGCTCGGCGACCGCCTGGACCTCTACCAGATCCACTCGGTGACCCCGGACAGCCCGGCCCTCACCGACAAGGAACTCCACGCGAGGCTCGCCGAGGCGGCTGCCCAGGGCACCACGATCGGCTTCTCCACCAGCGGCCCCGCCCAGGCCGACGCCATCCGTGCCGCACTGGAAGTGACCGTCGACGGCGAACCCCTCTTCCGTACCGTCCAGTCGACGTACAACGCCCTGGAGACCTCGGCCGCCCCCGCCCTCGCCGAGGCCCACGACGCCGGACTCACGGTGATCGTCAAGGAGGGCATGGCCAACGGCAGGCTCGCCGCGCCGCACGCCCCGGCCGCCCTGAAGGCCGTAGCCGAGGAAACGTCCCTCGGCTGTGACTCGGTGGCCCTCGCGCTCGTCCTCAGGCAGCCCTGGGCCGGAGTGGTCCTGTCCGGAGCCGCCACGGCCAACCAGCTCGCCTCCAACCTCCACGCGGCCGTGGTCGACCTCGACGACGAGCAGCTGTCCCGGCTGGCCGCGCTGGTGGAGGAGCCGCGGGCGTACTGGGAGCGGCGCGGACAGCTGCCCTGGCACTGAGGAAAAGCCCAGTCCAACCCTCGTAGATGAGACGACCGCACCTCGTGTGAGACAACAATGTCTCATGCGAGGTACTCTTGTCTCATGGCTGTCGATCGTGACCACGTGCTGCGCAGTGCCGCGGCCCTGCTGACCCGCAAATCCACCTCGACCATGGACGAGGTCGCCAAGGCCGCCGGGATCAGCCGGGCCACGCTGCACCGCCACTTCGCGGGACGGGACGCGCTCGTCCGTGCCCTTGAGGAACACGGCATCGCCGAGTGCGAGGCGGCTCTCGACGCGGCCCGCCTCGACGAGGGGCCCGCGAGCGACGCCGTGCGCAGGCTCGTGCGGGAGATCGAGCCGGTCGCCGGACTGCTGGCCTTCCTCTACGGCGAGAACGAACTGTGGGAGGACGGCGGAGGCGACTCCTGGTCGCGACTGGACCTCCGGATCGCCTCGGTGTTCGTGCGCGGCCAGCAGAACGGCGAGTTCCGCATCGACCTCGCCCCGGCCTGGCTCACCGAGGCGCTCTACGGACTGATCACCTCGTGCGCCTGGGCCACTCAGGCGGGCCGCGTGGCTCCCAAGGACTTCACCCACATGATCACCGAGCTGTTGCTCGGTGGCGCACTACGGAGAGAGGAATCATGACCAGCACCCTGCAGCCGGCGACCACGACCGAGGCGGTGAAGCGTCCCGGCCGTTGGCTCGCGCTGTCCGTCCTGGTGCTCGCCGTGCTGCTGGTGGCCGTCGACGCGACCGTCCTCGGCCTCGCGACCCCGTACATCAGTGAGGACCTGAGGCCGACCGGCACCCAGCTCCTGTGGATCGGCGACGTCTACTCGTTCGTCATCGCGGGCCTGCTGGTGTCGATGGGCAGCCTCGGCGACCGCATCGGCCGCAAGCGGATCCTGCTGATCGGCGCGACCGCGTTCGGCGCGGTGTCGATCCTCAACGCCTATGCGACGACACCGGAGTTGATGATCCTGGCGCGGGCCCTGCTCGGCGTCGCCGGCGCGACCCTGATGCCCGCCACCCTGGCCCTGATCCGCAACCTCTTCCACGACCCGCGCGAGCGCAGCCTCGCCGTGGGGATCTGGGGCGCGACCGCCTCCGCAGGCACAGCGGTCGGCCCGATCGTCGGCGGCTTCCTCCTCGAACACTTCTGGTGGGGCTCGGTCTTCCTGATCAACCTGCCGGTGATGGCGGTCCTGGTCCTCGTCGGCATCAGGCTGCTGCCGGAGTCACGCAACCCGAACCCGGGCCCCTGGGACATGGTCAGCGTGGCGCTGTCCCTGGTCGGCATGATCGCGGTGGTCTACGCGGTCAAGGAGGCCGCGACCCACGGCCTCACGTGGGAGACGCTCACCGCGGGCGCCCTCGGCGCGGCAGCCCTCTATGCCTTCGTCCGCCGCCAACTCACCCTCCCCACCCCCCTCCTGGACATGCGCCTCTTCCGCAACCGCGGCTTCAGCGGCGCCGTCCTGGCCGACCTGCTGACCATCCTCGGCCTCTCCGGCCTGGTCTTCTTCCTCTCTCAGTACCTGCAACTGGTCCAGGACAGACGCCCGTTGGAGGCAGGCCTGGCCGAACTCCCGGCGGCGGTGGGCGCGGTGGCGGCGGGCCTGGTCGCGGGCACGGTGGCCCGTCGCTACTCGGTGCGCGCGGTCGTCTCCGGAGGCCTCGCGGCCATCGGCCTGGCCCTGGCATCCCTGACCCTGCTCGACCAGTCCACGGCCTACCCGATGCTGGGCGCCGCTCTGCTGGTCGTGGGCGTGGGCGCGGGCTTCTCGTTCACGGTGACGTCCGACGTCATCCTGTCGAGCGTCCCGAAGGAACAGGCGGGCGCGGCGTCGGCGGTCTCCGAGACGGCGTACGAACTGGGCGCGGCTCTGGGGATCGCCGTACTGGGCTCGATCGTGACGGGCGTGTACCGGGGCTTCGCAGCTCCCGCCGGTACCCCGGGCGACGCGCACGAGTCACTCGGCGGAGCGGTGGAAGCGGCGTCCGGCATGCCGACAAACACCGCTCAAGACCTACTGGTGTCAGCCCGAGAGGCTTTCGTCGACGGCCTCACCATCGCCACGGGCGCAGGAGCGGCGGTCCTGCTGGCAACGTCAATAGCAGCCTGGTTCATGCTGAAGAACCAACGGTTGGGCTTGTAGGGGCGCGGGGCTGTGTCGATTTGCGGCTCCCCGCGTGGGCGCGAGAAGCCCCACGCACCCGCACCCGACAAGGAACCGGCTACGCAGCCTTCGCCTTGGTCGCATACATGTCCACGTACTCCTGCCCGGACAGCCGCATGACCTCGGTCATCACAGAGTCCGTCACAGCCCGCAGCACATACCGGTCCCGGTCCATCCCGTCGTACCGGGAGAACTCCATCGCCTCACCGAACCGCACAGTGACCCGGCCAGGCCGGGGCATCCCCGCACCCCCCGGCTGCAACTTGTCCGTGCCGATCATCGCGAAGGGCACAACCGGCGCCCCCGTCATCAGCGTCAGCCGGGCGATCCCCGTACGCCCCCGGTACAGCCGTCCGTCGGGCGACCGCGTCCCCTCGGGGTAGATCCCGAAGACCTTCCCCTCCTCGAGGACGCGTCGCCCGGTCATCAGCGCGGCCACGCCACCGCGACCACCGTCACGGTCCACGGGGATCATGCCGACGCCGGTGAAGAACCAGGCCATCAGCCGGCCCTTCAGGGTCTTCCCGGTGACGTACTCGTCCTTGCCGATGAAGAAGACCTGCCGGTCGCACACCAGCGGAAGGATCATCGAGTCGATGAAGGTCAGGTGGTTGCCGGCCAGGATGACGGGACCGTCACCCGGGATGTGCTCCGCGCCCTCCACCTGTGGGCGGAACATCAGGCGCATGATCGGTCCGAGCACTGCCTTGATGAGCGCGAAGCGGGACAACGGGCCCTCCGGTGTCAAGAGAAAAACTGTATGAGTCTATGCAGGTGAGGACATTACTCGCGGCTCGGGGGGTCGTGCACATCGCGCGCCCGGGGTTCACCGAGGTCTTACGCACTGTTGACACTCGTTCACCTGCGGTTGAACCCCGTTGCCTCCCGGAAACCCGGGCGGAACGATGTGACAGAGGTCGCGCCGAACGACGCGTACCCAGGCCTTCCGCCATGAAGCCGACGAGTCATCAGACATCTGTTCCCATACGACATCCCGCGTCACCCGCGTGTTCCGCCGTAGGTCTCCCGCGGGTCATGGACACGCACCTACGATCGGCCCGCATCGAAGAGGCGACGGCAGGAGGGGTCCACATGGGATCGCAGGACGAGCAGACGGACGGCACCGGACGCCGGGCACTTCTCGGGGCCGCGATGTTCGGCGCCGGGGGAGTGGTCCTGGGCCTCTCCGGTACGGCGAGAGCCGCCGAGGCCGGATCCGCGGGACACGGCGGACAGGGCGGCGGCCTGAAGAGCCTGCCGGTGCCGACGGTCATCGGCCACCGGGGTGCCAGCGGTTACCGCCCCGAGCACACCTTCGGCTCCTACCAGCTGGCCCTCGACCTGGGCGCCGACGTCGTCGAGGCCGGCGACCTCGTCCCCACCAAGGACGGCCATCTGGTCTGCCGGCACGAGCCGGAGATCGGCGGCACCACGGACGTCGCCGACCACAAGGAGTTCGCCGACCGCAAGAAGACCAAGGTCCTCGACGGCGTCTCCACCACCGGCTGGTTCACCGAGGACTTCACGCTCGCCGAGCTCAAGACGCTCCGCGCGATCGAGCGCATCCCGGCCAACCGCCCGCACAACACGCTCTACAACGGCCGCTGGGAGATCCCCACCTTCGAGGAAGTCCTGAAGTGGCAGGACGAGCAGACCCGCAAGCGCGGCAAGCAGGTCTGGATCTACCCCGAGACCAAGCACCCCACGTACTTCCGCAAGCTCGGCCTCGGCCTTGAGGAGCGGGTCGCCAAGCTCCTGCACAAGCACGGCAAGGACCGGCGGAACTCCCCGGTCATCCTGCAGTCCTTCGAGCCGACCAGCATCCAGCGCCTGAACAAGCTGGTCGACAACCCCCTCGTCGTGCTCCTGTCGGCCGCGAGCACCCGCCCCTGGGACTTCGTCGAGTCGGGCGACCCGCGCACGGTCGCCGACCTCATCACCCCCAAGGGTCTGAGGGAGATCGCCGGCTACGCCCAGGGCATCGGCCCGACCCTCGACCTGGTCATCACGAAGAAGGCGGACGGCAGCCTCGACAAGGAGACCACCCTCGTCGTCGACGCCCACAAGGTCGGGCTGATCCTGCACCCCTACACCATGCGCAACGAGAACCCCTTCCTGCCGACGGAGTACCGCAAGGGCACCGACGCGGACGCCTACGGAGACGCCTTCGGCGCCTTCAAGAGGTACTTCGCCACCGGCATCGACGGCGTCTTCACCGACAACGCGGACACCGGCGTCCTGGCCCGCCAGGACTTCGTCAACGGCTGAGCCACCGGCCCCCCGATGGGGGTGACTTACGGCCGCCCGGGCAACCCATGACCCGGGCGGCCGTGTCGTACCGCATATGACGCCCGACCTCGTCACCACCCTGCGCCCACTGCTCACCGCCGAGGCCTCCGCGGAGGCACATGCCACCGGTACGGAACCGGCCGACCTGGAACAGGCGGTCTGGCTCCGCCTCCTGGAGCACCTGGAGACGCAGGGCCCGCCCCTCGACCCGCCCGGCTGGCTCCGCCGCGCGGTCCGCTCCGAGTCCCGCCGCAGCCGTCGTACGACCCGCCTCGAACGGCCGTACGACACCGAACCCGCGACCGACGACGACCGCACCCCCGAGCAGCTCACCCTTGCCGCGGCCCGTCGCAGGGCCCTGCACGACGCGGTGCGCCGCCTGCCCGGCCGCTGCCCCTCCCTCATGGCCGCCCTGCTCTCGCCGAGGGACCTCACCTACCGGGAGATCGCGGGGGAGTTGGGTATCTCACAGGGCAGTCTCGGTCCGGAACGTTCCAGATGCCTGGGATGTCTTCGCCGATTGCTCACACCGGAGGTTGCGGCCCGCGGAGGGCGGGGATAGGAGTGAGGAACAACAGGCGATCAGGTGAGCGGGAGGCGTGCGCACATGGGCATGAGCGTGACCATCTCTGCGGCGGCCGAGCAGGACGCGGAGCAGATCTTCAGGCTGCAGTACCTGTGCTTCCAGAGTGAGGCGGCGCTGTACGGCAACTACCGCATCGATCCGCTCGTCCAGACCCTGGACTCGGTCCGTGCGGAGGTGGCCTCGGACTGCGTGTTCGTGGCCCGCCTGGGCGAGGAGGTGGTCGGCTCGGTCCGCGGCCATGTCACCGAGGACGGCTCGGCCGCCATCGGCAAGCTCTGCGTCCACCCCCGCCTCCAGGGCCACGGCATCGGCGCACGGCTCCTCCGGGCGGCGGAAGCGGCCCTGGCGGACGAGCGCGGTGCGACGAGCTTCCGCCTCCACACCGGCCACCGCAGCGAGGGCAACCTCCGCCTCTACCGCAAGGTCGGCTACCATACGGTGGGCACGTCGAAGGGCGCGGACGGCGTGGAGATGATCGTCCTGGAGAAGCCTGCGGGCACATACGCGGCTACGGCTTGATGCCCTAGGAGCACGGGGAACTGCGCGACCAGCCACACGGCCGGATGCCGCCACGCAACCTCAGGCGGCATCCCCCGTAGGCACACCCTTCCGCAACCAGTAGATGGCGGAAAGCGGCAACAGCACCGGGATGAACAGGTACCCGATACCGAAGTCCGACCACACGGTCGCATCCGGGAACGCGGACGGCTCGACCAACGTCCAGGTGCCCACGGTCAACACGCCCAACAGCTCGACGACACAGCAGACCAGCGCAGCCTTACGAGCAGTCTCCCCGCCCCGCACCAACGAGTACGTGATGAACCCGTAGACGACACCGGCAACGGCAGACAGTGAATAGGCCAGCGGTGCCCGGTCGAACTCGGTAGAGATCTGCACGGCCGACCGCGACACCGCCCCGACCACCATCACGCCGTACAGCCAGACAAGCAACGTCCCCGGCCCACTGATCAACCGTCGCCGACGCACGTCAACTTCCCCAGATGTCATAGAGCCGCACCTCCAGAACGGCCAGCACCACACCGCCGGCGGCAACCGTCACCGACCCCCACCGCGTCCGCTCCGCGAGCGACATGAACCCCGCCGCCGGCACACACGCGAACGCCCCCAGCAGATAGGCGACGAAGATCGTCGTGCCCTGCTCCGGCTTCTCACCCCGCGCCAGCTGCACGATCCCGACCGCCAGCTGGACCAGCGCCAGCACCGACACCACGGCCATCCCGATGAAGTGCCAGTCCTTGGTCGGCTGGTCACGGTACGCGGCCCAGCCGCACCAGGCGGCAAGCAGCAGCGCGGCGACGCCGGTCACCAGCGTCAGGGCATCAAACATGCGGCGAGCCTATTACGGTCCAAAAGGCCTGATGCGGCCGCCCCCGCCGGGCACCGTAGGGTCGAGGGCATGAAGATCCATGCCGAAGCCCTCCTGTTCGACAACGACGGAACCCTCGTCTCCTCCCTGGAGTCCGTCGACCGCTGCTGGACGCGCTGGGCCGAGGAGTTCGGCGTCACCGCCGAGGCCTTCGCGCAGATCGAACTGCACGGCCGCCCCGCCGCCGAGATAGCCGCAGACCTGCTCCCCGCCGACGTCGTGCCGCAGGCCCTCGCGCGGATCGAGCAGTTGGAGGTGGAGGACGTACCCAACGGCGGGGTCCATCTGCTCCCCGGGACCAGGGCCTTCCTCGACTCCCTGCCCGCCGACCGCTGGGCCGTCGTCACCTCCGCCACCCGCCGGCTCGCCGAGGCCCGCCTCGAAGCGGTCGGTATCCTCCCCAAGACCATGGTCGCCGCCGACGACGTCACCCGCGGCAAGCCCGACCCCGAGCCCTACCTGCTCGCCGCCCGCGAACTCGGCGTCGACCCGGCCCGCTGTGTCGTCTTCGAGGACGCTCCGGCCGGTCTGCGCGCCGGCCGGGCCGCCGGTATGACCACCGTGGCGTTGACCACAACCCACCAGGCCCACGAGCTCGACGCCGACCTCGTGGTCGAGAATCTGTCGGCGCTGTCGGCACTGGTCACCGCCGGGAACGTGGAGATCTCCGTACGCGCCTGACACCTGTCCACCGCTGTCCGTCATTCGGACAGCGGGTTCTTGGCCGTTCCCATACATCTGCTTTACTGATCGCATGACCACGACGAGCTGCCGCACCCTTGCGACCGAGGCGACCATGACGCCCGGTGCTCGTTGTATGTGTCGAATGTGCGCCTGTTAGAGGGCCCTCGCACCACCCCCCGCGCTCGCGCCCCGAAGCGAGCCGCCCCGGCACGTCCGTACGCCCTGAACGCCGTACGTGACCCATGTGCCCGCGCACGACTTCCCTCCCGTACCAGGGCACACCCACGCCCGCGTACTCGACAGTGACGGAAACCCAGTGATCACGACCTCAGGCCTGACCAAGGTCTACCGCTCACGCGGTCGCGAGATCACCGCCCTCGACGGCGTCGATCTCCACGTCCGCGAAGGCGAGGTGTACGGCGTCATCGGCCAGTCCGGCGCCGGCAAGTCCTCGCTCATCCGCTGCGTCAACCTGCTGGAGCGCCCCACCGCCGGCACCGTGACCGTCGACGGACAGGACCTCACCGCCCTCACGGGCCGCGGGCCCCGGGCCGGCAAGGAGCTGCGTCAGGCGCGCAGCCGTATCGGCATGGTGTTCCAGCACTTCAACCTGCTGTCCACCCGAACCGTCCAGGACAACGTCGAGCTGCCGCTCGAGATCCTCGGCACCTCCGGCAAGGAGCGCTCGCGCAAGGCGCTCGAACTCCTCGACCTCGTCGGGCTCGCCGACAAGGCCAGGTCGTACCCCGCCCAGCTCTCCGGTGGTCAGAAGCAGCGCGTCGGCATCGCCCGCGCCCTGGCCGGCGACCCCAAGGTGCTGCTGTCCGACGAGGCCACCAGCGCCCTCGACCCGGAGACCACCCGCTCGATCCTCCAGCTGCTGCGGGACCTGAACCGGCAACTGGGGCTCACCGTCCTGCTCATCACCCACGAGATGGACGTCGTGAAGTCGGTCTGCGACTCGGCCGCGCTCATGGAGAACGGCCGCATCGTGGAGTCCGGCACGGTCAGCGAGCTGCTCGCGACCCCCGGCTCCGAGCTGGCCGCCGCGCTCTTCCCGGTCGGCGGCGAGGCCACCGGCGAGGACCGGACCGTTCTCGATGTCACCTTCCAGGGCGAGGCTGCCACCCAGCCCGTGATCTCCCAGCTCTCGCGCACCTACAACATCGACATATCGATCCTCGGTGCCGCCATCGACACCGTCGGCGGCCTCCAGGTCGGCCGGATGCGCATCGAACTGCCGGGCCGCTACGAGGACAACGTCGTGCCGGTCGGCTTCCTGCGCGAACAGGGTCTTCAGATCGACGTCGTCGGTGAGCCGCAGCTGGTGAAGGAAGGTGTCAAGTGACCTGGTCCGAATTTTCGACGAGGCAGCCCCTGCTGGAGCAGGCGTGTTGGGACACCCTCTACATGGTCGGCTGGTCCACCCTCATCGCCGTCGTGGGCGGCCTTCCGCTCGGCATCCTCCTCGTCCTCACCGACCGCGGCGGACTCCTCCAGAACCTCGTCGCGAACAAGGTCATCGGGCAGGTCGTGAACGTGGCCCGCTCGATGCCGTTCATCATCCTGATGGTCGCGCTGATGGGCTTCACCCGCTCGATCACCGGCACCACCATCGGCCGTGAGGCGGCCATCGTGCCGCTCGCCATCGGCGCGATCCCGTTCTTCGCGCGCCTTGTCGAGACGGCTGTCCGCGAGGTGGACGGCGGGCTGGTGGAGGCCGTGCAGTCGATGGGCGGCAACACCTGGACGATCGTCCGCAAGGTGCTCGTACCGGAGGCCCTGCCCTCGCTGATCGCCAGCACCACGACCACGATCGTCGCCCTCATCGGCTACTCCGCGATGGCCGGCACGGTCGGTGCCGGCGGCCTCGGTGACATCGCCATCCGCTACGGCTACCAGCGCTTCGAGACCCAGCTCATGTGGATCACCGTCGCGATCCTCGCCGTCGTCATCTCGCTCATCCAGTTCGCCGGCGACTTCGCGGCCCGCTCGCTGCACCGCCGCGGCGGACGCTCGGGGCCGGCGCCGAAGCTGCGGCTGCTGAAGGCCGCGACGGCGGACACCAAGACCGTCTGAGACACCGCTGATCTTCCCGTGCACCCCATCACGGGATCGCTGCACCCAAAAGGAGAGGCACTTTTCGTGCGTAACACCGCAAAGTTCACCACCGCCGTCCTCGCCACCGGAGCCCTCACCCTCGGGCTCGGCGCCTGCGGTTCGTCCGACTCCGCCTCGGACACCAGCGGACCGCTGGTCGTCGCCGCGAGCCCGACCCCGCACGCCGAGATCCTGAACTACGTCAAGGACAACCTGGCGAAGAAGGCGGGACTCGACCTGGAGGTCAAGGAGTTCCAGGACTACATCGTCCCGAACACCGCGACCGAGGACGGCTCGGTGGACGCCAACTACTTCCAGAACCAGCCGTATCTCGACGACTTCAACAAGAAGCGCGGCACCCACATCGTGCCCGTCGTCACGGTGCACCTGGAGCCGCTCGGCCTCTACTCCCACAAGGTGAAGAGCGCCGACGCCCTGAAGAGCGGCGCGACCGTCGCCCTCCCGAACGACGCCGTCAACGAGGCCCGCGCCCTGAAGCTGCTCGCCGACAACGGGCTGGTCACGCTCAAGGACGGCGCCGGGAGCGAGGCGACCCCGCAGGACATCACGAAGAACCCGAAGAACCTCAAGTTCAAGGAGGTCGAGGCGGCCCAGACCGTGCGCTCCCTCGACGACGTGGACGCGGCGGTCGTCAACGGCAACTACGCCATCTCCGCCGACCTCAAGCCCGCCCTCGTCCTGGAGTCCGCGAAGAACAGCCCCTACGGCAACTTCCTCGCCGTCAAGGAGGGCAACGAGGACGACCCGCGCGTGAAGAAGCTCGCCAAGCTGCTCACCTCACCCGAGGTGAGGAAGTTCATCGAGGACAAGTACGAGGGCTCGGTCATCCCGTCCTTCTAACCGCGCGTATACGGCGTATCACCACGCACGGGGTCCGCTCCCTTACTTGGAGTGGGCCCCGTGGTGCGGTTCCGCGCCGACATGCTGCATGCTGGGCAGTTCAGTAGGCCCTGAAGGTTTTCCGAAGGTTACGGAGCGGCGCATGACTAGCACCTTCCCCAACATCTCCATCAGCACGGAGCGGTTGGTGCTGCGTCCCTTCGACGAGGACGACGTGACCGGGCTGGCCGAGATGATGAACGACGAGCAGGTCACCGCCTGGACCTCCGTGCCGCATCCTTACACCGAGGCCGACGCCCGCAGTTGGGCCACTCGACTCGCTCCCGCCGAACGAACCGAGGGGCGCGGCATCGTCTTCGCCGTCACCGAGTTCCTCACCCAGCGCCTCGTCGGCATCGTGCACCTGCAGAACACGGACTGGCGGGTCCGCTCCAGCGAGATCGCCTACGTCGTCGCCCCCTGGGCCCGCGGTGAGGGCTACGCCTCCGAGGCGGCCCTCGCCGCCGCGCACTGGCTCTTCCACGACCAGAAGTTCGAACGCCTGGAACTGCGCACCGCCGCCGACAACACCGCCTCCCAGCAGGTGGCCCAGAAGATCGGCTGCATCAGCGAGGGTGTCCTGCGCAACGCCTGGATAGCGCGCACCCGGGGCGGGGACGGGAAATGGACGGACGTCCGCACCGACGTCATCGTCTGGAGCCTGCTGCCGGAGGACCTGGCCGGAGTCAGCGAACAACTGGCCGACACCGGCGGTTTCACGACCTTCACCGACTGGAACTGAACCCTGGGGGCTCGAGGGGCCTACACCTGACACCAGGTACCCTCACGGAGCCCGACCTGCGCAAAACACCTGGAGACCGACGACGATGGCCGACCGTGTCACGGTGATCGGCTGGGACGGCTCGCCCCTGACCGCCGCGGCCCGCTCCGCCCTGGGTGCCGCCACGCTGGTGGCCGGCGCCGCCCACCATCTGGCGCTCCCCGAGGTGCCGCCCAACGCCGAACGCATCCGCCTCGGCAGCGTCGCCCTGGCCGCCCGCCGGATCACCGGCCACCGCGGCACCGCGGTCGTGCTCGCGGACGGCGATCCCGGGTTCTTCGGAGTCGTACGGACCCTGCGCGCACCCGAGTTCGGCCTGGAGGTCGAGGTCGTCCCCGGCGTCTCCTCGGTCGCCGCCGCCTTCGCCCGCGCCGGAATGCCCTGGGACGACGCCCAGGTGGTCGTCGCACACCGGCGCACCCTGCGACGCGCCGTGAACGTGTGCCGGGCCCACACCAAGGTCGCCGTCCTGACCTCGCCCGGCGCCGGACCCGCCGAACTCGGCCTGCTGATGGAGGGCGTCCACCGCACCTTCGTCATCTGCGAGGAACTGGGCACCGACCGCGAACAGATCACCGTCGTCACCTCCGACAAGGCCGCCGACCACACCTGGCGCGACCCCAACCTCGTCATCGTCATCGGCGGCACCGCCTCCGTGGTGGAGGGCGGCGGATGGATCGCCGGGCGCGACCCGGCCGCCGCGCCGCGCGGCTGGACGCTGCCCGCCGAGTCCTACGGCGGTCTCATGGGCGAAGGCGAACTGGAACCGCTGCGCGCGGCCCAACTCGCCCGGCTGGGACCGCGCGTCGGCGACCTGGTGTGGGACATCGGCTGCGGCAGCGGCGCCTTCGCCACCGAGGCCGCCCGGGCCGGGGCCGCCGTCATCGCCGTCGACCGCGACATGCGGGCCTGCGAGCGCACCGAGACCAACGCCCGCACCTTCGGACTCCAGGTCCAGATCGTCTACGGCACCGCCCCGCACGTCCTGGAGAACCTGCCCGAACCGGACGTCGTCCGCGTCGGCGGCGGGGGAGTGGCGGTGGTCTCCGCGGTCGCCGACCGGCGCCCGCAGCGCATCGTCGCCCACGCGGCCACCCGCGACGAGGCCGAACTCGTCGGCCGGGACCTCACCGAACACGGCTACCGCGTCGAGTGCGCCCTCCTCCAGTCCGTCGAACTCGACACCAGGGCCTGGACGGAGACGGAACGGAGTGTCGCGTTCCTGCTCAGCGGGGTTCTCCCGGACCGCACGGCCTGACGCCTCCGGTCGTCGGTTCGCCGTCCCCGTGATCCTGTTGTCGTACTGCGCGCGGTAGGCTGGCCGACCGTTGTACCGCTCCCGGCTGCCCGGCATTCGTTCGCCAATGTCCGGAAAGCGCGCCCGTTTTGGGGTGGGTGTGGTACGGCAGAACCGGAGGACGCGCAACGTGGCGCAGTCCACAGCGGACCGTCGCGGATCAACCTGTCGCGACGGAGCAACGGCCGGGACAATGCCAGTTAATGGCTTTGTCGTCTTTCTCGGCGGGCCGTTCGTGCCGCTGGGCACGCACGCTCGTTCTTCACACGGGGGCGGTCGGTGCGCCGTCCCCGGTGAGCTGGTCGTAGAAGCACTAACCGATGGGCGAGGGGTACGCATGACCGACACCGGCCAGGTTCCGGGCGACGGGCTGCCGGAGAGCGCAGGCATGGTGGAACAGCCGGGCGTCCCCACGCCGGGTGCGTACACCTACCTCTCCGAGACCACCGCCGAGGACGAAGACCTGTTGCTGCTGCCGGGCGCCCAGAGCCCCTGGGGCAACGAGGTCGCCCCTCCCGCGCCCGAGCCGGTCGTCGAGACCGTCCACGAGCCCGGCCCGCACGAGATGTCCGGCCGCGACAGCGGAGCGCACGATCTGAGCGCCGTCCGCACTCCCCAGGCTCCGACGGTGCCGATCCCGCCCATCACACCTCGCCGGCCACTGCACCTCGGCCCGCCGATCCCCGACGCCTCCGCGAGCCCGGTCCGCTCCCTCGCGGACCGTGGCCCCGCCGGCGTGCCGGTTCGGCAGCCGGCCGCGGCCACGCCCGGCCCCGAGTACTTCGAAGCCCCGCAGCCGCAGGGCGCGGTCCCCTGGGGCGCCCCTGCCCAGGCCGCCGTCCAGACGCCGGTGAGTACGGTGGCCCCGGCTGCCGAAACGGTTGTTCCGACCCAGGAGCCGGTGGGTGCGGCCCAGGCGACGATGGCCCGCCTCGCCTCCGAGACGGGGGTGACGGCGTACGAGGCTCCCGTGACCCCGGTGCCGGATGTCGAGGCGGTTCCGGAGCCGGCCGCCTACGCCTCCGCGGCGGCGGAGGGTTCGCTTGCCGACGCGGGTCAGGTTCTGGACGACGGCTCCGGAGCGGATGAGGTGCAGGCTGTCGGGGGTGAGCCCGCGCCTGTCGCCGGTGCCGACCTGGGCGCCGGACAGGTGGCGGAAGACGCTGTGCTGCCCGACGCGGTTGAGATCGCGAACGGCGAGGTCGCTCCGGCCGCCGCAGCGGACCTGGTCCCGGGCCCGGTCCCGGCGGACGGACCGGCCCCCGAGGCGGCTCAGGTTCCGGATGCCGGCTATGCCGTGGACGCTGCTCAGGGCGTCCCGGAGGCCGCCGAGGAGGAGCAGGCAACGGGCACAGCGCCCGCTGTCGATGGCGAGCAGACGCCGGGCACCGCTCCCGTCGCTGTTGCCGCAGCGGAGACGGCCGCTCCGAGCGAGGCCGACTCCGCCGAAATCCTGCCGGTGACCGAGGCCGTGCAGACCGCCGAACCGGCTGAGCCCGCGCCGGTCCTGGAGGCGCCGGCGCCCGAGGCCGTGCCTGTGGTGGAGACTCCCGAACCGGTGGTCGACTCCGACAGCGGCATGCCGGTCGCCGAGGCCGTCGTGTCCGAGGCGGAGGTCGTGGGCGCCGAGCCGGCCACGGCCGACGAGACGTCCGGGGCCGACATCGCCCAGGACGCGGCTGTCATGACGGAAGACAGCCACGAGCAGAACGCCGACGCGGCCCAGGAAGCCGCCGCGCTCCCCGTCGAGGAAGCCGCCACCGCAGCCCTCCCGGACGCCCCCGAGGCCGTACCTCTTCCCGAGCCCGCGGAGTCCGAGCAGGCCTTGGAGCCGACGGACGCCGCCACCGCCATCAGCGAGGCAGACGCCGCCGAGGCCGACTCCGCCCCGGCGATCCCCGAGCCGCCCGTCGCGCAGGAAACCGTCCCCGCCGAGCAGCCGCTACCGGCCCCGGTGCAGGAGCTGGGCCAGGAACCCGCCCCGACCGGCCAGCCCGCCGAGGACCCGCAGGCTCCGCACCTCGTCCCGGCCCCCGACCTCGCACAGCCCGCCGCTCCGCAGGGCCCCGTCGGCCACCCGCTCCCCGCGGACCAGCCCGCCCCTGTCCAGGACGCGCCGGAGCCCCTCGTGGCGGACGCGGACGGCACCGACGTACAGCCGGTCGCGGCACAGCCGATGAACCCGGCGACCGCGGCTGCGGAGGACCCCGCGACCGTCCCGGGCGCGCCCCCGCAGGGCCCCCAGTCCCCGGCCCTCCAGCCGCTCGCCGCCGAACTCCCGGACGCTCCGCCCCAGTTTGCGTTCCCCGGCACCACCGAGGCCCCCGCCGCGCTGCCTTCCACGGTGCCTCTGGAGCCCCAACCGGGCCAGCCCCTGGGCGAGTTCGTGCCGGTGGACGGTTCGGTGCCGACCACCCCGCAGCTCGCGCCGACCCCGCCGCAGCCTCTGACGCCCCCCGCGGACGAGGTCGGGCAACCCGTGGTCCCGGCCCCGCGTGAGGCCGACGGCGACGCCGAACTCGTACAGCAGGCGGACGACCTGGACACCAGGGTGGCCGATCATGAAGACCAGGAAGCACCGGAAGAAGTGAGCACGGCAGCCGTGGAAGAAGCACGACTGTCCACAGGCCCCGCCGCGCCCGCCTACGACGACGCCGAGCGCGAGGCCGTGCTGAAGGTCATGCGTGAGCGCCGCGACATCCGCAACGGCTTCCGCAGCGACCCGATCCCGCACGAGGTGCTGCTCCGCGTCCTGGAGGCCGCCCACACGGCCCCGTCCGTCGGTCACTCGCAGCCCTGGGACTTCGTCGTCATCCGTTCCGCCGAGACGCGCGGGGCGATGCAGGACCTGGCCCAGCGTCAGCGCGAGGCGTACGCCAAGTCGCTGCCCAAGGGCCGGGCCAAGCAGTTCAAGGAACTGAAGATCGAGGCCATCCTCGAGACCCCGGTGAACATCGTCGTCACCGCTGACCCCACCCGCGGCGGCCGCCACACCCTCGGCCGGCACACCCAGCCGCAGATGGCCCCGTACTCCGCCGCGCTCGCCGTGGAGAACCTCTGGCTCGCCGCCCGCGCCGAGGGCCTCGGCGTCGGCTGGGTCAGCTTCTTCGACGAGCGCGAGATGGTCCGCGCCCTCGGCCTGCCCGAGCACCTGGAGGTCATCGCCTACCTGTGCGTCGGCTACGTCGACGAGTTCCCGGAAGAGCCCGAGCTGATGCAGGCCGGCTGGTCCAAGCGCCGCCCGCTGTCGTGGGTCGTGCACGAGGAGACGTACGGCCGTCGCGCCCTGCCCGGTGAGGAGCCGCACGACCTGCTCGGCGAGACCATTGCCCAGATCCGCCCGTTGGACGCCAAGGCGCTCGGCGAGGCTTGGGAACGGCAGAAGCGGATGACGAAGCCGGCGGGCGCGCTCGGCATGCTGGAGATCATCTCCGCGCAGCTGTCCGGGCTTTCACGGCAGTGCCCGCCGCCGATCCCGGAGCCCGCGGCCGTCGCGATCTTCGCCGGCGACCACGGTGTGCACGCCCAGGGTGTCACCCCCTGGCCGCAGGAGGTGACGGCCCAGATGGTCGCCAACTTCCTTGGCGGCGGGGCGGTCTGCAACGCCTTCGCCGGTCAGGTGGGCGCCGAGGTGTGTGTGGTGGACGTCGGTGTGGCGTCCGAACTCCCGGCCACGCCCGGCCTGTTGCCCCGCAAGGTCCGCGCGGGCACCTCCGACATGACCACAGGGCCCGCGATGACCCGCGAGGAGGCCAAGCAGGCCATCGAGGTGGGTATCGAGACCGCGCGTGACCTGGTCGCGGCCGGCAACAAGGCACTCCTCACCGGTGAGATGGGCATCGCGAACACCACCGCGTCGGCCGCCCTGATCTCGGTCTTCACGGACACCGACCCGGCCGACGTCACCGGCCGCGGCACCGGCATCAACGACGAGACCCTGGCCCGCAAGACCGAGGTCGTCCGCCGCGCGATCGAACTCCACCAGCCGGACCCCGCCGACCCCATCGGCGTCCTGGCGGCGATCGGCGGCTTCGAACACGCGGCGATGGTGGGCCTGTTGCTGGGCGGCGCGTCCCTGCGCACCCCGGTCATCCTCGACGGCGTCAGCGCGGGCGCCGCCGCCCTGGTCGCCCGCGCGATCGCCCCGGAGGTCCTCGCGGCCTGCATCGCGGGCCACCGCAGCGCGGAACCGGGCCACGTGGCCGCCCTCAACAAACTCGGCCTCCGTCCTCTGGTCGACCTCGACCTCCGCCTCGGCGAGGGCACGGGCGCGCTGCTGGCCCTCCCGCTGGTCCAGAGCACGGCAAGGGCGATGCACGAGGTGGCGACGTTCGACTCGGCTGGGGTCACCGAGAAGTAGGTGTCAGGGAGGGGGACGCGGGGACGGTGTGCCCGCGTCCCCTCGCACGTGGGTCCGTGGGCAGTCGTCCCGCAGGGCGGGACGGGTGGGCACGGACCCACGCGCCCGCACCCGGCAACCACGCCCAGCCACCGGACACCTGAGCCGCCTCATCCAGCCACCCCGTAAAATCTGCACGTCAGGGCCACCGCCAAGCCCCGGAGGAGCCGCACCCTCATGGCCGAGAACCCCGCCTACCCCGTAGGCCTCCGTCTCACCGACCGCAAGGTCGTCGTCCTCGGCGGCGGCCAGGTGGCCCAGCGCCGCCTCCCGGCCCTGATCGCGGCGGGAGCGAACGTCCTCCTCGTGTCCCCCTCGGCGACCCCCTCCGTGGAGGCGATGGCGGACGCGGGCGAGATCACCTGGGAAAGGCGGCCGTACCAGGAAGGCGACCTGGAAGACGCCTGGTACGCCCTGATCGCCACCAGCGACACCGAGGCGAACAGCCGTGCCTCCGCCGAAGCGGAGCGCCACCGCGTCTGGTGCGTCCGCTCCGACGACGCCGACGCCGCCACCGCCTGGACCCCCGCGACCGGCCACAGCGAGGGCGTCACGGTCGCCGTACTCACCACGAAGGCGAAGGGCCGCGACCCCCGCCACACCGCCGCCATCCGGGACGCCGTGGTGGAAGGCCTCCGCGACGGCACCCTCGTCGCCCCGCACCACCGCACCCGTACCCCCGGCGTCGCCCTGGTCGGCGGCGGCCCCGGCGACCCGGACCTGATCACCGTCCGCGGCCGCCGCCTCCTCGCCGAGGCCGACGTCGTCATCGCCGACCGCCTCGGCCCGCGTGATCTCCTCGCCGAACTCCCGCCGCACGTCGAGGTGATCGACGCGGCGAAGATCCCCTACGGCCGTTTCATGGCCCAGGAGGCCATCAACAACGCCCTGATCGAGCACGCCAAGCAGGGCAAGTCGGTCGTACGGCTGAAGGGCGGGGACCCCTATGTCTTCGGCCGTGGCATGGAGGAGCTGCACGCCCTCGCCGAGGCCGGCATCCCCTGCACCGTCGTCCCCGGGATCTCCAGCTCGATCTCGGTCCCGGGCGCGGCCGGCATCCCGGTCACCCACCGCGGAGTCGCACACGAGTTCACCGTCGTCAGCGGCCATGTCGCCCCCGACGACGAACGCTCCCTGGTCGACTGGCCCTCGCTCGCCAAGCTCACCGGCACCCTCGTGATCCTCATGGGCGTCGACAAGATCGGCCGGATCGCCGAGACCCTGGTCGCCCACGGCAAGTCCCCCGACACCCCGGTCGCCCTGGTACAGGAGGGCACGACGGCAGCCCAGCGCCGGGTCGACGCCACCCTGGCGACGGTCGGCGAGGCGGTCGTCGCCCAGGACGTGAAGCCCCCGGCCGTCATCGTCGTCGGCGAGGTCGTCGCCGTGGGACCGCAGGCGTCGGTGCCACCGATGTAACCCGTGGTAACCCATCTGTCCCAAGCCGTTGGCACCGCTCCCAGGACAAGGCAGTATCACCCTGTGGCCGATCTCATCACCGTCGATGACCCCGACGACCCGCGTCTGCACGACTACACGGGCCTGACCGACGTCGAACTGCGCCGCAAACGCGAACCCGCCGAGGGCCTGTTCATCGCCGAGGGCGAGAAGGTCATCCGCCGGGCGAAGGACGCGGGTTACGAGATGCGCTCCATGCTGCTGTCCGCCAAGTGGGTCGACGTCATGCGGGACGTCATCGACGAGCTCCCGGCCCCGGTGTACGCCGTCAGCCCGGAGCTCGCCGAACAGGTCACCGGCTACCACGTGCACCGCGGTGCGCTCGCCTCCATGCAGCGCAAACCGTTGCCCACGGCGGCCGAACTGCTCCAGAGCGCCCGCCGGGTGGTCGTCATGGAGTCGGTCAACGACCACACCAACATCGGCGCGATCTTCCGCTCGGCGGCGGCCCTGGGCATGGACGCGGTCCTGCTGTCCCCCGACTGCGCAGACCCTCTGTACCGCCGTAGCGTCAAGGTCTCGATGGGGGCCGTCTTCTCGGTCCCCTACGCCCGTCTCGACACCTGGCCCAAGGGCCTGGAGTCGGTCCGCGAGGCCGGCTTCACCCTCCTCGCCCTCACCCCGGACGCCAAGGCCAAGACCCTCGACGAGGCCGCCCCGCACAAGATGGACCGCGTGGCCCTGATGCTCGGCGCCGAGGGCGACGGCCTCACCACCCAGGCCCTGGTCGCCGCCGACGAATGGGTCCGCATCCCGATGGCCCACGGCGTCGACTCCCTCAATGTGGGAGCGGCAGCGGCCGTCGCCTTCTACGCCGTGGCGACGGGACGGCCACAGGGCTGAGCGGCGGCGGGCCGGGGCGCTCGGCTACGGCCCCAGCGGCGAAGTACTCAGTCCGTGCCGCCGCCGGCCGACCGCCGCTGCGGCTCCTGTTCCGGCGGCGCCTGCACCTGCCCCTGCCCCTGGTCCCGTACGGCTCCGTCGTGGCCGCCCAGTCCACGCGGCGGCCCCTGACAGCCCTGGGCCGCGGCGATGGCGAGCGCCACGAACAGGGTCACGACGACGAACACGAACAGACGCTGGCGCAGCAGGCGGGGGTTCGCGGGGCGCAGTCCCGTCTTGGTGTTCCTGGAGGTGGGCCGTCCCGTACCGCTGCGCGGGGCCGGGCGGCTTCCGCTGCCGGAGCGGGTCGTGTTCCGAGAGGAGGGCGGGCCGGGGCGGGAGGAGGGGGCGCCGTTGCCGCGCGGGGTGCTGCCGCCGCGTGACGGGACTCCGCCACGGGCGGGCGCCTGGCCGCGCACCGGTCCGGAACCGCGTGCCGGAGAAGCCCCCGGCGAACTGGGCGGCCCGGACTGCCCCTGCGGACGCCGCTGCACGGCCCGGTCCGGGTAGGTGTCGGCGATCCGTCCGGTGGGCCGGTCCGCCTCGCTGCCGCGCGGCCCGGGCGGACGCAACTCCGGCAGCCCCTGTGCCTCGCGGGCCGCGATCTCCTTGAGGCGCAGCGACAGTTGGAGCGTGCTCGGCCGCTCCTCGGGGTCCTTCGCCAGACAGGCGCGGATGAGGGGGGCCACCGCGTCGGGCACCCCGTGCAGCTGCGCCTCCTCGTGCACCACGCGGTACAGCATCACCTCGGAACTGCCGTGCCCGAAGGGCGAGTCGCCCATCGAGGCGTACGCCAGGGTCGCGCCGAGCGAGAACACGTCCGTGGCCGGCGTCACCGCGGCACCGCGCACCTGCTCGGGCGCGAGGAAACCGGGGGAGCCGACGGCGGTGCCGACATGGGTGAGGGTGGAGGCCCCGGTCGCCCAGGCGATCCCGAAATCGATGATCCGGGGGCCCTTGGGGGAGAGGAGGATGTTGGACGGCTTGAGGTCACGGTGCACCACCCCGGCCTCGTGCACGGCGACGAGTCCTTCCGAGAGGGCGGCGCCGATGCCGGCGACCTCGGCGGCGCTCAACGAGCCCTCGTCGGCGACCTTGTCGTGCAGGGAGGGGCCGGGCACGTACTGGGTGGCGAACCACGGACGGTCCGCCTCGAGGTCGGCGGCGACGAGCCGGGCGGTGCACCCGCCGCGGATCCGCCGGGCGGCCGAGACCTCACGCGCGAACCGCGACCGGAACTCCTGGTCCTCGGCCAGATCGGGCCGGATGACCTTCAGCGCGACCCGCTGTCCCTTGCGGTCGGAGCCCAGGTAGACGACGCCCATCCCGCCCGCGCCGAGCCGTCTGTGAAGCCTGAACGAGCCGACGACGCGCGGGTCCTCGCGCCTCAGGCGCATCATCGCCATGTTCATCCCCGCTGCCCGGTCCGTGTGACGAGCGACAGCTTACGTTTCCACGGGCCGCCGCGCGCAGGAGCCGCGCCCTCTCGTCCCGATGGATTGTCAGTGCCGGGTGGGAGACTTGAGGGGTGGTCAGGGGGTCCGGGGACAGGGCGACTTCGGGTCGACTGTGATCCCAACCACCCGTCGCAGAAGGGGGATTGAACCCGTGAAGGGTGATCGCGTGGAGATAGTCGTGGACGCAGGGGACACGACGCGCACCTACGAGGTGGTGGCGAGCAGGGCGGGCCGCCGGGTGGAGACGGCGGTACGACGAGGTGTCGTGGAAGTGAGCGAAGTCACGCGGAACGGATCGGTGGTGCGCACGGCCCGTTTCATGGCGACGAGGGTGCTGGCGCTGGTCGAGCAGCCGGTGCCGCGCGAGGACAGCTCGGAGAAAACAGGGCAGACCGGGCGACCCCTCCGGGAAGACCCCGAGACCTAGGTCTCCGTCTCCACCCACGGGAGTACTCAGCTGGTCATGGCTCATCCTCGGGGAGGCCCGGCAATCGGTACGAGGGCATGACGTGCGCTGAGGCCGTGACGCCTAGATTTGAGGTCAAGCGGCGGGTGCAGCACTCGTCCCCCGAGGTCAGACACCCGCCGCTGCCAACGACAACAGAACGGTCAGGAGAGGGACCATGGCTCTTACGGCACCGCGGACACTGTCCCGCACACGTCAGCCCCGCCGTACGGGCCGTCGTCACCCGCTGGTGGCGACGCTCATGGCCCTTCCTCTGGCGGTCCTGCTCCTCGTCGTCTTCGACGGCTGGGAGACAGTGGCCACACAGGCGTCGTCCGTGGGAGTGATGCTGGGGCGCTGAGCGGCGACCCCAGGCCCGGAAGAGCGGTCCGGGCGGGGACATCCACCCATGAAACCCCGTGGGGACGGGGGTGCGGCGGACGGCAAAAATGCCGGTGCAGCTGGGGAGCTGCGCCGGCATTGCCGTTTGTTGTTGTTTGTCTGCGGGTTCGGTGGCGGCTGGTGTTTTGCGCAGTTCCCCGCGCCCCTGAGATGCCTGCGGCGCAGCTGCGGGCTCGGTGGGGGCGTGTGTAGCGCGTGCGGGTGTGTTGTGGGTCGGGGCCGCCGTACGCGGCCGACGGCCCATCGTGGCGCACGGTCCGTCCTGGCGTAGGTTGACTGCAACCCCCCAGGGGCGCGGGGAACTGCGGGACCGGCCCCACGAGCCCGCACCCGCCCAACGACCGGACCCGGCACCCCGATAGGCGTCTCGTGATCACCCACCCTCTGCTCACCGAGCTCACCCGCAGAGCCAGAACCGAGGCTCACGCGCGCAGGCAAGCGGCGTGCCCTTGTGGAGCCACGACGCTCGCGGACCGCCCCGACGCCACCGTCGTCCGGCACGCCGACACCGTTGCGAAGGCCCACGCCCCGGACACCACCCCCGCCGACCTGATCCCACGCCTGACCGCGGCGGCCCATCTCCCCGGCATCCTTCTCAACCCGCTCCACGAGACCCCCGTGGACCTGCACGGCAGACTCGTCACGTTCTGGCCCTACGGCGCCCCCGTGGACCCCGAGAACCCGGACGCCGCCCCCTGGGAACCCGCCGCCACCCTCCTCGCCCACCTCCACCGCACCCCGGCCCCAGCCGCGCTGCCTCCGATGCGCGGTCCCGTCAAAGCCGCCCTCGCCATCGCCCGCCTTCTCGCGGCCGCCAGGCACCGGCACAGCCCCGCCGTCGCCCCCGTGCTCCGCGCATGGTCCGCCCTCCCGGCCTGGGCCCGCGCCGAGACCCCCATGTCCGACACCACGACCCTCTGCCACGGCGACCTCCACCTGGGCCAGCTCGTCCGCCACCCCGCCCCGGACGGCCCCTGGCGTCTCATCGACGTCGACGACCTCGGCGTGGGAGAACCCGCCTGGGACCTCGCCCGCCCCGCGGCCTGGTACGCCTGTGGCCTGCTGCCGCCCGAGGACTGGGCCCGCTTCCTCGGCGCCTACCGCGCGGCCGGCGGCCCGGCCGTCCCGGCCGACGGCGACCCCTGGCCCGCTCTGGACGTCCCCGCCCGCGCCCTCACCGTGCAGACCGCCGCCCGGGCCGTCGCCAAGGCGATCGAGGCGGACCGGCCGCTGGACGAAGTGGAGCAGACGGTCGTCGACGCCTGTGACCGAATGGGTTCCGCCCCGCCGGAGTTGGCGGACGGTTTCGCGAAGTAGGGTGCAACCGACCAGGTCCGGACGGAGTCTGTCCTGGCGTAACGCGAAGCAGGACCAACGGGCGAGGAGTTGAGCCGACGATGCAGTGTCCGAAGTGTCACGCACCGATGCACACGTACAACCGCAACGGTGTCCAGATCGAGCAGTGCAGCGGCTGCCGCGGGATCTTTCTCGACTACGGCGAGCTGGAGGCGCTGACCCGACTTGAGGGCCAGTACGGCGGCGGTCCGATGGTTCCCCCGCCCCCGGCCGCTCCTCAGTACCCGGCCGCGCCCGGCGCACCGGCCTGGGGCGCGCCGCAGCACGGAGGTGGTCACTACGGCGGCCACGGTGGTCATCACGGCGGCCACCACCGCAACCGCGGCTTCGGCCACATGCTGTTCTCCAGCTGACCGATCAACGAGGAAGCCCCCGGCCGCAGGGCCGGGGGCTTCGGTCTGTGCGCGATACTGGGATTGAACCAGTGACCTCTTCCGTGTCAGGGAAGCGCTCTCCCGCTGAGCTAATCGCGCGGGAAACCACGATCAGGATCGTGTGTACTGCGTGCGCGATACTGGGATTGAACCAGTGACCTCTTCCGTGTCAGGGAAGCGCTCTCCCGCTGAGCTAATCGCGCGGGTCAGACCTTCGATGATCTCTTGAAGATCCAGTGGACGATACTGGGATTGAACCAGTGACCTCTTCCGTGTCAGGGAAGCGCTCTCCCGCTGAGCTAATCGTCCTTGGAGGTGGAGACGGGATTTGAACCCGTGTAGACGGCTTTGCAGGCCGTTGCCTCGCCTCTCGGCCACTCCACCAGGAGTGTTGGGGGTTCGGGATGATCCCCCTTGCTCTTCCGAGCGAACGACGAGGTTCGAACTCGCGACCTCAACCTTGGCAAGGTTGCGCTCTACCAACTGAGCTACGTTCGCCTGTCCTTCCGATCCGCTTGCGCGGCCCGGCGACGAGTTGAACTCTAGCGGATTCCGGGGCCAGTACAAAAACGCGTTTGCGCAGCGTGCTGCGGTGCGCATGTCGACGTACGTGGTCAGAGGCCCCGGAGGGACATGGCCAGGTCACCCGCGGGACACCCCCCATAGACTCGACAGCGTGCTCGACCTCGCTCCTCTCGCCCGCTTCGGCGACCGTGTCGCCACCGGTCTCCTGGATGTCACCAGCGACCCCGCGGCCCTGGACTCCACCGGCTTCTGGGCCGTCGCCGCGGACTTCGAGGGCGGTCTGACCTGCGCCCGCTTCGCCGACGTACGCCGGGAGCCGGTGCCCGCGCCGACCGCCGGGGCGTGGCGGGGGCCGGCGGTCGGTGACTGGACGTCGTCGCTGGATCGCGCCGCGTACACGGAGGGCGTACGGCGGATTCGCGCCCACATCGCCACCGGCGAGGTCTACCAGGCCAACCTCTGCCGGGTGCTGACCGCGCCCCTCGCGCCCGGCGCCGACGTGGACGCGCTGACCGCGCTGCTGGCCCGCGGCAACCCGGCGCCGTACGCAGGAACGATCCGGCTGCCCGGACACGGGGTGGAGATCGCCACCGCGTCCCCCGAGCTCTTCCTGCGCCGGGAAGGGCGGGTCGTGGCGTCGGGGCCGATCAAGGGCACCGGGCGGACCGAGGAGGACCTGCTGGCCAAGGACTACGCCGAGAACGTGATGATCGTCGACCTGGTGCGGAACGACCTGGGCCGGGTGTGCGCCACGGGCAGCGTCACCGTCCCCGATCTGTGCGCCGTCGAGAAGCACCCCGGTCTCGTCCATCTCGTGTCGACCGTGCGGGGCGAGCTGCGCGAGGACGCCGACTGGGCCGGGCTGCTGGAAGCCGCCTTCCCGCCCGGGTCGGTCACCGGTGCGCCCAAGTCCAGTGCGTTGAGGATCATCGAGGCGCTGGAGACCGCGCCCAGGGGGCCGTACTGCGGAGGCCTCGGGTGGGTCGACGCCGACCGGGGTACCGGGGAGCTGGCCGTCGGTATCCGCACCTTCTGGATCGACCGCGCCGAAGGAGTGCTGCGCTTCGGCACCGGTGCCGGGATCACCTGGGGATCCGACCCCGAGGCGGAGTGGCGGGAGACCGAGCTGAAGGCGGCGCGGCTGCTCGCGGTAGCGTCGGGAACGTACGGTGTGAGCGGAGAGGGACCATCGACGTGAAGATCTGGCTCGACGGCGGGCTGCAGGACATCGAGACCGCCCGTGTCTCCGTCCTCGACCACGGGCTGACCGTGGGCGACGGCATCTTCGAGACCGTGAAGGCGGTGCACGGCAGCCCCTTCGCGCTCACCCGGCACCTGGACCGGCTGACCCGGTCGGCGCGGGGCCTGGGGCTGCCCGACCCCGATCACGACGAGATCCGCGGTGCCTGTGCCGCCGTACTCGAAGCGAATCCCATGCCGCTGGGACGGCTGCGCATCACCTACACCGGCGGCCAGGGGCCGCTGGGTTCCGACCGGGGTGAGCACGGACCGACGTTGGTGGTCGCCTTGGGGGAGTCCCACCCCCGCCCCGACTCCACGGCCGTGATCACGGTTCCGTGGACCCGCAACGAGCGCGGCGCGCTCACCGGCCTCAAGACCACTTCCTACGCCGAGAACGTCGTCGCTCTCGCCCGCGCGCGTGAGCAGGGCGCCTCCGAGGCGCTGTTCGCCAACACGGTCGGGCAGCTGTGCGAGGGGACCGGGTCGAACGTCTTCGTCGTGCTCGACGGCGAGATCCACACCCCGCCGGTCGCCTCAGGCTGTCTCGCGGGCATCACGCGCGCGTTGACCGTCGAATGGACCGGCGCCAAGGAGACCGACCTGCCGCTGGACGTCCTGGAGCGGGCCGACGAGGTCTTCCTCACCTCGACCCTGCGGGACGTCCAGGCCGTGCACCGCGTCGACGCACGCGAACTGCCGGGCGCGCCCGGCCCGGTGACCGCCAAGGCCATGCGGATCTTCGAGGAGCGGGCCGGGCACGACCTCGATCCGTAAAGCCCCGGACAATTGGGCTGACCTGGCGCGCGGCAGCGGGTAGAACTCCGGTGATGACCACCACCCTGCGGCCGACCGAGCCGCTCCAGCGCGGCGCCGACGGGGGGCTGTCCCGCCACTACACGGTGTGCGTGAACAGCCGTCCCGTCGGGGCGATACACCTCAAGACCCACCCGGCCTTCGGCCCGTCCATCGCCCAGATCCAGGACCTGCGGATCGAGGAACCGGACCGCAGGCGCGGCCGGGGCACCGTCGCCGCGCTCGCCGCCGAGGAAGTGGCCAGGGGCTGGGGCTGCGGGCAGGTGGAGATCAGGGTCCCGGGCGCCGCCGACCCCGCGCTGCGGCTCGCCACCGCGCTCGGATACGTCCATCGCAACCGGGGCATGGAGAAACGGCTCGGTACCACGGCCCCCCAACTTCCCCCGGGCAGCCGCGTCCGGCCCATGACCGAGGCGGAGTTCGGGCCGTGGACGCAGCAGGGCATCGTCGAGTACGCGCGGGACTGGAGCGAGCGCGGGGTGCCCGAGGCCGTGGCGCGGGCGAGGTCGGAGCGGGACCACGAGCAGCTGGTGGCGCGGGGCCTCGTGACGGAGCACGCCCTCTACAGCGTGCTGGAGCACGACGCTGTCCCGGTCGGGGTCCTGTGGGTGGAGTTCATCGACGACAAGGCGTTCGTCTACGACGTCGAGGCCTACGAGGCCTTCCGCGGCCGCGGGCACGGGCGCTCCCTGATGCTGGTGGCCGAGGCCCAGGCGATCGCCTCCGGCAGACGGGTCCTGGGCCTCAACGTCTTCGCGGGCAACACACCGGCCGAGCGGCTCTACGAGTCGCTGGGATACGAGACGGCGGGCTACTCGATGTACAAGAGCCTGCTCTGAGACGGGCCCTGTGCCGGTGCCGGGTCAGTCCTGTCCGGCGAGCAGTCCGTCCACGATCTTCTCGATCCGCTCGCGCAGCCCGGCCTGGCTCTTGCCGCCGTCGAGGCGCTCGCCTCCGATGACGTACGTCGGTGTGCCGGTGACGCCGATCGCCTTGCCCTCGGCCTGGTCGGCGTCCACGATCAGGATGTGCCGGCCGTCGATCAGCGCGGTGTCGAACTCCTCGGCGTCGAGACCGAGTTCACGGGCCACCTCGACCAGGAGGGGTTCACCCCTACGGTCCAGCTCCTCGACCCGCCCGAGCACGGCCTCGACGTACTCCCAGCCCTTCCCCTGCTCCAGCGCCTCCTCGGCGGCCTGCGCGGCGGCGAAGGAATGCTTGTGCTTCTCCAAGGGGAAGTGCCGAAGCCGCAGCTCCAGACGGTCGCCGTAACGGGCACGCAGGGCCCGGACGTCGTCCAGGGCGCCACGGCAGTCCGGACACTGCAGCTCGCACCAGACATCGAGAACGGGCACGGCGGGACGGACGGGGGAGGGGTCGCTCATCCCCCCAGTCTCCCAGCTCGGGCGGCCCCGGTCGCACGACCCCGTCCACGCCCGCACCGACTCGAACCCGACCCCGGACCTCGTCCGCATCGGCTCCGTCCGACCGGACCTCGACGCGGCGACCTCGCCTGCACCTGCTCCGGCCGACTGGACTGCGACTGCGGCGGCCTCGCCGACGTCTGCTCCGGCCGACTGGACCTCGGTCGTGGTGGCCTCGTTTGTAGCTGCTTGGGGTGAGTGGTCCCCGGCGGCGGCGGCCTCGTCCGCGTCTGCTCCGGGCCGACTGGACCCCGATCGCAGCGGCCTTGTCTGCGTCTGCTCCGGCCGACTGGACCTCGGTCGTGGTGGCCTCGTTTGTAGCTGCTTGGGGTGAGTGGTCCCCGGCGGCGGCGACCTCGGCTGCATCTGTCCCGGCTGACTGGACTGCGAGTGCGGCGGCCTCGTCCGCGTCTGCTCCGGCCGACCGGACCTCGGTCGCGGCGGCCTCGTCCGTCCCCGGCGACGGCGACCTCGCCCGCACCTGCCTCGGCGACCGGACCGCGACTGCGGCGAACCGGCCCGGCCGAGCCGAGTCCCGGTCGACTGGTCCGGTGCGGTGGGGCAGATCTTCGGATCCCGCCCTGCACAAGCCCGCACCGTTCTCCCGTGGATCAGTCCGCACCGACCTACCATCCCTCCCGACAAGCCCCTGCCACACCGATCCCTCGTCGATCAGTCCGCACCGCCCCCACCACACCCTCCCCGCCTGCCCGGTCCGCCCCGCCAAGGCCGACCCGCCCGCACCGACCCCGGTCCCGCCCGGCGCCACCACCCGTCCTCCTCCCCGCACGCCCCGACCGGCACCTCCGGAGGAGACGACCCGGAGATGTCCCTGATGTCCTGCCGGAGCATGGCCCGGTCGGGGTGGGGAGGTGCAGGATGGATAGGGACGAAGTGGCACCTGGCCGATCGACCCTGCCTGGAGGACCGGATGATTGCCGAGACCGTCTGTTCCGCCGTCGCCGCGGCCGGCCTGGGCATCGCGGTGGTCACCGCGTACCGGAAGCGCTTCCTCGCGGCGACCCGTATCGCCGCCTACTCCCTCGTCCCGCTCGGCCTGGTGATGACCGGTGTCGTCGACTGGGTCGCGGACACCGCGTTCAGCCTGACCGCCTGGGCGGGCTTCGGCGTGCTAGGCCTGTCGTGGGTGCTGTTCTCGACCACGCGCGCGGTCGAGCGCCGCCGCGGCGGCACCCGTAAGGAGCGCAAGGCGGCCCGCGGCGCCCAGCAGGAGGCGGTGGCCCCCGCGGCCTCGGCGCCCTCCCTCGCCCCGGCGACCCGCACTCCCGCCGCCCGCCCCGCGGGCAGGCCCAAGGCCACCGAGACCGCCACGGACGACTTCAGCGACATCGAGGCCATCCTCAAGAAGCACGGCATATGACGGTCGCCTGACGAACTGAAACGTTCGCAGTGGGATCCGCGCCGGTCCGTAAGCGATCAGAACCCGAAACGGACATCACGGAATTCGGCGAACTCCCGCTCATTCCGGGCGTGTTGATCGCGTCGAGGGTGCGGACTGCGCCATCATCGCCGCGAGATGCTGGACACGAAACAGAGCGACACCACGCCGCCGCAGGACGAGCCGCGCGGATGCCTCTTCGCCCTTTCCCAGCCACCGCTGATGATCTTCCTTGCGGTGATCGGGTGTCTGCTGCTCATGGCTGCGCTGCACGATCTGCTGCTGCTCTGAGCCGTACCCGTGGTCCCCGGCGTCACCCGTCGGGGACCACGTCGCCACCTCCGCGCCGGACCCCAGTCCGAAGCGACCCCCAGCCCGCCCCAGCCCGAACCCCCACCCCCGGACCTCAGCCCGCGGCCTCCGCCCCCGGACCTCAGCCCGCGGCCTCCTTGCGCCGCGCCCGATACGCGGCCACATGCAGACGGTTTCCGCAGGTCCGGCTGTCACAGTAGCGCCGGGACCGGTTCCGGGACAGGTCGACGAAGGCCCGTCGGCAGTCGGGCGCCTCGCAGCGCCGCAGCCGTTCCTGCTCACCGGCCACCACGAAGAAGGCCAGCGCCATCCCGCAGTCGGCGGCCAGGTGGTCGGCGACCGAGGCGCCCGGCGCGAAGTAGTGCACATGCCAGTCGTAGCCGTCGTGATCCGTGAGCTGGGGGGTGGTGCCCGCGGCGGCCACCAGCTCGTTGATGAGCCCGGCCGCGGCCCGGGCGTCCGGCGCGGCGAAGACCGAGGCGAACCGTCCGCGGATCTTGCGAACGGCCGACAGGTCGAACTCCGAGAGCGTCCCGACATCGCTGATTTCGTGGTTTCGTACGAAATCCTCTAGTGCCGCGACATCGGGCAGCGCGTCCGGCGTCGCGTCGTCCTCCGGCGCGGTGTTCACCAGATCGACCACGGTGTCGAGTGCGCACCGGGTGTCGTGGGTGATCAGCACGATTCGCTCCCTGGCCTGGGGGTCGGGCGGACGCCCGCCGATGCTGGCCGATGGTAGTGGCTCACGAGGGCCGGATGACGGGTCCGGATCCCGCCGACCCTGTCCGGACCCCGCCGTCCCTGTCCGGGCGAGCCCACGGGCCCGTCCGGACACACGACAGGTGCCGTGGCTGCGGAGCGCTCCGCAGCCACG